>DGRR01000118.1 GCA_002389995.1 Ruminococcus sp. UBA4383 | reverse complement strand
CAGTTGTATAAAATATTTTTCAAACGTACTTGAAATAATAAATATTTTGTGCTATAATGTAATTCGCAGGAAATATATAATCAAAGGAGGGATAACTTGGGAGTCAATATACCTATGAGAACAAAAGGCGCACTGAATAAAAATACTCTCCTGAATGTGTACGGCACTAACAATTCAGCACTCATAAAGCCCCCGTTATCATCGGGAAATCTTACATCTCTCAACAGGATTACCTCAAACAATCAGCAAAACGGCTATAATCAGCAGAATAACTATAATCCGCAAAATAATCACAGTCAGCAGAATAATCATAATCCGCAGAATAATCATAATCAGCAAAATAACCATAGTCAACAGAATAATCACAGTCAGCAGAATAATCACAGTCAGCAACAGAATACCGCACCGTCACCGCCTAAAAAATCCGCACCGCACCGCAGGGGAAACGGTACTCCTGTTATGAAAGGTCAGAAAATAAATATCCCCGTGGATAAAATAAAAGTAGGTGTGGGCTGGAATATAAACGATGCAAGATGTCAGCTTGATTCCTCCGCCTTTATGCTTGGCGGAAACAATAAGGTTCTCAGTGAAGAATGGTTTATTTTCTACGGTCAGCCCGCAAGCCCTGAGGGAAGCGTCAAATACTACCTCTATGAAGATAACCCCTCACTCAATGACGATGCCGAACTCGATATAGACCTCTCAAAAGTCAATCCGAATGTGCAGAAAATCGTCATATCAGTTACTATCTATGAAGCCCTCGCCCAGAAACTTCATTTCGGAATGGTAAGCAATCTCTATGCAAATATAGTAAATGATACCAATAATCAGGAAATCGCAAGATTTGAACTTACGGAATGTTACCCCGATGTAACGGCTATGATTATAGGAGAACTGTACAGATATAAAGGAAACTGGAAATTCAATGCAGTAGGTTCGGGCTACAACAAGGACCTCGCAGGATTCTGCGGAATCTACGGAGTTGCTCTCGAATAAAGGAGAAATTATGGTAATATTTGAAACTTTAAACGAACTTTGCCTCAAAGTAACTGCAACAGGCGGTGATATGATTTTCACAAAAGCAGGTGCATTTATCGGAGGCGAAAATTACGGAGGAAAAAATTATAACTTCACAAAAGTAATGCTCGGTCCTCAGCAGGGATTCGGTCAGGCACTTCTCGGACATATAGCAAGACGTGTCACAGGTGAAAACCTCCCCCTTATGAAAGTCGATTTCAACGGCGAAAGCGTTACATATTACGCCAATAACCAGCAGCACGTCACTATATGTCAGCTTGAATACGGTGAAACTATCTCCGTTGAAAGCGAAAATATCCTCGCATTTACACAGGACTGCAAATACAGTGTCAGATTTATGGCGCAGGGAGTTATCTCCCAGAAAGGTATAGCTACATCTACCCTCACAGGAGAGGGAAACAATGCACTTGTTGCTGTCCTCTCTGACGGAAACCCCATAGTCCTCAGCAATATGCAGAATTCCTCAACAATAATAGCCGACCCCGATGCGGCTGTATGCTGGATAGGCTCAGACCCCTCAATAAAAACAGACCTCAACTGGCGAAACCTCATAGGTCAGAGTTCAGGTGAATCATATATGTTTGAATGGTCGGGAAATCAGCCTGCAACGGTTATAATTCAGCCAATGGAAAGAATTTCGGGACTTGATGTTTCAATGGACGGAAGAAGCACAGGAAACAGACCTTCATCACAGAGAAGAAATTACTAAAAGGAGGTATCAGATGAATATAGCTGTCTACTTGATTTTAAGTTATTTTGTAGGCAATATAAATCCTGCATATATCATATCAAAAATAAACGGTTTTGATATACGCAAAAAAGGCACGGGAAATGCAGGAGCTTCAAATATCGCTGTTGAATTTGGCAAAACAGCAGGAGTGTTCACGGCACTTTTTGATATATTCAAAGCATTCACAGTTACAATAATCGCAATAAAAATATATCCAGATATCCATATTGCAGGAATAATGGCAGGCTGCGCCTGCATCATGGGGCATATATTCCCCGTGTTAATGGGATTCAAGGGCGGAAAGGGACTCGCAAGCCTTGGCGGAATGATACTTGCATACAATCCGCTGATATTTTTAATACTTATAACTATTGAACTTGTTACAATTGTATTCACAAATTATATATCACTGGTAGCACCGACAGGCTCAGTGCTTTTCACAATAACATATGCAGTCATCGACAGCGATATAAAAGGAATAATCATACTTTCAGTGCTGACCGTCATAGTTTTAATAAAACACATACCAAATTACAAAAGAATCGCCGCAGGTACGGAAAATAAAATAAATATCCTGTGGAAGAAAGACAAAAAGTAAAAATAACCCGTTCATTTCTGAACGGGTTACTTTTTTAATTCTTGATTTGTATGCAGCTGTTGCCGCTGCGGTCTTTTGTTACTGAAATCTGATGTTCTATACGGTTTTTGAGTTCTGAAACGTGGGAGATTATGCCGACAAGTCTTTCACCGTCAGAAAGGTCTGAAAGAGCCTTTACAGCCTGCTGGAGAGATTTTTCGTCAAGTGAGCCGAAGCCCTCGTCAACGAACATTGAATCTATATATACTCCTCCTGCATTGGACTGTATTTCTTCTGACAGAGCGAGTGCGAGGGCAAGCGAAGCCATAAATGATTCACCGCCTGAAAGTGACCTGACACTTCTCTGCGCTCCGCCCCAGAAATCATATATATCGAGTTCAAGACCGTCTTTTTTATTTCCGCCGCTTTTTTCGGTACTTCTCATAAGCATATACTGACCGTCCGTCATAATTCTGAGGCGTGTATTTGCTCTGCTGATGATGCTTTCGAGGAATTTGCCCTGAACATAGACTTCAAGCGAAATTTTTTCCTTGCCTGAAATATTGCCTGAAACGGCATCGCTGAGGGGCTTTATAATCTGGAAACGGTGATATATATTTTCTATATTTTTTCCTGACTGGGTGATATTTTTTTTCTGCTGGATATTATTGTCGATGCGTGATTTAAGCTTTTCCTTTTCGCCTGTGATTCTTGTTTTTTCCTGATTGAGGGAAGCGAGCCTTATATTTTCGGCTGAAACGTCAATTTTGGGACATTCTGCGATACTTTCCCTTATTTTTTTGAGTTCACCGTCAAGACGGCTGATTTCGTTCTGAGCGTCATTGAAATTCTTTTCTGAGCGTTCGATTGAAGTATTTATGCTGTCTATGCAGGATTTCAGACGGGTAATTTCCTGATTTGCCATAGATATATTTTCAAAGGGAAGGCTTTCTGATTTTCTGGTGAGTTCGGATTTCTTTTCGGAAATTCTGACGTTGTTGTTTTCGATATTCACGTTAAGTTTTGCGGAAATATCCTTTGAAGATGACAATTCCTGCTGAATCCGGGGGATAATTTTTTCAAGCTGTAATTTAGTCTGCTGATTTTGTTTTTCCTCTGAGATGAGTAATTTCAGACTTTCGAGCTGTTGTTCAGTTTTTTGGAGTTCGGAATTTATTTTGTCATCAGCCTGCTGAATATCGCAGTTGAGGAGTTGTTTCAGTTCTGTTTCGAGGTTTTCCCTGAGATTATCGAGCTGACCGATAATATTCTGAACTTCGCTGAGTTTCTGCTGACGTTTTTTATCACAGATGTCAAAATCGGCTTTAAGCTTTTTGACTTTATCCTCCGTGGGAATTTCCGAGGGAAGATGTGCAGGACACGGGTGAGAGAGCGAACCGCAGACGGGGCATTTTTCGCCGTCTCGGAGTTTTGCTGCGAGAATACCTGCCTGAGAAGCGAGAAAGAGGTCATTTGCCGTATTATACTTGTCTCTTGCGGCTATGCATACATTGTCAATTTCTGAATATTCATTTTGCAGAGAGATTTTTTTATCTGAGAGTTTATTGAATGAATCTGTTTTCTGAGAGAGTGCGATAAACTGTTCCTTTGATTTCTGCTGCTGGGAATACTGATTTTCATATTCTGCAAGACGAACGCCTGTATCTCTGAGGGATTCGAGGTTTTGGGACTTCTGATTCAGTTCGGATTCGAGTGCCTGAATATTTTCATCTTCTTTAATTTTCTGCTGTATGAGATTTTCCGTTTCAGAAGTGAGAATCTGTATATCTTTTCTTATATTTTCGATATCCTGATAAAGCGGAATGAGGCTGTTTATACTTGCGATTTTTTCCTGATACCGGGCAATCTGAGGTTTCTGAGCGAGAGCCTTGTCCATATCGCCTTTCAGATTGCTGAGTTTTGAATCAAGGATATTTTTCTGATTAAGTTTTTCCTGTTCTTCTTTTTTATCTGATTCAAGCTTCATGCCCTTGCTGATATTTGCGGTGCAGGCGGTAATTTTCTCGTCATTTTGTTTTTCCTGCTCCGCAGAGAGGTTATAATTATCATTGTCGCTGTTGATAATCTTATCGAGTATTTGCAGGATTTCATTGATATTGTCGGGGGTTTCGGGAATTTCAAAGGATTCATCGGGAATCTGAATATTTTTTATAAGGTATTGAAATCTTTCAGTTTCCCTGTCATAGCTTTCCTTAACTTCCTTATATTTTTCCTTGATTCTGTCTTGCAGGACGCTGAATTTTTCGGTTCTGAAAATTTTTCTCATAAGGGTTCTTTTTTTGCTTGTATCCGCCATAAGAAATTCCCTGAAATCGCCCTGAGCAATCATGGCAACCTGTGAAAACTGTTCCTTGTCGAGTCCCATTATTTCATCTTCAACTGCCTTTTTAACGTCCGAAGTTTTTGAAATAACGGTATCACCGAAAGAGAGTTCAACGTATTCTTTTCTTTTGGTGAAGCCCTCACCGTGTTTTTTGGGGCGTTCATAGGCAGGTCTGCGTTCAATTGTATATTCCTTACCGCCATATGCAAAGATAAATTTTACACAAGTTTCCGTATCAGGGTCAGCGGACTGACAGCGGAGCATTTTAGTTTCCCTGTACTGACCGTTAGGCTCACCGTAGAGGGCATAAGTTATTGCATCGAAAATAGTAGTTTTTCCTGCTCCCGTATCGCCTGTTATGAGATAAAGACCATTTCCGCCAAGTTTTTCAAAATCAACGGTTTCTTTTCCTGCATACGGACCAAAAGCGGACATTTCAAGATAAAGCGGTTTCATATTTCATACCCCCATATTTCATCTATAATACTGTTTACAAGAGCGGACTGTTCCTGTGAGATTTCATTTCCGTCAACCAACTTATAAAAATCCGCAAAAAGTTCTTTCGGAGAATTATTGGAAAAGCTTGTTTCACGGTCAATGTCAATGACGGAATTTGTCCTTATATTGCTGTATGATATACTCATTACATTACGGAATCTTGTACGCAGTCTGTCAACAACATTAAGTATAGGTTCTTCATCTGTAAGCGTTATGCGGATATAGTCATCGGAACGGGGACTTGACATTATCTCCTCAAATTTTCCTTCAATTTCACGCATATCGAAAAGCGGTGAAAGTTTTTCGGTTTCGATTTTGAGAGGGGAATTTTTTTCGGATATTTCGACAAATGTTACAGATTTATCATGATTTGCTTCCGAGAACGAATATTTGAGCGGAGTACCGCAGTAGCGGATTTTCTGACTTCCGATATTCTGCGGACGGTGAATATGACCGAGGGCAACATAATCGAATTTTTCAAAAACTTCCGCATTTACGTTTTCAAGGTTGCCTGCATATTCCGATTCAGACCTTAAAGCACCCGTAACGAACTGATGAGCAACAAGGATATTTCTTTTGTTTATGTCGGTATTCATTGAATTGACTGCAACTCTGAGGGCATCTGTATAGTTGTTTATCTGACTTTCACCGAAAAATTTTCTCACCTTTGTGGGATTGACAAAAGGCAGAAGCCAGAAACAAACTTCTCCGAAATTGTCATTCAGAATTACAGGCTTTATATTGCCGTCATACACAGGAGAAAGGTATATATTGCTTTTACGCATTATTTTGTTTCCGTAGGCTATACGTTCAGGGGCATCATGATTTCCGCTTATCGCCATAACAGGGAAATTATTGTCTGCGAGTGCGTTGAGAAACTCGTCAAAAAGAGCGACAGCCTCAGCGGAGGGATTGGACCTGTCATATATATCACCTGCGATAACTATACAGTCAGGCTTTTTGTTTTCAGCGAGTGATACAATCTGAGAGAGTATATGCTTTTGGTCATGCATGAGTGAAAAGCCGTTCAGTACTTTACCGAGGTGCAGGTCGGAAAGGTGCATTATTTTCATAAAATATCTCCTTTACAATATTGATATATGATATTTTAACATATTTTTGCAGAAAAGTAAACAGTTTTTATAGAAAACATATTTAATTTAATCCGAGGTGAACTATGAAAAAAGCAGCCGCATACATAAGAGTAAGCACAGATGAACAGACAGAATTTTCACCGTCATCACAAATCAGGAAAATCCGTCTTTTTGCCGAAGAAAAAAATTATTGTCTGCCCGATGAATTTATATTCCGTGATGAGGGAATAAGCGGAAGAAATGCCGAAAACCGCCCTGAATTTATGCGTATGATTTCGACTGCAAAAGCACTCCCCCGCCCTTTTGATGTCATAATAGTGTGGAAATTCTCACGCTTTGCCCGAAACCGTGAGGACAGTATAATTTATAAATCCATTCTGAGAAAACAGTGCGGAATTGATGTTATATCAGTATCCGAACAGCTTTCCGATGATAACAGCGCAGTTCTTATGGAAGCTATATATGAGGCTATGGACGAATTTTACAGCCTTAACCTTGCCGAAGAAGTAAAAAGAGGCATGAATGAAAAATTCATAAGCGGAGGGATAATATCACAGCCTCCCTTTGGGTACAAGGTAAACAGCGGAATATTCCAGCCCGATGAAAATGCTGAAACAGTGCGGAAAATATTCTCTGATTTCATAAGCGGAAATTCCTACCGAAAAATAGCCGAAAGACTCAATATCTGCGGTATAAGGACATCACGGGGAAATTTTTTTGAAAGCCGAAACATTGAATATATAATTTCAAATCCTGTATATACGGGAAAACTCCGCCGAAGTACAGGCAAAAAAACACGTTTCCACGAAAATGCCGAAACAGTCCGTGGTATGCATAAACCGCTCATATCCGAGGAAATATTTGCAGAAGCACAGAAACGCCGACAGATTATAAAAAATCTTTATCCGCCCTTTCAGAAGTCAGAACCTGCGGAATATATGCTCAGAGGGCTTGTCAGGTGTTCCGACTGCGGAGGAATTTTATGCCTGCAGAGAAAAAATAACAGCTTGCAGTGCCATAATTACGCAAAAGGGAAATGCATGATATCCCATTCCGTAAAGCTTGAAAAAATAAATCAGATAATTTCAGAAAAAATACTGTCCGATATGGGAGACATCACTTTTGAAATAAATATACATCAGAAAAATATACAGCAAAACAGCCCTGAATTTTTCCATAGCCTTGCCGAAAAGGAAAAGAAAAAATTAATCCGTATAAAATCAGCCTACGAAAACGGTATTGATACCATTGAAGAATACAGGGAAAACAAGGAAAAAATACTCCGTAAAATACATTCCCTTGAAAAAAATCTCAGGGAAATAAATGCCGATATCACACTCCCCGAAAATAAAACCGTAAAGACAAGTATTTCGGCAATTATAAAAGGAAATTATCCCGAACAGATAAAAAATATTATCCTGCGGTGTTTTACCGACAGGATAATATTTGACAGACAAAATAACACAATTGAAATATATTACAAATCATACCCATAAGCCATAAGCACCTCCAAGCTGAGAGATGATTATTTTCGCAAGCTTAGGATTGGGATTTTTAATATTTACGGGGTACTGTAATTTTTTCTCATACTGCCACATAGATTATCTCCCCTCCCACGGAAACGGGTCATCAGTCCATGACCAGCGTTCATCGTTCTGTAAAACTGTAATTGCACCGTATTTTGAAGTATATTCATTCACAGCCCTTTCTCTTTTAGCTTTATACTGATTGAAAAGAGACAAAGCTCTGCGGCATTGAGGGTGGGTATCGAGGTAGAGATTTAATTCTTTAAGTGCGAAGTCATATTTTTTAATGACTGAGAGAAGCTGATTTTTTTCATTCATCTTTACAGTCCCCCTCAAACGGCAAATCAAGTTCAGGGAAAAGAGTACCTCTGTTCAGAGCCTTATCTGCGTCATATAATTCTCCCCACTGCTGAAACGGAACATAAGCCATAGCAAGAGGAGTTTTATTGGGAAAGCGAGGAATCTCGCTGTAATTTTCATTATTCATGGGCGGCTGATAGAAGTTGTTTTCACGCTCATGAGAAGAAAACTCATCAAAAAGATTAAGATTCATTATAATTCTCCTTTCGTGGATATCCGCATAAATCGAGCGGATAATACATATTATTCCGAAAGGGAGAATAATGTTAAAGATTTTTAATCTTTCATGCCGTTGTAAGCGACAGTTGCGGCTTCCTTATCCATATTGCAGCCGAGGACATACAAATCTGTATTTTCTGAAAGCCTGTCTGCGAGTTCGAGAGTTCTTTTGAGTTTCAGCCCGTCCGCAGGTCTGTAAATCTGCTGTATAAGCATAGTATAGACGCTGATTTTGTTGGCTTTTCTAATAACATTTTGTGGATTTCTTTCAAGTATGCAGACAGCTTTGAGGGGTACGGATATATTGTTGCCTATGCGGTGTTTGCCGTTATAGGGAGTACCATAGGCAATGACCTGATTATCGGTTATTTTGAGGAGGGGCTTGTCATCGTTGACCATAACGGCACGTTCACCGAAAACTTCACGCCACAATTTAGTATGGGTAGATTTTCCCGTACCTGATTTAGCGGTAAACAGGTAGCCTTTTCCGTCAACAGCGACAACTGAGCCATGGAAAAGGACGGTATCGAAATCTATCATTTTTTCTGCAATTTTGCGGTACACAGCGAGTTCTTCAAGATATCCCGCAGAATATTTCACAGGTTCTTTTCCCTCACAGATATTTTCCTCATCGGACCTTTTCTGTTCATAATCTATATCTGCCTGAGAAATTTCAATTGTAAAGTCAGCGTTTTCGTCTGATACATAGTCTTTGCAGTATTCGTGGACATCTGGATAGATTGAGATTACTTCAATAACCTTGTCTGCCATTTTATATTTTCCTGTCATAATAGACCTCCTTATAATTTTATACACCTGAATTATATCATTTTTCAAATATTATGTCAATAGACATTGTAATAATATTTGAATTTTTTTAGTACAAAGCAGACTAATTATTATTTTAAAGGCAAAAAAAATTATACAAAGAAACAAAAACGAAAAGATTTTTAAATTGCTCTTGACAAACGGAAATGATTGAAGTATAATATAAACATACTAATTCAATAGGATTTATCAGAAAGGTAGGATTAATATGAAAAGAAGAATATCTGCAATCCTGACATCACTGGGACTTACATTATCACTTGTATCATGCGGAAAAACAGCCGAAAGTGCTGAAAAAACCGTAAAAATCGCTTATCTCCCCATAACCCATTCCCTTGCCGTACTCAAAGAGGCACAGGATTTGGAAAATCAGTCGGGGCTTAAAGTCGAACTTGTAAAATACGGCTCATGGAATGAACTCCTTGATGCATTAAATTCAGGCAGGGTTGACGGCGCATCAGTCCTCATAGAACTCGCCATGAAATCAAAACAGGAAGGTATAGGAATAAAGGCAGTCGCCCTCGGACACCGTGACGGAAATGTTATAATAGTTTCAAATGACATAGAAACAGCCGCAGATTTGAAAGGAAAAACCTTCGCAATTCCGCACAGACAGTCCTCACATAATATACTCCTTAATGATGCCCTCGCAACAGCAGGACTTACAACAGATGATATAAACGTCACAGAACTTGCCCCCACAGAAATGCCCTCAGCACTTGCAAGCGGTCAGATAGACGGCTACTGCGTAGCTGAACCGTTCGGGGCTATGGGAGTATCACTCGGCGCAGGAAAAGTTTTATTCAGTTCGGAAGAATTATGGGAAGATTCATTGTGCTGCGGACTTGTCCTCACGGATAAATTCATTGACGAACGCCCCGAAGATGCAAAGTCATTTGTTGAAAAATATAAAGAGGCAGGAAATTCCCTCGATAAGGAAACTGCAAAGGAAACCGCTAAAAAATACCTCAGCCAGACAGATGAAGTCCTTGACATATCATTGCAGTGGATATCATACAGTAATCTTGACATAACAGAAGATACATACAATACACTTGTTGAAAAAGTAAAAGAATACGGACTTTCCGACACTCCCCCGACATACTCCGATTTTGTAAAAAATTATTAAGGCGTGATAAAATGAAGAAACTTCTCTCCCTCAGAAACATAATAGTATCATTGGCAATAATCATATTAATATGGCAGTTGCTTTTCACATTCAGCAGTTACAGCTCCGCACTTTTCCCCTCACCCAAAATGGCACTTGATGCAGGTATAGAAATGATAAAGGACGGAACACTTATTGAAAATATAAAGACAAGTATGTATCGTTTTCTTACAGGTTATCTTACATCTGTTATTACAGCGGTAATACTCGGACTTATACTCGGCAGGCTTCCGAAAGTATTTCAGTATATAAATCCTGCGGTACAGCTTTTAAGACCTATATCCCCTACCGCATGGATGCCCTTTATAGTTCTTCTTTTCGGAATAGGAGATGTCCCTGCGATAGTTATAATATTCATAGCGGCATTTTTCCCCGTACTACTGTCAACAGTTTCGGCAGTAGGCGGCATTGACCCGATATATCTGAAAGTATCGAAAAATTTCGGAATAAAACAGCCCTCACTCACATGGAAAGTTATATTCCCTGCGGCATTTCCGCAGATAGCCAATGGAATACATCTTGCACTCGGTACAGCATGGATATTCCTTGTGGCAGGCGAAATGGTAGGCGCACAGTCAGGGCTTGGCTATCAGATAATAGATGCAAGAAATAATATCCGTGCTGATATACTCCTTGCAACAATACTCATAATCGGAATAATCGGAATAATCCTTGACGGAATTATAAAGCTGATTGAAAAACAGATACTCAAATCATGGGGAGGGGCGCAGTAATGTACATAGAAGTAAAAGATGCGTGCAAGAATTTTGTACAGGACGGAAAGGAATTTACCGCCCTCGACCATGTTTCTCTTGAAATAGAAAAAGGAGAATTTATCTGTCTGCTCGGACCGTCAGGCTGCGGAAAAAGTACCCTCCTCAATGCCCTCGCAGGTTTTGAAAAGGTAAACAGCGGAAGTATAAAAATAGACGGTAATGAAGTAAAAGAGCCTTCAATAAATAATATAACCATTTTCCAGAACTACGGGCTTTTACCTTGGCGGAACGTTCAGAAAAATGTTGAACTTGGTCTTGAATCAAAAGGAATCCCGAAAGAGAAAAGAGGTGAAATTGCCTCAAAATACATTGAACTTGTCGGACTTAAAGGTTTTGAAAAACGTCACCCCCGCCAGCTTTCAGGCGGTCAGCAGCAGAGAGTTGCAATAGCCAGAGGACTTGCCGTAGACCCTGATATAATATTCATGGACGAACCATTCGGCGCACTTGATGCGATAACAAGAATGAAATTGCAGGAAGATATATTATCCATATCACGCAAAGAGAAAAAAACTATAATATTTGTAACGCATGACATAGAAGAAGCAGTATTTCTTGCGGACAGAATAGTTGTAATGATGGCTGACCCCGGACGGATAAAAAGTATTGTTACAGTCCCCTTACAGGCGCACCGTGACAGGACAAGCAAAGACTTTTTATATGTGCGTGACAAAGTTTTTGAGCTTTTCAACATGAAAGCAGATGCATATATCGAATACTACATCTGATTTATAATTTATTCTTTTTTCAGGAGGAAACTTATGGGACACAATCACGAACATTCACATGAACACAATCACGAACACGAACACTCACATGGACATTCACACAATCCTGCACATATCCACTCACACAGAAATATAATAGGATTTGACGAACACGGAATACCTACAGTTATACTCAAATCAGACCATGAAGAAAATCAGGACGACCCGCAGGCATTTATAAAGGACTATATGAATGCCGTTTCCGAATACAGAAAAACATTCCCCACAAAGCAGGACGTTATCGAACAGACTCCCGACCCTGCGGTAAAGGAAATGCTTCTGCGAATGGAACAGCTTGGAATTGATACGGCATTTGACAGATTCGACAGACAGAAACCTCAGTGTAATTTCGGACTTGCAGGTATATGCTGTAAAATATGCAATATGGGTCCCTGCCGAATTACTGCAAAAGCCCCAAAAGGCGTATGCGGTGCAGATGCAGATTTGATAGTAGCAAGGAATTTACTTCGTTCAGCCGCCGCAGGTGCAGCCCAGCACGGTATGCACGCAAGAGAAGTTATGCTTGCACTCAAATGGGCGGCTGAGGGAAAACTTGACGTGCCTATTCTGGGAGAACAGAAAATCCGCAGTACAGCAGAGGCATTCGGCATAAAACAGAAAAACAGACAGCTTAAAAATGTTGCAAAAGACCTTGCTGATGCATTGCTTGATGATTTATCAAGAACTGTACCTGACGAATACAAAACAATTTCAGCCTGTGCCGTCCCTGAAAGACAGGAAGTATGGAAAAATCTCGATATACTGCCGATAAGTGCATATCATGAAGTATTCGAGGCATATCACAAATCAGGCTGTGCGACTGACGGTGACTGGAAATCCGTAATGCAGCAGTTTTTAAGATGCGGACTTGCTTTCACGTTTTCGGGGGTAGTCGGGGCATCTATTGCAACGGACAGTCTTTTCGGAGTAGGCGACAGAGTTACATCAAAAGTAAATATAGGCGCACTTGAAAAGGGATATGTAAATATTGCGGTACACGGACATTTGCCCTTGCTTGTCAGTCAGATAGTTGAAGCAGGTAAGCGTGAAGATTTAATTGAACTTGCAAAGTCAAAAGGTGCAAAGGGTATAAAATTCTATGGCATATGCTGTTCGGGACTTTCAGCAATGTACAGATATGCAGGAGTAATACCGCTTTCAAATGCAGTATCAGCGGAACTTGTACTCGGAACGGGCGCACTTGATTTATGGGTAGCAGACGTTCAGGACGTATTCCCGTCAATCATGGAAGTTGCACACTGTTTCAAGACAGTAGTCGTAACGACAAGCGAATCCGCAAGACTTCCCAATGCGGAACGCTATGAATATGACCATCATCATTCAAATATTGCAGAAACAAAAGCCCTTGCCGAAAAAATAGTCTGTCGTGCAATAGAGAGTTTTGAGGCGAGAAAGGGAATCCCTGTATATATTCCGCCGTATGAAGTTGAGGCGGAAGTCGGGTTTTCCGTTGAATACATACATAAACGTTTCGGAAGCATGAAACCGCTGGCAGATGCCATAAAGGACGGCAGAATTTTAGGTGTTGTAAATATGGTGGGCTGTAACAATCCGAAAGTTTTGTATGAAAAGTGCATAGTTGACGTTGCAGATGTACTTCTAAAAAACAATGTGCTTATACTTTCAAACGGCTGTGCATCATTTCCGCTTATGAAACTCGGATACTGTGCGATATCAGGAAAGGAAAAGGCAGGAGATACCCTCAGGGAATTTCTTGAACCTGATTTGCCTCCTGTGTGGCACGTCGGAGAATGTATAGACAATACACGTTCATCGGGAATATTTGCAGGAATCGCAAACGAACTCGGTCATAAAATGTATGAATTGCCTTTTGCATTTTCATCACCTGAATGGGGAAACGAAAAGGGTATAGATGCAGCACTCGGATTCAGACTCAACGGCATAAGTTCATATCACTGTGTAGAGGCTCAGATATACGGTTCAAAGAATGTAATAGAATTTCTTAAATACGGAACTCTTGAAACACTCGGTTCATCAATGAATGTGGATACTGACCCCGTAAAACTCGGTGAAAAGATAGTCGCAGACATGAAAGAAAAAAGAAAAGCCCTCGGCTGGGACTGAATCAGTTAATTTTATAATAATATACATAAAAACAGGAGGTTAATATCATGGCTTGCTTCATTGTACCTGCTGCGGAAGCGGCAGTAACCACAATAGTTAAAAAAGTAATCGACAAAAAAGGTAATCATACGGACGGCAAAAATATTTTTGCTGAAAAACTCGGCAGACTCAACGGTATGCTTTGGGGAGGCAGCGGACTGCTTGCCTTTGAACATCTCTGGCACGGTGAAATAAAGCCCTTTTTCCCTTTTCTGACAGCGGCGGAAAATCCTGATGACCTTGTGCAGATGTTCCATGAAATGTCCATATCAGGTACATCAATGGCAGTTCTTGTAACGGGAGTATGGGCGGCAACAGTAATTGCAGAAAACCGTATTATCAGGAAATCTGTTCAGGGGGCGGGATTATGACTTTACTTATAACAATTTTTGCGGCTATAATCTCAACGGCTGTATGGTATTCAAGCGAAAAAGCAAGAAATATGCACGTCGGAATACTTATGTATATGTTCTGGGGAGCATCACTCATGTGGCTTGTTGATGCTGTCGTGGAATATATCGAAATCGGTGCGGAATACTTCACACCCGATACTCAAAGCATGATTAATGATACATTTTTAGGATTTTCAGCAGTTGCGCTTGCCCTTGTGGTATGGTGCATAAAACTTCTCATAAGCGATAAAAACAAAGTTATAGCAGGTAACGGAGGGGTGCATGAGAATACCGACAAAGGTTGAATGTGGAATAATCGCACTTGTTGATATAGCCATACATTCAAAAACTGAAATTTCCGTGAATGTCATAAATATTTCAAAAAGAAACGGAATATCACCGAAATATCTTGAACAGATACTTCCTCTGCTCCGAAATGCAAATATAATCAACAGCGTCAAAGGTGCAAGAGGCGGTTACAGTCTTTCACGTCCGCCCGAAAAAATATCACTTTTTGAAATAATCAACTCCATTGACAACTCAATAATATGCAATACATCTGTATACTATGAAAACAGCATATCCGAAACAGTCAACGAATACTGCTGGTCCGTAATGGAAGGCAAAATGCGTGAATTTGCCGAAAATACAAGCTTGTCCGATATAGTTGACAGATGCAATGAAAGAACACAGTCACAGGAAATCATGTATTATATCTGAAAAAAAGCCCTCCGTTTAAAAGGAGGGCTTTTCGCTGTATGAACTGAATATATCCTGTCTTTCAAGGAACATATCATATAGATTTTTATTCTGGTCATCTGGGTTTATATCGACATCTTTTGCACTTGATTTCCATTCCGAATCATCAGGCAGGACATCATATGCGATATTGTGCTGAATCCATTCGTAAGCCATATCATCAGCATCACGGTAACCGGACATATCCGCACTGTGAACGGGGTGAATATCTTTGAGAGCCTGACAGATTATTTTGATATCATCATTATTTCTTATTTTGTAAGAATCAATAATTTTCCAATTGTCATATGAATAAAAAGCCTGAAAGTCCTGATTATCGTATGAAAAGATATAATTTTCCCCCATGCCGTCCGCATCATAAATATTTATATCATCAGGGGACTGCAAAAGCGAAATCGGTTCAGTTGGCTGAATGACAGTTTCAGCCTGAGCCTGCTCCGAAGTCTGAGGAATGGCAGATGCTGATATTTCGGAAGTTTCAGGAGCGGAAATTTCGGCTGATGAAAGATTTATTTCCTGACAGCCGGACGGGAAAATAAACGGAACACACAATAAAAAATATTTAATTTTCATAATATCTTCACTATTCTGAAATCATTTACTGAAAGCATACCGTTTTTGTCGTAGTCGAGATAATTTCTTATCATAATTTTCTCGGCATTTTCGGCAGGGAGTGAATATTCCGCACCTGCACGGGTGAAATAGGAATATCCGTGTGATTTTTCCCTGTCGCAGTCGAGGAGATGTATTTCATCGAAAATTCTGTTATTGAAATCTTTAAGGAACTCGTCATCTTCCTGACTGAGAGCCTGTCTGAAACTTGTATCATCTATATATCGCCAGAAAAAATCACTTCCGAGGTCATACCTGAAAATTCTGAACTCACTTTCCTCACTGAATATACGCAGTTCCATAAGATGAGAGATATCAACATCTGTACTTTCACTGCACAGAAAATGGTCTGAATACACGGCATAGACTGTACCGCTGTAATTTCTGATTATATCAGAGGCATTTTCAGCGGAAACAGTACCGTATTTTGAAATATATTCTTTCATGCTGTTACCTCCATAAGCCGTAAAGGTCATTTTTTTCAAGGCAGTAAGTTTTATCTGTTCCGTTGACGCTTATATTTTCTATTGAAAACATACCGTGTCCGACAGAAGCAAGACCTCCCACAGAAAGCAGTCCGAGATTGAGGTCAAATATAACTGCGCTGAGGCATTTTTTATCATTTTCGGATATATCATCGGGTACATTTATAATCAGTTCTGCCGTGCCGTCACTGCAATTTCTTTCGATATATATAGCACCGCTTTTAATTTTTGAGCTGAAACGGTCAATAGAATTTCTGGTAGTATTTTTGAAAATGCAGTTATCTATCACAGATTCCGAGAAAGTAATTTTTGACCTTGAATAATTTTCCGAACCGAAAAGTCTTTCAGTCCTTTCATCGCCTGCAAAGAGTCTGAATCTTTCCCTGAAAGCACCTGCCCATGAAGTACCTGTAATGACAGCTTTTCCGTTTCTGAGGGTTATATGTTTCTGGTCGGGGACATATTTTTCATTTCCCTTTGCAGTACCCGTATCGAAAACTCTTATGGAGAGGGAACTTTTTTGTTTTACGGCAATTCTTATGCTGTAAAATCCGCTGAATCTGTTATCCGAAACAAATTCTTCCGTACTGTCCCATACAGATTCCGAAAACATATCAAAATCCAGCCATTTATCCAGATTATTTCCGAGGTCGAAAGATATTTTTTTCAGAGAAATAATTTTAACCATACCATATCCACGGCTGACTTTCGAGCCGAATCTGAGGAGACTGTCATTTACGGCATTCAGGAGTTTTTCGATATAAACCTGTTTATCCTGATTGAATTTATCTATTTCGATATACGATACAAATTCCGCACCTGTCTCGACAACTTCCATACTGAAATCAGTATTTTCAACGACTGATTTTTCTTTCAGGCTGATAGTTTCACGGACAGAGGAAACGCTTTCGCTGATAAGTTCGGCATTTGAGAAAATCACACCGCTTTTTCTGAAAATATTTTCATTGTTATTCAGGATATCATCGGGGATATCCTTGTTTTTTATGCAGAAATTTCTGAAAGCACCTGCAACAGCCGCAGCGGGTATATACGGACTGCCGTCCTTATGTCTTACGCAGTCATGGGCTGAATTACTGCTTCCGCCGTTTCCGACAGAGAGCGGTGAAGTGAGCTGAAAAACAACTCTGTAATAAGTATGGTACATAAATTTACTGCTCCTTTCCCTGTCTGAAAACGTATTTTATAAGTTTTGAAACCAATTTAAGGTAAAATTTTTTATCTTCCCAGTCTGTATACTTATCCGAATCAGAATCCCTGAGCATATTGAGGACGGCAATTTTTCTGTTTTCGGAGACTATGCCGTTTATATTCTGCATAAGTTCATCGAAATCCATAGAAGCATCAATTATATTTGCGAGTCTTTTCAAAGCGACATTATTCCATTTTCCTGCGATATCCCTGCGGTTCTGATTTATATAGCCGAGAGCGTCGCTGTACATTTCCTCCACGAAGGAAATTCTTCCGAACATAGCCTTGATGTTTTCGTTGACGGAAGAAATCTGATTCTGACTGATATGGAGCTGACTGCGGAAAGCTTCATTGAAATCGTTTTGTTTAATGATGCGTATTTTTCCGTATCCCTCGCCCTGTTTCTGACCGACATAAAAAATCCTGTCGCACATGGTATACTTATCGTATTTTACGGCTATCACACTGCCTGCGGCGACTGCACGGACATGGGGTTTCTGCATTTTTGCAGACGAAACGAAACCGCTTACAGTCTTATATTTAAGGATACTGCACGGTAAAATCCCGCCTTTTATACCGAGTATTTCCGCAGCATTTTCAACTGAATCGGGAACAGAGCCTTTTTCATCGAAAATAACCGCATCTGACTCAAAGAAAAACAGGACAATATCATCAGGATTTATAATAATTTCATCGGGCTGATATTCATTTATTTCAGCAGAAATGAGGGTACATCTTGAATACTGGGCGGTTCTGCTTCTTCCGAAAGATATATCCGCATTCTGAATAAGACTGGCGATAACTGGCATTTTGTCGCCTGAACAGGTTATACTTCCACGGAATACCTGACCTTTTTCGAGGCATACTCTGACATAGGAACTGCCTTTCTGATTATGGCAGATAATTTCTGTTTCCACATCGAGGGATTTTGAAGAATCGGATATATATTTTCCCTTATTCTGATTTACGCTCATAAGGGAGGGGATAAATTCCGAAAGGCTTTCATCGGTTATATAGAGGTTTGAAAATTTAACATTTCCGCTGAGGAAAAGCTGTTCAAAGGTACTGTCTGCACTGTGGCTTTTGAGATATTCCGCAGCAAGCATACCCATAACTGACGAACCACCTATAAAATCGCAGGTATTGTCGTAAACGCTTCCTGAAATCATCATATTTTCGTCAAGTCTTACAGCATATTCGAGGATATAATTTTTATCAGCGGAATAATTTTTACTGATATTTATTTCAAAGCGTTGAGGGGCGTTTACTTTTTCGAGGGAACATTTTACAAAGCCCAGACCTCTTGTTCTTTTGTAGCCTATATGGCGCATTGAGCGGCATATTCTGTCGAGAAACGGCACATATTTTTCATCTATGCGGATATCTGAAAAGAAAGCGGTATTTTTGTGGCTGTCCCACGGGATATATTTATTTACTGTTTTAACATATCTCAATGAATTATTTTTCATTATCCCCTCATCATCTGACGAGATGCAGAAAGAGGTATCAGTAAAAATAGAAGTTATGAACTGCGGGGAATATCTTATTGATTCGCACACGAGTTCGTCATAATTTTCAACAAAAGCGTCATCAATTTCGAGAGAGCCTTTTTTGCCTGATGTTCCGAAAATTTCGTCAATATACTGTTCATTTATATAAAGAGCCGCTTCTTTGAGACAGCCCTTTAATCTTTTTGCAGGTATAAAGGGTATGCCGTACTTGTCAACAGCGGTATCCGCATCATTGAACATAAAATTTCCGTCCGAAGCGCAAAGGTCTGACATAAGTTCGATTTTAATTTTATACATATCTGTTATCCTCCGCCGAAGGCAGTACATCATAAAACACAGACACATTTGAAACGAGTTCTTTAAGCTTGTCCGTATTGTCGGAATATCTTCTTATAAACTGAGCGACACCGCCTCTGTATTCTGATTTTATGCGTTCTGTTTCAAAAGTAAAATATGAGTCGCCCATGATGATAGACTGACTTAAAACTTCGAGGTTTTTCTTTCCGATTTTCTCAAAGACCTTGCCTGCGCTGAGAAATTCCTCAAATTCGTCATTGCTGTATCTTATGCTTACCGCACCCGTACTTTTTCCCGAAGAAAAGCAGAAAAATCCGATAGTGGCAGGAGAGCAGAATTTTTCCGCACGTTCACAGGCATATGAAAGCGGAACATTTCTGTTAAAGAGAGCCGTGCCTACGCAGACATCGCCCTGAGCTTCAAGGAGATAGTCGTTGAGTATTTCAAAAGCATCTTCCGCAAGGCATATAAAGAAAGTTTTTTTGCCTGTTATTCTGATATAGCCGTGAATATCGTCATAGATATTTTTAATTTTCATGCAGTTTTCGACAGCATACAGAGTGAAGTCATTGATTTCGCTGTCATGTTTGCAGATAAGACGGCGCATATCGCTGACGGATTTATTATAGTCATCATTCTGATAAATGCTTAAAATATCCCTGTTGTCCGAACCTATGCAGATAATGGCGAGCATACGGGAATCATCGCTCATAAGCTTGTTTCTGTCAAAATTTCTTTCATAGGCATTGAGTTTATGAGAAGCCTCGGCAGTGAGTTTGTTTTCATACACGGGCATAAATGTATACTTATCCGCAAGAGTAAAAGGCAGTACGTTGCACGGCAGGAAATTATTCTCCTGATTTCCTGCATTTTCGGCAAGTGCGGAAAGTTTCCGCATATCCTCCCTGAAACTTCCCGTAAATTCGGTGCATACCGAAAAAATATCTGCGGAATAGGTATTATTCAGAATAAATCTTGAAAATATTCTGTTGGCTTTCAGATAAATTTCATAATTTCTGAAAATAATACAAAGTTCATC
>DGRR01000043.1 GCA_002389995.1 Ruminococcus sp. UBA4383 | reverse complement strand
CCAACAGTACCGTCAGAGCCGAGACCCCAGAACTTACAAGCTGTTGTGCCTGCGGGAGCTGAATCGGGGTTAGCTTCGAGAGGAAGTGAGAGGTTAGTAACGTCATCTTCGATACCGATAGTGAATCTCTTTTTGCTGTCGTTCTTGAATACTGCAACAATCTGAGCGGGAACAGTATCCTTTGAGCCGAGACCGTAACGACCTGTAAATATCGGAACGTCATTGAACTTAGTGCCTTTGAGTGCAGCAACAACATCAAGGTAAAGAGGTTCGCCGAGTGAGCCGGGTTCTTTTGTTCTGTCGAGAACGGAAATTCTCTTAACGCTGTCGGGAATAACTTCAACGAGTTTTTCAGCAACAAAAGGTCTGTAAAGGCGAACTTTAACAAGACCGTACTTGCCGCCCTGAGCGTTGAGGTAGTCGATAGTTTCCTCGATAGTTTCGTTTACTGAACCCATAGCAACGATAATATGTTCAGCATCGGGTGCGCCGTAGTAGTTGAAGAGCTTGTAATCTGTGCCGATGAGTTCATTTATCTTGTTCATGTAATCTTCAACGATAGCGGGGAGAGCATCATAGTACTTGTTGCAAGCCTCACGAGCCTGGAAGAAGATGTCAGGGTTCTGAGCAGAACCACGGAGAACGGGTCTTTCGGGGTGGAGTGCGCCGTCTCTGAAACGCTGTGCAGCCTCCTTGTCGAGGAGGTTGTAGAGAGTTTCGTCGTCCCATGTTTCGATTTTCTGGATTTCGTGAGAAGTACGGAAACCGTCAAAGAAGTGGAGGAAAGGAACTCTGCCCTTGATAGTTGAAAGGTGAGCTACTGCACCAAGGTCCATAACTTCCTGTGCGCTGCCTGAGCAGAGCATAGCGTAACCTGTCTGGCGACAGGCATAGATGTCTGAGTGGTCGCCGAAGATATTGAGAGCGTGGGAAGAAACGCATCTTGCGGAAACGTGGATAACATTGGGGAGGAGTTCGCCTGCGATTTTGTACATATTGGGAATCATAAGGAGAAGACCCTGTGAAGCTGTATATGTAGTAGTAAGCGCACCTGCTGAAAGTGAGCCGTGAACAGTACCTGCTGCGCCTGCTTCGGACTGCATTTCAGCGACTGTAACGGGCTGACCGAAAAGGTTTTTCTTGTTTTTTGCTGACCAGCTGTCAGTAACCTCAGCCATTACAGATGAAGGAGTGATTGGGTAGATAGCAGCAACGTCGGTAAAGGGATATGATACCCAAGCGGCAGCGTTGTTACCGTCCATAGTTTTCATTTTTCTTTTGATAGCCATTTTTTGACCTCCTGTAAAAAATATGCAAAGGGTTATGAGCGGTCGCAAAAAACCGCATATAACTTCAATAAACATTATATCACACAATAACAAAAATGTAAATAACTTTTTTTGATTTTAAAAACTTTAAGTTATATTTAACAAACAATCATGTAATTTTTTGGTGAAACTTCTGAAAAAAATAAATTATATTAGCATATACTAACAGAAAAACATTTTATTTTCAAAACTATGTTTCGTATTGATATCAGTTAAGAAAATAAATAAAATATGGATTTTTCATTGTGCATATTGCAAAAACATAATTTGATTTATTGTGAAAAATGACAGAATTTCAGTTTATATTATAATTTTTTTCGGTTTTCTCTTGACGAAATCAAGAAAATCAGCTATAATAAGCATAGTGTTAAATAATCTTTGGTCAATCATATGTAAATCCGCATGACATTTGCGGACGATTGCAAACAGTTATTAACACTCGTTTTGTTGTCTCCTTTCTTTTGTTCTACACATATTTATTTTTTTGTTTTTATTTGCAACAACCCCGACACCTGTCGGGGAATTTTTTTAAACAGGAGTGATGATTTTGAAGAAATTTTTATCTGTGCTTACAGGAGTCATAATCACATTGTCAGGAGCGGTTTCAATGAACGTATATGCCAATAATACCCCCAATGAAATTATAAGCCGTAACTGTCCTGCATATTCAGGAAATGAAAATGCAAATCCTTCGTTCGGAAATGATGAGCATTATTTTTCTTTCTGGCAGAGCAGTTCTCCCGATTACCTCGCCTATGACCTTTCAGGAGTCAAGCCCGAATACAGAAAAAAAGTAATAGCTGTATGGTACAATACAAGTGCATATGACAATATAGGTATGTATGTGAACAGAAATATGGAACCTTCCGATTATACAATAGAAGTAAATTCCGCTAAGGGTGGAGAATATCCCGCTGACGGCTGGGAAGTCGTTGAAACTGTCGAGGGGAATACTCTCAGTTCAAGACAGCACGTTGTCGATATGGAGGGCTATAACTGGATAAGAATAAATATTCAGAAAGCTGATGACGAAACAGGCAAACAGGCAAGCATAAATTTTGATGTACACAACGTTTCCGAAGGTATAACGGACAGCTGGATATTTTTCGGAGATTCAATAACCGCAGGCGGTATGAATAACTGCTACGGCACAGGCTTTGCAACCCATGTGAATATGATAGACGGCAAATATTTCCCCATTCAGGAAAACGGCGGAATAGGCGGTATAAGAAGCATTGACGGAAAAGAAAATATAGACCGCTGGCTTTCAACCTGTCCCGCAAAATATGTAAGCATAGCCTACGGCACTAATGATGCATGGGGAAATCCCGGTGCAACAGAAGAATATTACAGCAATACAAAATATATGATAGACAAAATCATTGAACTCGGCAAAGTCCCCGTACTCCCGAAAATTCCCTCCTCCACAAATGCAGATGTAAAGGATAATGTACCGCTTTACAATGCAAAAGTTGAACAGCTCTATGAGGAATACGGCGAAAAACTCGTTCACGGTCCTGATTTTGCGGAATTTTTCGAGGAACACCCCGATTATCTCAGTGCTGACGGAGTTCACCCCAATGATACAGGCTATGCCGAAATGAGAAAATTATGGGCTGAAACCATGTACAAAAACGTATATACGGCAGAAAATACCGATACTCCCGAAGATGATATTCTTTACGGTGATGCAAATGATGACGGCAGAGTAAGTATTTCAGATGCTGTTGCAGTATTGCAGCACCTTGCAAATTCTTCAAAATACGGACTCTCCAAAGGAGGACTTTCCAAAGGTGATGTCTATAACAGAGGTGACGGAATAACAGGAAAAGATGCCTATGCAATAACTCTCCTCGATGCACAGGTCATAGACAAGCTTCCTATCACAGGTGAGGTATGATTATCGTATCAATAAGGGATATCCCTAAAAAACAACAGCACTCCCATGCACATAGTCTGCTTAGGGAGTGCCTTAAACACCGTAATATTGATTATAATGAGAATACTGCAATAAATAAAAGCGAAATGGGGAAGCCCTCGCTTGCGGATTATCCTGACATATACTATAATCTGTCTCATGCGGACGGAATAGCTTCATGCATAGTTACAGACAGGGAATGCGGTATAGACTGCGAAAAAATAAGACCTTACAGACCGAATGTTATAAAGCGTTCATTTTCGGAGGAGGAAAAAATCCTTATTGAAAATACTTCCGAATCTGAAAGGAACAAAATGTTTTTCAGGTTGTGGACACTTAAAGAATCCTATGTAAAGGCAACAGGCACAGGTATATCATATCCTCTGCATAAGGTGAGTTTTTCCTTTGAAAATTCAG
>DGRR01000033.1 GCA_002389995.1 Ruminococcus sp. UBA4383 | reverse complement strand
TATTAATCCAGAAGGCTGTTCTGAGCAATCGGAACAGCCTGTTTTTTAAACGGAGGTCGTGATGAAATTATTGCGCTTTGTTGAAATAATATTGTTTATATTTTCGTGCAACCTTGTCCCAATGTGGACAGAACTGAATACCCCGAACAGCCTGAAAATTTTTCTGACAATATTTCTGATAATTTTCTATTTTTATGAAATTATAAAAAATGACAGAATACAGACAGACGACAAAAGATTAAAACGCCTTAACCGTGCAGGAAATCTCATATCTATGGGCGGAATCTCCGCAGTTGCCGAAATTGTACTGATTATTGCATATTTTATTAAATCAGATTCTGGAACTGCTGCAAAAATATTATCAGTAGTAATACCTCTGGCTATGATTGGCTTTGAACTCTTTGTCGGAGTGCTGAAAGCCGCTGTAAGTTCAAAACAGATAAAAATATCAGACCATATACTCATGCTTGCATTCTGGTGGTTTCCGATTGTCAATATTTTCCTGATAAGGAAATTTTATAAAGTTTCAAAACGTGAATTTATCGTGGAAAGTGACAGGCTCGAACTCGAAAACGCAAGGGCTGAAAATCAAATCTGTAAAACTAAATACCCTGTTCTCATGGTTCACGGTATATTTTTCCGTGACTGGCAGCTTATGAATTACTGGGGGAGAGTGCCTGCATCACTCATAAGAAACGGCGCAAGCATATACTACGGAAATCAGCAGTCCGCTCAGTCCGTTGCTGACAGCGCAAAAGAACTAAAAAATACTATCCTCAAAATAATAAACGAAACAGGTGCGGAAAAAGTCAATATTATTGCCCATTCAAAAGGCGGTCTTGATTCACGCTATGCAATAAGCTGTCTCGGAATGGATAAATATGTCGCTACACTCACAACTATAAATACCCCCCATAAAGGCTGTGACATGGTTGATTATTTGCTGGAAAAACTCCCCGAAAGCGTTGTCAGATTCATTGAGAAAAAATATAACTCCGTATTTGCAAAGCTTGGTGATACAAAACCAGATTTTCTTGCAGGTGTACACGATTTGAGTGCAGTAAGGGCGAAAACCTATGATGCGGAAATGCCCGACAGTCCCGATGTTTCATACAGGAGCAGTATGTCCGTAATGAGCAGTGCAGGTTCAGCAGGTATTCCGCTGAATATCGGCTATATGCTGATTAAAAAATTAAACGGTGCAAATGACGGTCTTGTATGGGAGGAATCAGCAAAACACGGAGACTTTGAACTTATTTCCAATAAACACAAAAGAGGAATAAGCCATGGTGATGTTATTGACCTTTTCCGTGAAAATATAGACGGCTATGACGTAAGGGAATATTATGTCAGCCTTGTCAGAAATCTTAAAAATCAGGGCTACTGAATTGTTTTCTTATTCCCCTGCATACATAATATGCAGGTATGCACAGAAAAAACCATGCAAACGAAAAGGGCAGGCATATCTGTCCCATGAGATTAAACGGTACATCAGAATAATCCCATACATTCCAGTGCATAATAATATTGTCAAAAATTCCCACTGTAAATTCTGTTCCCGTGATGATAATTGCCCCGATAAAACAACTTTTAATAAGCGTCATGGTATTTCGCCTGTTGATGCCATAGAGTATACTCAGTATAACTCCGCCTGTCAGAGCCATAGTCCAGTGTGTATAGCCACGGTTGAGAATTTCTATCAGACTGTAAATAAAATAACCCATAAGAAAGGCAAATAGGTGCTGTGAAAATTTCATTTTGTTACCTCTTTTCCTGTTTTATGGTATTATAAGCAAAAAATAAAAAATTATACAATGAGGTGTAAAAATGCGAAAAAGCTGTATAATCATGCATATTTCAAGCCTTCCGTCAGAATACGGAATAGGCAAAATGGGAAAACACGCTTTTGAATTTGTGGATTTCCTTAAAAGTGCAGGAGTGAAGTGCTGGCAGATACTTCCTCTGTCTCCCACAAGCTACGGTGATTCCCCCTATCAGTCATTTTCAGTAAATGCAGGAAATCCCTATTTTATTGATTTTGATATACTTGAAAGTGACGGCTTGCTTGAACATCATGAATGTGCAAGCTATGACTGGGGCGGTGACCCTGATAAAGTAGATTACAGCATAATCTATGATAACTGCTTTGATGTTTTAAGACTCGCACACGCAAGATTCAAGCCTTCAAAATTCCCCGACTATAAAAAATTCTGTGACGAAAATAAAAGCTGGCTCGATGAATATGCCCTCTTTATGGCTCTGAAATTCAAGTATGACGGTAAACCGTGGACTGAATGGGATAACGATATCTCCCTCCACAAAACAAAGGCTGTAAGCGATGCGAAAAAAGAACTTAAAAAAGATATTAATTTTTATAAGTTCCTGCAATATGAATTTAACCGCCAGTGGACTGAACTGAAAAAATATGCCAACAACAGCGGTATTGAAATAGTAGGAGATATCCCGATATACTGCGCCCTCGACAGTGTTGAGGCATGGTCTGATCATAAACTTTTCTGGTTTGATAAAAAACGCCGTCCCGTATGCGTGGCAGGCTGTCCTCCCGATGAATTTTCGCCCACAGGTCAGCTCTGGGGAAATCCGCTCTATGACTGGAACTATCATAAAAAAACAGGTTATTCATGGTGGATAAACCGCATAAAATCCGCAACAAAACTCTATGATATCGTGAGAATAGACCATTTCAGAGGCTTTGAAAGCTATTATACAATTCCCTACGGCAACGAGGACGCTACTGTCGGAGAATGGAAAAAAGGTCCGAATTATGAACTTTTCAGACTCGCAGAGGAAAAACTCGGAAAACTCAACATTATTGCCGAAGATTTGGGATTTATTACCCCCGAAGTCCGTGAGATGCTTGACAAATGCGGATACCCCGGAATGAAAGTTTTGCAGTTCGGATTCAGTGACGGTACAAATGAACATCTCCCGCATAATTTCACAACTACAAACTGCTTTGCCTATACAGGTACTCACGACAATGAAACACTTAACGGCTGGGTAGAGGTCATGGACAAAAAGTCCCTGAAATTCACTAAAAAATATCTCAATGTAAAGAAAAAAAGCGAAATTCCATGGGCTGTAATACGTTCAGCATGGGGAAGTGTTGCGGAAGTTGCTGCTGCACAGATGCAGGATTTCCTGAACAGTCCAAAAAGTGCAAGAATGAATACTCCCTCAACACTTGGCTGTAACTGGCAGTTCAGAACCAAAGAAAGCGATTTCACCCCTGAACTTGCAAAGAAAATTAAAAAATTAAATAAAATTTATAACAGATAACGGAGGAAAAACAATGGATAAAAATTTATTTATTGAGAAATTTACAGGGAAACTTCCCAAAGACCTGAAACAGGCATCACCTCAGCAGATTCACAATGCCCTTGGCGATACAGTCATGGAGATTTTCTCAGACCGCTGGAATAAAAGCCGTGAGGAACATTTGTCAAAACGCCGTGCGGCATATCTTTCAATGGAATTTCTCGTAGGACGAGCTGTATACAATAATCTACTTGTGCTTGGCATATATGACGAAGTAAACGAGATATTCAGCGAACTCGGAATAAATCTCGCAGACCTCGAAACAATAGAGGACGCAGCCCTCGGAAACGGTGGACTTGGCAGACTTGCGGCTTGTTTCCTTGACAGTGCGGCAACGCTTTCACTCCCGCTTGACGGTTACGGAATACGCTATAAATACGGACTTTTCAAGCAGTCCATTGTTGACGGATTCCAGAAGGAGGATATTGACGACTGGACTAAATACGGTGACCCGTGGTCGAAAAGGTGCGATGAAGATACAGTCATCATAAATTATAACGGTCAGACAGTAAAGGCTGTACCCTATGATATGCCGATATTTGGCTGTAAGACTGAAAATGTCGGAACTCTCAGATTATGGCAGGCTGAACCCGTGAAAGAGTTTGATTTCGATACATTTAACCGTCAGGAATATCTTGAGGCATCTAAGGAGAAAATCTATGCGGAGGATATTTCCCGTGTACTTTATCCGAATGATGATACAAATGAGGGTAAGAAATTAAGGCTTAAACAGCAGTATTTTTTCAGCAGTGCATCACTCACGGATATAATTAAAAAGCATAAGGCAAGATACGGAACACTTGACAATCTTGCGGACTATATCTCAATTCAGCTCAATGACACTCACCCTGTTATTTCGATTCCCGAACTTATCAGACAGCTTGTGGACAATGAGGGATATACTTTTGAAAAAGCCCTTGAAATGGCTAAGAAGATATTCAACTATACAAACCATACAGTAATGCAGGAGGCTCTCGAAAAATGGTGGATTGGACTTGTTGAAGAAGTTCTCCCCAGAATATATGAGATAATCATTCAGATTAATGAGGAACTCATCGCTGAAATGTATACAAAAGGCGTTGAAAAAGACAAGATTAACCGCATAAAAATTATAAAGGGCGAACTTATTCACATGGCAGATATGGCTTGCTATGCATCAAGTCATATAAATGGTGTTGCAGAAATACACACACAGATTCTCAAGGATACAGTTCTCGCAGACTGGTACAGTCTCAGTCCCGAAAAATTCAGAAACGAAACAAACGGTATCACACAGAGAAGGTGGCTTGCCCTCTGCAATAAGGAACTTTCCGCACTCATAACAGAACTTCTCGGAAATGATGACTGGATTACAGACCTTGATAGGCTTAAAGCCCTCGAAAAATATGCAGATGATGAAAATATTATCAGACGTTTCATGAATATAAAATCTGACAAGAAAAAACAGCTTGCGGATTTCATAAAGGCTAAGGACGGCATAGAAATAAATCCTGATTCTGTATTCGACATACAGATTAAGAGACTCCATGAATACAAGAGACAGCTTCTCAATGCTTTCTCGATACTCTGGATTTACTATGGAATCAAGGACGGAAGCATAAAGAATTTCAAGCCCACAACATTTATTTTCGGTGCAAAATCCGCTCCCGGTTACAGGAGAGCAAAGGCAATTATCAAGTATATCAACGAGATAGGCAGAATAGTTTCCTCAGACCCCGAAACAAAAGATTTAATCAAGGTTGTATTCGTACAGAATTACAATGTATCCTATGCGGAGAAACTGGTTGCAGCAGCGGATATTTCCGAGCAGATTTCAACAGCAGGTACGGAGGCATCAGGTACAGGAAATATGAAACTTATGCTCAACGGTGCAGTAACTCTCGGAACTTATGACGGTGCAAACATTGAAATCGTTCAGGAAGCAGGCGAAGATAACAATTATATCTTTGGCGCAAGAGTTGAAGACCTCGAAAAAATCGTTCCGACTTACGACAGCAGAAAAGTTTTTGCTGAAAACAAGATGATAAAGAAAGTTGTATCTTCACTCATTGACGGAACAGTTTCAGGCAATACAGAGGATTTCCGTGAACTTTATTCTTCACTTCTTGACGGTGCAAGCTGGCACGCTCCTGACCATTATTATCTTCTCGGAGATATTCAGAGTTACGTTGACAAAAAGCTTGAATGTATAACCGATTACGGCAGTACGGCTTTTGCAAGAAAACAGTGGCTCAATATTTGTAATGCAGGAAAATTCAGCTCAGACAGAACTATTGCAGACTATGCGGAAAACATCTGGAATATAAAATAAAAATAAAACGCTTTCACAATTGTGAAAGCGTTTTTTTGTTTCAGCTTACATATACTGTAATTTTTGCACTTACATTTCTGTTATTACTGCTTGTAACGGTAATTGTACAAGTACCTTTGCCGACAGCGGTAACATTACCATAACCGTCAACGGTAGCAACAGCAGTATTTGATGAAGTCCAGATTTCGCCCTTTAAGCTTTCGGGAGCGGTAGTGGGTG
>DGRR01000154.1 GCA_002389995.1 Ruminococcus sp. UBA4383 | reverse complement strand
ACCCCAAGGAGAAGAATGTATACGACGGTATTCTCAAGAACGCTCTCAACTACTACTATCAGAACCGTTCAGGTGTTGCTATTGAGGAACAGTACATCACTTCAAAAGCTCCCGAAGCAACAGGCGATGACTACAAGACAGGCGGTAACCTCGCTCATAAGGCAGGTCATGAGTCTGATATAGCTTATATTCAGGATAAGTGGATTCCCGCTTACAAGCCCGATGGTTCAGACGTTCAGAAGTCAAACGGCACTATCGAAGGCCGTGGCGGCTGGTACGATGCAGGTGACCATGGTAAATACGTTGTTAACGGCGGTATCTCCGTATGGACTCTCCAGAATATGTACGAACTCTCCAAGTACTCAAAGACAGATTCCAAGTGGGCTGACGGACAGACAATGGCTATTCCTCAGAAGTACGAGCTTTCAGGCAACGACTCAGCAAGCTTTGACGGTACAGGCTCTCCTGATATTCTCGATGAAGCAAGAGTTGAACTCGCTTGGATGTTCAAGATGATTCGTGACGACGGCATGGTTTACCACAAACTCCATGACCACAAGTGGACAGGTCTTGCTACTGAGCCTTGGAACTACGAGGAAGACCACACTGACGCTGACGGCAACAAGGTTAAGGGCTGGGGTACAATCCGTATAGTTAAGCCCGTTTCAACAGCTGCTACACTTAACGTTGCTGCTGCTGCTGCACAGGCTGCACGTCTCTGGAAGGGTATTGATGATGACTTCGCTGCTGAGTGTCTCGCTAACGCTGAAAAGACATATAAGGCTGCAAAGGCTAATCCCGATGTATTCGCTCCTCTCGATCAGGCTATCGGCGGCGGTGCTTACGGTGATAACTATGTAGATGATGACTTCTACTGGGCAGCTTGTGAGCTTTACGCTACAACAGGCGACAAGTCTTACTATGATGACCTCATGAAGTACAACAATACGGCTTCTAATGAAACTGCTCTCAACCTCACAACAACACTTTCAGGCGGTGAGAACAGCGGTTCATTCACATCATTCAACTGGGGCTGTACAGGCGGTCTCGGAACACTTTCACTCTGGCTCAACAAGTCACAGCTCTCAGATACAGACGCTGCAACAATTGAAGCTTCTATCGTAAAGGCTGCTGATACTTATGTTGCTCGTGAAGATGCAGAAGGTATGGGTATTCCTTATACTTACACAGAATTTGAAGACCCGATTAACGTTGGCCCTGGAATCAAGATCAAGGGTTATGAGTGGGGTTCAAACTCATTCGTTGTAAACAACGCTATCGTTATGGCTTATGCTTATAAGATTAAGGGCGACAACAAGTACATAAGCGGTGTAGGTACTGCTCTCGACTACATCTTCGGACGTAACGGACAGGGTATCTCCTATGTAACAGGTACCGGTGACTACTATACAAAGAATCCTCACCACAGATATTGGTCTTACGAGCTTGACCACAACTTCCCGATGGCTCCTCAGGGCGTAATGTCAGGTGGTCCCGGTTCAGGACTTCAGGATCCCTATGTTGGCGGTCTCGGCTATGAGAGAGGAAAGGTTGCTCCTCAGAAGTGCTATGTTGACTCAATCGAAGCTTGGTCAGTAAACGAAGTTACAATCAACTGGAATGCTCCTTTCGCATGGGCTATCTCATTCCTTGAAGACGAAATCGTTGATGCTCCCGCTCCCGATGAAGATCCTAAGGGTTCTGACCAGCCTGTTCTTCTCGGTGATGCTAACGTTGATAATAAGGTAACTATCTCCGACACTGTTGCTATTCTCCAGCACCTTGCTAACCAGAGCAAGTATGGTCTTAGCGATGAAGGTAAGAACAGAGGCGACTGTGTTGACAGAGGTAAGGGTATTACAGGTCAGGACGCAGCAGGTGTCCAGCTCGTTGATGCCGGTGTTATCAAGCAGACTGACTTCCCGATTACAGCTGATCAGTTAAAGTAATTTAAAATATAATAAAAACTGTCCGATGAAAATCGGGCAGTTTTTTTGCCTATAAAAAAGCTGCCGAAAACGGCAGTTTTTGTTTTTTATTCAGCGGAATCAAGAGAGTCAAGATACGATAGATACGATACAAAGTCCATATAACCGCTTGTTGACTTATAGGAATAATATTTCAGAATAAGAGAAGCATCAGAGGAATTTATAGTTCCGTCTTTGTTGACATCAGCCGCATAATTCTTTGGAGTGTCAAAGGAGGGACTCTTTTTTGTTGACAAAAGTGAATATTCTTTAAGTATAGCAGAAGCATCATTTGAATCCACAATTCCGTTATCATCAATATCACCGAGCGAACTTACAACGATTTTCATATTTGTAAGGGCGGTATCTGTGCAGGGTTCAGGGCCTCCGTCTATCATAAGGGAAATTTCAGTAACTCTCTGGTCAGGTTCGTCCTCGGCTTCTGTGAGGAAATATATATCATATTCTCCCGCAGGTATTTCCTTACTGATTATCGCATCAAATGAAGTGAGCGGATAGGAATTAGTATATTCACCGTATGGTTTCATGGCAGTGCGGTTCATAAGATTGGAATTCATGCAGGTGAAATTTACAGTGTTGTATATTTCGCTGCCTGATGCGAGTGTGCTGTTTGAGCCGTAGGAAAGTTCACCTGCATCATTTGTTTCTGCGTATGCAAATTCTATCAGCGGGTCTTTTGGGTCAACGAGGTTTCGGAGTTTTATATTCTGGTCGGCACATTTTACTTTCGGTGAGATATACCATGTATTGAGGACATCATCTCTGTAAAATATGTTTATTTTCAGGGTATATCCGTCATCACCGAGCATACTGCGTTCAAGGTAGAAAACTTCGCCTGTATCGGTTTTTTCAGTACCTTCTGCGGAAAGGTAGATTTCATGCTGACTTTCGGCGGCGTATGCGGAAGTTACGGGATATACTGCGCTCATAAGCAGGGAAAGTGAAAGCGCAGTTATTTTTCTGAATGATTTTTTCATGATTATTCTCCTTTGTATTTTAGCTGTAAGCCACACAGCTCAGAATATCCTGATAAAGATATGAAGATTCGCTTGCGTAGTTGAATTTGAAATCCAGAGGATTGGTTATCTGCATTATGACAGAGTAAGAACCTGTATTTTTATATTCGGCATAGTCAGTGAAAACGGGTTTCTGTTCGGAATTGTCATAGTTATTGAGCATAAAGCCTGTTATGTAGAGATAATCGCCTGTATATTCGGCGTTTTTATATATTTCAGCCGTGCCTGTCTTGGCATATACGGAATAGTTGTCAAAGCCGTATATACCGACATTTTCGGCAACAGCAGCCATACCTTCCGTTACACTCTGTCTTGCCTCATAGGGCATTGAACTCATAAGCTGATAGGGTTCAGAGCCTTTTTTTATAATTTTTGAAACATCATTTGTATCGACTATATTCTGCACCATGAAAGGTTTTACCATATCACCGAGGACAGCCTCACGGACGAGGGCAGCGAGATACATGGGTGTTGTCAAATCATTTGACTGTCCGAATGCGGAGCGTTTCAGTTCTTCATCTGATGTTGCATAGATATAATTTTCAAGCGTTCCGAAATCGCAGACTATATCGGTATTTCCGAAAGAGAAAATATTTTCAAGGTCGGAAATAACTGTTTCATAGCCGAGTGTATCAAAAACTTTTGCAAAGAATATATTGCTTGAATCGAGAATTGCACTGAAAAGTGAACGTTCAACGGGGTAATTGGGATTGTCTTTATAGTCCCAGTTCACGATTGATGCGCCGTTTTCATCTGTCCATTTACCCTCATCAGGCAGGGAGTATATGCCGTGATAAGCCGCAAGGGTGGCGGACATTATCTTAAAGCATGAACCCGGTGTAGCCATAGTTACAGCCTTGTTTCGATATTTTCCGTCGCCTGTGATTTCTTCTGCGGAATATGTGTTTTTCGGGTCGAAAGAGGGGTATGAAACTTCTGCGGCAACAGAGCCGTCAGTACGCATAACCACAACAGAACCTTCAATTTTATTTTTCTCCATATATTTATATATGCTGTTCTGCATATTTGGGTCAATGGTGAGCTGGACGGACTGTCCGACTGTATCATTTTCGTTCACGGGAGAGGGATTTTTCTGCATGAGGTCAGAATCGAGGATTTTATCAATGCCGTTGGCATTTTCGCTTAATATATTTGCGAAAGGTATGGAATAATTTTCTGAAAAGGTACGGGAGAAAGAGCCGTCATTTTGTTCAGAAGAATAAAGCAGGGGAGTGCCGTCAGTGCCGTATATATTTCCTTTTATGATGATATTTTCGGTACTTGCCTGAGTAGTTTCCTGAGTAAATTCTGAAAGTCCCTGAGCGTGCGGGGCATTTGACTGAATTTTTACTTCGGAGAGGACAGTTTCAGTTTTCTGTGAACAGGAAACGAGGGAAAGGGCAAGAAGAAAAGCGAATACTCCTTTGAATTTAGATATCATCTTATTACCGTCCTTGTATAGATACTTCAGATTTATTATACATTATTATATATTTTTTGTCAATGGTATTTTTTGATATAATGGAAATTTGTTATAATAATTTCTTATTCAAAGTCGAATCTTTTTATTTCGCAGTTTCTTATTGCATATCTGCCAAATTCCTCATTGGTCATATCCTCAAAGTATGAGCGCACGAAACGTGCAACGCCGTTATGTGCCACAAGGAGATATATTTTATTGCTGTTTTTAAGTTCATCGAGCAGATTGTATATTCTCTGACCCATTTTCATCATGGATTCACCGCCCTGATAGCTGTCGAGGAAATGAGTTTTAGCTTTATAAAATTCCCCGCCGTTTCTGGGTGTACCCTCATATTTTCCGAAACACTGTTCTTTCAGTCTTATTTCTTCACGCATGGGAATACCTGTTATTTCCGAGACTATTCTTGCGGTTTCTGATGCACGGATAAGGGGAGACGAGAGAATTTCGTCTATATCATAATTTTCTGCAAGGATTTTTTTACCGAGTATTTTAGCCTGTTCACAGCCTTTTTTTGTGAGTTCAATATCAGTTGCCCCGCATATTTTGTTTTCAACATTCCAGACTGTCTGTCCGTGCCGTGCAAAGTAAATATGAGACATAATATAACCTCCTTATTTATTTCACCTTATACCTTTTTAATATATTATATCAGAAAATATAATCTTAATCAATAGCATACAGAATAATTTTATCTGAATCATATATTAATGTTTAATTTTATGAAAATAATGGAAAATTATTTATTGACTTGCTTTTTTATATTATTTATGCTATAATAAAACAATGAATATATTAAGTATATAAAATGGAAATGCTTGATTTGATATACAATTTGTATATATTATGACGATATTTTTTCAAAGTTTATATATTCTTACTTGTATTTATGTTTTTTTGTAAAATATATATAAATTTAATCTGGAATTATTTATATTTGAATATATTGACAAAATAAGTCGGTTGTGATATAATTAACCTATAATAGATGTGTATTTTATGACACTTCTTTACTTGTATCAGATATCACCGCTTAAAAAGGAGGCAGCTCAACGGTGGATAATAATAATCAAGAAACAGAAGAAGTCCGCTCAGAATCAGGTGCGGGTTATAAGGTATACAGCGTTATACGTTCCGTTCTGGTGTATCTGCTCGCAATCGGAATGATTGTAGCCGCACTTTTTTTCGCCGCAGACAGAAATCCGCAGAAATCTCTGTTCGGATTCAGATATTATACAATTCTCACACCTTCAATGTCACCTACATATGATGTCGGGGATATGGTTTTCGTCAAACTTATGAACGCCGATTCAATAAACGTCGGAGATGTAATCACCTTTAATCCGTCCTCCGAAAGCGATGCCTACCTTACCCACAGAGTCGCTGAGAAAATTAATGACTATGAGGGTACAGGCGTTACTTGTTTCAGGACAAAGGGCGATGCAAACGATTCGGAGGATTCTTTCCTCATAGATGAAAGCCGTGTTATAGGTGCTGTGAGTTTCAGCGTCCCTAAACTGGGATATGTTTTCCGCTTTGTGCAGTTAAGGTGGTATTTCGTCGCTGCACTGATTGTTTTAATTGGTGTCTTTTTGCATCTCATAAAGATGTATTTTTCATCAGAAAGAAAAGATGAGGAAAAAACAGAAAACCTGCCGGAAACGGCACAGAAATGAAAAGGAGTTGACTTTTATGACTAAAAACAAAAAGAAAACTGCAAGAGAAAAACGCATACTCATCGGTGCGTTTCTTACCGCTGTCGTTATCGCTGCGGGTTCAACTTTTGCATGGTTCACAAGTAAAGATGAGGTTACTAACCGCCTGAGCGCATCTGCTAAATATGATGTCAGCATAGCCGAAGATTTTCAGCCGCCTGAGGAATGGCTCCCCGGTCAGAAAGTAAACAAAGACGTTTCTGCTGTAAATACAGGAAATGTTGACGCTTTTGTCCGTATGTGGCTCGGCGGTCAGATGAGACTTCTCAATGAAGAAACTACTAATATGGTAGAAGCTGCTAAACCTGAATCTGGAAGTTTGACTTCCACACTTACTGCTGTAA
>DGRR01000120.1 GCA_002389995.1 Ruminococcus sp. UBA4383 | reverse complement strand
GTGCTGAGAGTGAACGGAGCAAAGCGCAGTGAACGAAAGCACAAGGCTTTTAAAGCGCAAATTTGACGATTTTAAATAAGAAGAAAATTTGCGCTCTTGTGCTGAAAGTGAACGGAGCAAAGCGCAGTGAACGAAAGCACAAGGCTTTAAAAGCGCAAATTTGACGATTTTAAATAAGGAGTTATTATGGCTTATACAAATATTCAGAAAAAACAGCATATCTATGAGATGCAGACATATCTCCATGCAATTTCACTCATGAATGACAGAATACCGACTGTTATCCCTGACGGTATCTACGGAAAGGAGACATCTCTCGCAGTAATGGCTTTTCAGCGTGAATACGGTCTGAAAGATACAGGAAACACCGACCCTGCAACATGGAATAAAATTGTCAGCGTTTACAGGTCTTATCTCAGCGGAAAACCTGAACCCTATGCGGTATTTCCCTCCCCTTCCTATGTTGCATCGGACGGTGATACGGGGCAGGTTATCTATATAATTCAGGCTATGCTAAATGATATAGGAAAATGCTACGACAATGCCCCTTATGTTGATATATGCGGAGAATATAACGATATGACCGCTTCTGCGGTAAAGCGTTTTCAGCAGTGGTGCGGTATTCCGCAGAACGGCAGAGTTGACAGCGGAACATGGAATATGCTTGTGCATTGCTGTGAACATATCCTGAAAATGCACAATTCATAATAATAAAAAATTATTCCCGTCCTTTTCAGACGGGAATATTTATTAATGGTTAAATGATTCAGCGAGAAGTCTTGATTTGAGTTCCCATAACTGATGAGAAAGGTCTACATAATAATCGTGGGGATTTTCAAAACGCTTTACTTCGTCCCATATTGTTTCAAGCTGCTGCTGACAGTAAGCCTTTATTTCTTCAATATCGGGAGATTTATATATACATTCGCCTTTTTTGAATATCTGAACCTGTAATTTTTTAGCTGTGAAATTTATAAGTGTCATTCTCTTGTAAGTCTGCTGCGGGTCAAATATTGTATAAGGCTTTTTGTCGTCAATAACTTCGCCTGCAAGAGTTATAACATCAGCGACAGCCTTTCCCGTGTCGTTGTCAAAAAGTCTCCATACTTCTTTGTATGAAGGATTGGTTATTTTTATGACGTTTTCGGAAATTTTAATCTTGGGAATAATTTTTCCCTTTTCCTCGACAGCCGCAAGCTTGTAAACTCCGCCGAATACGGGTTCTGACTTTGAAGTTACAAGTCTTTCACCTACACCGAAACTGTCTATTTCCGCACCCTGCATTATCAAATCTCTTATAATGAACTCGTCAAGAGAATTTGAAGCGACTATTTTTATATAGTCCAGACCTGCATCATCAAGCATTTTTCTTGCTTTTTTGGAAAGATAGGCAATATCGCCGCTGTCGATTCTGACACCTGCACCCTTGTGACCCTGTTTTTCGAGTTCCTTGAAAACGGTTATCGCATTGGGAATACCTGACCTCAGTACGCTGTAAGTATCTATGAGAAGTGTGCAGCTGTCGGGATATACCTTTGCATAAGCCCTGAAAGCTTCAAGTTCACTCGGAAAAAGCTGTACCCAGCTATGAGCCATTGTACCCAGAGCCTTTACTCCGAAATCCCTGTCGGAAATAGTACAAGCCGTACCTGAACAGCCTCCTATATAAGCCGCCCTTGCACCATATACTGCACCGTCATAGCCCTGCGCCCTGCGTGAACCAAATTCCATGACGGGACGACCCTGAGCTGCTTCTGCGATTCTGTGGGCTTTTGTGGCGATAAGTGACTGATGATTGATTGTGAGCAGTACCATAGTTTCGATAAACTGCGCCTGAATTGCAGGACCTTTTACTGTTATAAGCGGTTCATTCGGGAAAATGGGAGTACCCTCAGGTATAGCCCATACATCACATTCAAACTTGAAATTCCTGAGATATTCAAGAAATTCCCCGCAGAACATATTTTTACTTCTGAGATATTCTATATCCTCGTCTGTAAATTCAAGATTTTCAAGGTATTCAATAAGCTGTGCAACGCCTGCCATTACGGCATAGCCTGCATTATCGGGAACTTTGCGGAAAAACATATCAAAATATGCAATTTCCTGACCTCTGCCGTTTTCAAAGAATCCGTTCGCCATAGTAAGCTCATAAAAATCAACAAGCATAGTGAGATTTCTTTTGTTCATCATGTCCTCCTTTTTGACAAATCCGCATTAATAGTAATATCCTTAATCGTCATAGCTTTCATCATAGTAACCATATTCAGACCATTCATCTTCATAATAATTCTCTGTCTGCTGTTCCTGACGGTGTTCATCGGGGTCAAAGGGCTTGACCTCACTGAATTTATAATTTTCGGGAACAGTGGAGAAATCATAAGTTTTCTGCCATGAATCGTCATATTCCACGCCCTCTGAGTTGAAATGCTCCTGTAGCTGCGAAATTATATCCTCTGCATTCTGCATTTCAACATACTTGTTTATCATCGGGAAATACATCTCAACATCTGAATTTTCCGAAAGATACGGACAGTAAAAATCCATAACCGCACATTCGGAATAAACTTCGGGCGGATTTATGATATTATCCGCACTTGTTATTTTCGGAACGGATAAGACTGTTTCACTGACATCATTCACAACTCTTTCAATATCCTCATAAGTATCATATCGGAAACTGAAACGGACGGAATTTATCATATTGTCGCCCTCATTCCATGTGGGTATCATATCCATATCGGAAAGAGCCTGATATATTTCGGGGTGGGCTTTCAGATACATGACCTGATAGTCTTCTGACAGATTATATGATACCTGATTTTTCTCCGTACTTGTCGGAATATTGAATGATTCAATGCAGAAATGGCACTGTACACCTTCCTCGTCCGTGAAAGTATAGCAGATATTTCCGTTATTCTCGTATGAATCGGAAAGGCTGAATTTTCTGTTATACAACTGACTGAGATAATTTTCTGCATTTTCCTGAGTTATTTCATCTTTCACAGTACAGCCGCAGAGCATTAAAGCAAGTACGGCTGAAATAAAAAACACTTTTTTCATACATCATCTGCTTTCATTTTTTATTATATTATATCTCTTTTTGCAGATGTTGTCAATATAATTTCTGATTACTATTTATATCTTGCATAACCGTCCGCACCTGTATTTATTGCAAGCTGTTCCTGCTCCTGAATTATATCGGGGTTGTCAATCCATTCACTTTCACCGGCTTCCCCTGCCCATTCATCACCCTTGTTTAATTTATATTCAGCCAGTCCCACAATTAACGATACTCCGCTTCCTGCGGTTATGTTCTCCCATTCATAAAGAGTCTGTTCAAAGGGGCATATTTCGTTGTTAAAGCCGAAATATATCTGCGGTACGATATAATCGCAGTAACCCCTCTGACTTCCCCATAGCCTTACATCTGCGTACTGACTTTCATAATCTGCCTGAATATTTCCCTGCGGACTTATGCCGAATACTACATCTTTTCCGCAGGATTTTACCGTATCATACAAGGCTTTTACAAAGTCTGTGCAGTTCTGCGTTCTCCATTCGGATAAATCCTCCGCACCGCTTTCCTGAAATTCAACCGCATCAAATTCCTCATAGGTTGTGGGATAAAAATAATCATCAATATGAATACCGTCAACATTATAGTTTTCAATTATTTCCTCCGCACATCTGCATATCAAATCCCTTACTTCATTGTAGGACGGGTCAAGGTAATATCTTCCGTTCACAACTTTGACAAACCGACAGTCGGGATTTCCAGCCCATTGTTTTATTATAAAATCATCATCAAGATAATTCATCTCCTCAACACTCTGACATCTCAAAGGATTTATCCAAGCATGAACGGACATTTTAAGGGCATGAGCCTCCTGTATCATGATTTCAAGAGGGTCATAATCCCCGTCAAGCATTGAGCCTTTCGGGAATATCTCGGATTTATAATATGCGTCCGCAAAAGGGTGAGCATGGACATACAAAGTATTCACGCCGTCAGCATATTCCGAGGCAAATTCTTTTCTGATAATCTCCCTGAACTCGTCCTCTGATTTGCCGTGCATATATTCTTCATACCTGATATACGGTATCCAGACAGCATTCTGATTTTTATAATTGATTCTTTCGGGGAAATCATTTATATCAGTCTGCGAGGGCGGTATCTCCTCAATAAATGAAGTTTCGGGCTGTATATCTTCATTCCCCTGAAACTGTGGGACTGTACACGATACAAGTGCAAAAACGGGCATCAGAAACAATAATCTTTTCATATTTTTCTCCTGTTTAATTTTTTATTACAGAATATTATATGAATTGAAATTTAAGATTATTTCAATATGTGTATGATATTATCAAATGAAATAAATAGTCAAGACGATTTCAAGAGGAAGATTTGCGCTCTTGTGCTGAAAGAGAACGGAGCAAAGCGCAGTGAACGAAAGCACAAGGCTATAAAAGCGCAAATCTGACGATTTCAAATAGGAGATGATAGAATGAAAAAATTTGCAGTCCTGACAGCTCTGATTATGACAGTATCACTTGTATCATGCACAAGTAAAGACGAAAAAATAACTGTAATTGAATCTTCCGAAACCGTTCAGCAGGAAACTGTCAATGTGGGCGAACTTGACCTGACTGTCTTTGATGTGGGCAAAGCCGACAGCATGGTACTGACTTCCGAAAACAGTACCGTTATTATCGACTGCGGTGAAAAAGGTGACGGAAAAGAAATTATTGAATACCTTGAAGAAAAAAATATATCCTCCGTCGATTATCTTATCATAACCCATTACGATAAAGACCATGTGGGCGGTGCGGCTAAGGTTATCAATAATATTGAAGTGAAAAATGTCCTCGCTCCCGATTATGATGAGGAAAGCGAGGAAATGGATAAGTATAACAAGGCTCTCAGTGAAGCAGGCATAACCCCGAAGCTTCTGACAGGCGATTTGTCTTTCACACTCGATAATGCCGAATATACCATATATGCCCCGAAACAGTCCGATTACGGTGAGGACAATGACAACGATTTTTCACTCGTCACAAAAATTACTCACGGAAATAATGTGCTTCTTTTCACGGGAGATGCTATGGAACAGAGACTTGAAGAAATTATGGATATGGGCGACTGCGATTTTCTTAAAGTCCCCTATCACGGGCGCAGTCTTGATAATTTAGATGATTTCCTCAGTGCCGTAACTCCTGAAAAAGCTGTCGTATGCACTTCAAAAAGTGAATTTTCAGCCGATACTCAGAAAGAACTCATAAACAGGAATATAGAATATTATGCAACCTGTTTCAACGGGAAAATTGAAGTTAAAAGTGACGGAAACAATATAGATATAACGGCTGAAAAAGGCGCATAAAAATAATAAAAAAGACCGAAGTTTTCAAGACTTCGGTCTTTTTTTTGCGTTTCGTCCCCGTGAGGGGTGTGAGTTGCAACGGAACAAAAAGAAAAATTAAAGCAGTTAATTTTGAGTTTCAGTCCCCGTGAGGGGTGTGAGTTGCAACGTTGCCGAGGAAGAATGGCAGAAAAGAATGAAATCAACGTTTCAGTCCCCGTGAGGGGTGTGAGTTGCAACACTTCATAATAGTGGTATATTTAACCACAAGATTGGTTTCAGTCCCCGTGAGGGGTGTGAGTTGCAACAATATACACAGGTGTAATGCTTGGAGTATACTGTTTCAGTCCCCGTGAGGGGTGTGAGTTGCAACATATTAGCTGTTGATGGCAATGGTCCAGATGCTCTGTTTCAGTCCCCGTGAGGGGTGTGAGTTGCAACAAAAATAGTCAGACCGTTAAATACTTCAATAAAGAGTTTCAGTCCCCGTGAGGGGTGTGAGTTGCAACTTTTAAATAACCAAATTTTAAGGAGGTACTCAAGTTTCAGTCCCCGTGAGGGGTGTGAGTTGCAACATGGAAATGACAATTGAACGGGCTAACCAAATAATTGTTTCAGTCCCCGTGAGGGGTGTGAGTTGCAACTGTTCGGCTATTATTAAATTGGCACGTCCTCTCGGAAAGTTTCAGTCCCCGTGAGGGGTGTGAGTTGCAACTTCCAGTTCGTCATTGATAAATAATTTATCATGTTTCAGTCCCCGTGAGGGGTGTGAGTTGCAACAGGTAATTTTGTTTGGAGTAATTGTTGACACGTTCTATGGACGTTTCAGTCCCCGTGAGGGGTGTGAGTTGCAACTTGACTGGAAGGACAAAAAAGCAACAGAGACTCGTAGTTTCAGTCCCCGTGAGGGGTGTGAGTTGCAACCCCAATATCTTGTGAATACACGTTTTGCAACACTATATATAGCATATCATTAAGTAAAAACAAATAAAAAACAGCCGTCTGATTCATATTTTATTCATAAAGAGCCGTTTTTTTGGTGCGAATCGCCCTTTTTTGCCTTGCAGAAAAGGGCATTTTAAAGGGGATTCGCACTATTAATTCTTTTAATTAAGCCTTGTTTACGCTTCCGAAAAGTTCCATTTTCTCCTTAACCTTAGCCTTTATAGCCTCGAATCCGGGAGCGAGGAGCTTTCTGGGGTCAAATCCCTTGCCCTGCTTGTCCTTGCCTG
>DGRR01000097.1 GCA_002389995.1 Ruminococcus sp. UBA4383 | reverse complement strand
ATTTTGGTAAAATTTTTAATAGCTTCGGGCTTATTTGCTTCAATGGCAAGAATAGCCTTCGGGATACCGAGCATATTTTTGACATAGTTTATACCGCCTATGATATCATTGGGACATTCCATCATTTCACGGTAATCAGCGGTGATATAGGGTTCACATTCGGCGGCATTGATGATAATTGTATCAATAGGAGTTTTCGGGTTGAGTTTTATATGAGTAGGGAAACCTGCGCCGCCCAGACCGCACGCACCGCTTTCACGGACAGCCTTTAAAAAGCTTTCCTTATCGGTAATTACAGGGGGTTTTACTTCTTCGGAAATATCCTGTCTGCCGTCCGCAGTTATTTCGACAGCCTTGCAGACATTTCCCATAGCGTTTCTGTAATCGGTAATTGCCGTGACAGTACCCGATACGCCTGAATGTACAGGCGCACTGAAAGGCGCATCGCAGTCGCCTATTTTCTGCCCGACCTTGACTGTATCTTTCAGCTTTACAAGCGGAGTGCAAGGTACGCCCATATGCATTGACATGGGGATAACTACTTTTTCGGGCAGAGGAAAATCAATGGTAACTGAATCCTGAGTATTTTTATAGTGATTCAGTTTTAAGCCGTTTAATTTTTTCATAAATTCCTCCTTAAAAAAAATCATACATTAACATTATATAATATTTTTTTCTCAAATACAATAGTATTGCAAAAAAAATATTTCCAATTTCGGGATAATAAAAGGACGCTTTTTCAGCGTCCTTTTTTTTATTCTTCCGGAAGTTTCACATCTAAGACAGATGATTCTGAGGGAGTTTCATCAGTAAACACGGGTTTGTTGAGGACATCTTCTGTAATTTCGCCTCTCATCATTTTTTCAAAATCCTCGCCGTCAATTTTTTCAAATTTAAGGAGATATTTTGCGAGCAGATGAAGCTTGTCGATATTTGCATTGAGGATATCCTTGCAGTCTTCATAAGCCTTTTCAATAATTCCTCTTATTTCCTCATCAATTTCGGCAGCGACAGCCTCGCTGTAATTTCTTGTATGACCGTAATCTTTTCCGAGGAAAACCTCATCATTATCCGAGCCGTAAACGACAGTGCCGAGTTTTTTGGAAAAACCGTATTTTGTGACCATATTTCTTGCGGTATTTGTAGCACGTTCGATATCATTTGAAGCACCTGTGCAGATATCGTCAAGAATAAGTTCTTCTGCGACTCTTCCTCCGAGGAGCATTATAATACTTTCACGCATCTGATTTCTTGAAACGTGCATATCATCGGTATCGGGTCTTGTGACGGTAAGACCAGCCGCCATACCACGCTGAATAATAGTAACCTGATGTACCTTATCCTGAGTGGGGAGGTTATAGGCGGCAATTGCATGACCTGCTTCATGGTAAGCAGTAACACGCTTGTCGCTTTCGGTGACGATTCTTGATTTCTTTTCAGGACCTGCGATAACCTTCATGGTAGCTTCTTCGATATCGTGTTCAGTGATTGACATTCTGTCCTGACGGGCAGCGAGGAGAGCGGCTTCATTGAGGAGGTTTTCGAGGTCTGCGCCTGTAAAGCCCTGAGTAGTCTGAGCGATTACACGCAAATCAACATCAGGTGCGAGGGGCTTGTTTTTGGAGTGTACTTTGAGGATTTCTTGTCTGCCCTTTACATCGGGGTAGCCGACAACGATTTGTCTGTCGAATCTTCCGGGACGGAGGAGGGCGGGGTCGAGGATATCACGGCGGTTAGTTGCGGCTATAACGATAACGTTTTCGTTGCCTGTAAATCCGTCCATTTCAACGAGGAGCTGGTTAAGGGTCTGTTCACGTTCATCATGACCGCCGCCGAGACCTGCGCCACGGTGTCTGCCGACGGCATCAATTTCGTCTATGAAAATAATTGAGGGTGAATGTTTTTTAGCCTGTTCAAACAAATCCCTTACACGGGAAGCACCCACGCCGACAAACATTTCAACGAAATCCGAGCCTGAAATCGGGAAGAACGGACAGCCTGCCTCACCTGCGACAGCTCTTGCGAGGAGGGTTTTACCTGTACCGGGAGGGCCGAGGAGGAGAACGCCCTTAGGTATTTTAGCACCTATTTCGACATATTTTGAGGGGTGTTTAAGGTAATCGACAATTTCCTGAAGTTCCTGTTTTTCCTCATCTGCGCCTGCAACGTCATCGAAAGTAGCTTTTCTTCCGCTTGCCTGTGCTTTGAGGTTAGCTTTGCCGAAGGAGGTATATTTTCCTCCTCCGCCGTTTTGTTTCATCATGAAATAAAGGATAACCACGCCGAGTACGATTGTGAGCAGTACGGGGATAAGTGAATAGAGCCATGTATGGTCGGTAACTTTTATATAATCCTGAGAAAGCGGGTCACTGGGATATTTTTTGTTATATTCTTTTCGGTAATCTTTTGTATCCTCATAGAAAACCGAAACGCTGGGGACGGTGTATTTTCTGAGAGTATTGTCGTCCCTGAGTTTATACAGGAGTTCGCCTGAGCCGAGGTCAAGTTCATAATACGAGACTTCGTAGTTGTCGAAATGGCTTATAACTTCGGTATATTCTGTTTTCTCGGCAGAACTTCCCATTTTTGAAGTAACAAAGTAGATGCAGAAGAAAGCGACTGCGATAACGAGAATGTAAGTAAAAATACCCTTGCTTTTTTTTGGTGTCAAATCATTCACTCCTTACAGTAATTTTCAATAATTTTCTTGTATTCTCATCAGGGGCGACCCTCTGGGAGATACCGATATTTTCCGCAAACACAGTTCCGATATCGTCCTCTATGAAATGGAGGGAATCTCTTTGCTGAGGCGGAATTTTTTCGTTTATTAATTTTTTTACGGAAGAAGTAAAATTTCTTCCTTTAAGCTGAATCCTGTCGCCGAAACGCCTGTTTCTGAGAATAGCTCTGCCTATTATTTTATCATAATCTAACAGGTAAAATGTTAAATTTTTATGAACAGAAAGAATTTTCTTCAAATTATCACATTCTATTATTTCGCAGATAAGTTTTTTGTTTAAAAAAATGGAATTTTCGCCTATAATCAAATCTTTTTGTATATACCGGGAATCTTTTTGCTTAATTTTTTTAATTTCGCAGGAATTTCCGTCTGATACGAGGAATATATCGCCTGAGAGGTTGAGTTTTCCGCCGTTGACGAGGATATTGTCCGCAGAATTAAGTCTGTCATATGAATATGGCAGGGAATTTTCGGAGATAATTCTTGCGAGGCATCTTTTTCTGATAAGCCCGTCATATTTTGCAAGACCGATTAGTTTATTATTCTGACGGCAGGTTTCCATGGCGGAATTTACCTGATTTTCTATAAAATCGTTTTCGCTCCGCAGGCTTGCGAATGTTTTGACGGAAGTTTCCGTGACGGATTTATTTATATCCATAAGGAGCGGAATAATACAGTGGCGTATTTTATTTCTTGTATAGTCATCTGAAAGGTTGGTGCTGTCGGTGACGTAGGGCTGATTTTTTTCTTTCAGGAAATTTTCTATTTCATTTCTTGTGACTGTGAGGAGGGGGCGGATAATATTGTCTCTCACAGGGGGAATCCCTGAAATGCCTTTAAGTGCAGTACCTCTTGCGAGGTTAAGAACGGCAGTTTCGAGGTTATCGTTTGCATTATGGGCGGTTGCGAGTTTTTTTCCGCATGAACAGTCCGAAAAAATCTTATATCTTAAAATTCTTGCAGCCTCCTCATCGGAGAGTGAATTTTTTTCCGCATATTCAGGGACATCGCATCTGACTGCGGTAAAGGGGACGTTAAGACTTTCGCACAGCTTACGGCAGAAATTTTCATCTCTGTCGCTTTCGTCACCTCTTATCGAGTGGTTTACATGGAGAGCCTCAACGGAAAATCCGATAATACGGCTCAGTTCCATTAAAGACAACAAAAGGCAAACGCTGTCTGCACCTCCTGAAAGACCGCAGACAACGCAATCGCCTTTTTGAATCATATCATATTGTTTAACAAAATCAATAATTTTATTTATCATAATCTTTATTTTTATTATATTCGATGAAATCTTCGACAGTCTGAATCAGTGCGACAAATGACGAACAGCCGAATATTACAAGCCAGAAAATAAATATGAATCCGAGTGCGCCCTTGTTGGCGGCACTGTATGTATCGTCAACGGGAGCGAATATTATAAGTGACATTACATAGCTTACTGCAACAGAAAGCACTGTGAAAATGATTTCATGCAGTACAAAGTTTTTAACTTTTTCGTATTTGCAGGTATTTATCCATAATTTCGCCCATAAGAATGAAAGCACGAAAAAAACAAGCAGATAAATATATACTTCCATAATTTCACTTCCTTTATGGAGTCGGGGTCTGCTGGTTATTGAAATCGACGTTTGAAAATCTTGTATATTTTCCGTCCCATACGAGTTCGACAGTACCCATTTCACCGTGGCGGTTTTTAGCGACTATACATTCGGCGATATTTTGTTTTGCGCTTGTGGCATTGTAGTAAGCTTCACGGTACAGGAAAAGTACGATATCCGCATCTTGTTCGATAGAGCCTGATTCACGCAAATCCGAAAGTACAGGGCGTTTGTCGCTTCTTGACTCAGTAGCTCTTGAAAGCTGTGAGAGCAGTATGACAGGCACATCGAGTTCCTTAGCCATAATTTTGAGCTGTCTTGTGATTTCGCTTATTACGGTAACACGGTTGTCGGAGCGTGAAGTTGATTCCATAAGCTGTAAATAGTCGATAACGACAAGACCGAGATTTTTTATTCTTCTCAGTTTGGCTTTCATCTGCTGAACATTTATTCCTGCGGTATCGTCAATATACATAGGCAGAGTAGACAGATAACCTGCGCTTGTGGCGAGTTTCACCCAGTCGTCATTTGAAATTCTTCCGCTTCTGAGAGAATGGGAATCGACAAGGGCTTCCGTTGACAAAATTCTTGTAGCGAGCTGTTCCTTTGACATTTCGAGACTGAAAACGGCTACTTCCTTTTCGTTGGCGGTATCCTTGTTTCTTCTTGCGACATTTGTGGCGATATTCATTGCGAAAGAAGTTTTGCCCATACCGGGGCGGGCGGCAATAATTATCAGGTCTGATTTATTAAGACCTGAGGTAATTGTATCGAGCAGTGTGAAACCTGTTTTTGCGCCTATATATTTTTCTCTGTCCTCGCCTGTAATTTTGCCGAGCCTGTCATAAGCTTCGAGGACGGCATTACTGAGCGGGTCAAGACCTCTGATATCCTTACCCTGACGGATATCGAAAATTTTCTTTTCAGCGGAATCAATGAGAATCTGTGCATCTTCCTCGCCTGACTGAATTTCCTCTATGATTGATTTAGCGGCAATATTCAGGCTTCTTATGTAGAATTTATCGGAAACTATCTTGCAGTAAGTGTTTATATTTTCTGTGGAAGGGAGAGTGTTTGCGATTTCTGCGAGGTAGCGTTTGCCTTCGGATACCGATTCAAAGATATGCAGTTTTACAGCTTCATTCAGAACCGTTACGATATCCACGGGGATATTATTTGTAAACATGGTCTGAATGATTCTGTATATAGCCTGATGCTGTTCGCTGTAAAAGTGATTTGGGCTTACCTTTTCGATAACCGAGGGCAGAATAGACGGGTCAGCGAGGACAGAGCCTATAACGCATTGTTCAGCGTAAATATTATATGTAAATTCATTTGCTGAAACGTTCAGGGTATCCATTATTCGGAAATTACCTCAACATCTATTTTTTCGCTTATACCCGCATAGAATTTGATAACGGCATTATATGAGCCGAAATTTTTGATATCCGAGCTGAGCGAGATTTTTTTCTTGTCTACTTTAACGCCGAACTGTTTGTCGAGAGCATCGGCGATATTTCCTGCGGTAACAGAGCCGAAAAGTCTGTCATTCGAGCCTGCCTTTGCCTTGATGACAACTTTCTGACCTTTTACCTTAGCGGCATATTCAGCGGCTTCTTTTTTCTCCATATCAATTTTATGCTGGGCGGAGGCTTTTTTTCCTTCGAGGTCGCTGAGGTTCTGGGCATTAGCCTCAACAGCGAGTTTTTTGGGGATAAGCATATTTCTTGCATATCCGTCTGCTACGTTTTTGACTTCTCCTTTTTTTCCTGAACCTTTAACGTCCTGTAAAAAAATAACTTTCATAAATCTTAATCCTTTCTATTTACAATTCAGCCATTTTCGAGCATTTCTTTTTCACGTTCGTCAATGGCATTGACAAGCTGTTTTACAGCCTCCTGAACGGAGACATTTTCGAGCTGGGTGGCAGCCATGGTCTGATGACCTCCGCCGCCGAGTTTTTCCATAATAAGCTGTACATTGACAGCACCGAGGGAACGGGCGGATATATTTGCGGTATTGCCTGTTTTAAAGACAACGAATGAAGCATCAACGCCTGTAATTCCGAGAAGTTCGTCCGCCGCCTGCGGAGCGGCTATGCGGATATCGTCACTTTTGAAGTCAGCGGCGGCGATAGCGCAGTTACCGTGGATTTTGGCGGCTGAGACAATCTGTGTTTTATGCTTGTACGATTCAAACGAATTTGAGAACAGTTGTTTTACCGCAACGGTATCAGCACCGCTTTTCCTGAGAAAAGCGGCAGCCTCAAAAGTTCTCACGCCTGTACGCATGACGAAATTTTTTGTATCGAGCATAATTCCTGCGAGCAGAGCCTCCGCATACCACGGGGCAAGCCTTGCATTGTTTTCAAAGCGGAAATACTCAATAATTTCCGTTACCATTTCGCAGGCGGAAGAAGCATATGGTTCGTGGTGGAAAATGACCGCATCATCTATAAAATTGACAGTTTTTCTGTGGTGGTCTATGACTACTACTGACTTAGCCTTTTCATAGAGTTCACGGCTTTCGATTAAATTTTTATTATGTGTATCAACGACAATGAGCAAATCATTTTCGCTGATAGTGGATATTGCCTCTGAGGGGGTAATAAATACGCCTGTGCCTATTTTCCGTTCAACGTAGTCGATGAGGTTAGCGGCGAGGTTTTTTGTTCTGTCAACAGCGATTCTGACATCAATTCCGAGCATCTGGACTGCACCGGCCATACCGCACGAAGCACCCACGGAATCGAGGTCACCGAATCTGTGACCCATGAGGTATATTCTGCCCGAAGCGGTGATTACATCTTGCAGGGCATTGGCGATAATTCTTGTTTTCGCCTTTGATTTTTTCTCAACACCTTTGGAAACGCCGCCGAAAAAGCGATATCCGCTGTCGGTTTTCACGACAGCCTGATCGCCTCCTCTGCCGAGAGCCATATCGAGGCACTGACGGGCGATTTCCTCACTTTCTGCGAGTGTTGAAGCACCCTGACCGACACCTATTGAAAAGGTTAGCTGATATTTTGAAGCGATAGTTATGGACCTTGCCGAATCGAGGATACTGAATTTTTCCATAATAAGCTGGTCGAGGTGTTTTCTTTCGATGACGGCATAGAAAGTATTTGAAGAAATTTTCTTTATGATACCGTTATGACCGTTCATGAACTGTTCGATAAGCTTTTCGGTTTCGACGGAAGCCTGAGCCTTTTCGCTTTCCTTAGCATTCTGCATGATATCGTCATAGCTGTCTATTTCTATGATAACGACATTGGGGCTTGCTTCTTCGGAGCGTTTTCTGATATTGAAGTAAGCGGTTTCGTCCTGAAAGTAAAGCACAAAAAAAGTCATTCCGTTCTCTTCAAAGGGTTTTGAGAAAACTCTGTATACAGCACCGTTTATATGGCACTGAGCCGAGCCGTCAAGTTCGAGTGCAGCGAGGTTTATCTTGACGAATCCCTCGAAGTCAAGCCCGTAGAGGTCGGTATCGGAGCATATTTTCTCAGAGAACATATGATTGTACCATACAAAGCAGTTATTGCTGTCTATTACTGCAACGGGAGAGGGGAGGGAGTTCATATATTCCGATGTAGCGTTTTCGAGGTGCTGATTCATGGAAGATACAAGTTTCATGGTGTTTGAAGAACTGTGCATTATGAATACAAGTACAACTGCCAGAAGTACAGCAGAAGCCGCCATTGCGACCATTCCGCATACAAAGCTGTATTGTGTCAGCATTACCGCCGTCAGGAACGACAGCAGGAACATGGCAAAAACAAACAGAATCAATGCAAACGGATATTTTTTCTTCACTCACTCTCACCTCCCTTTCTGTGAATGAAAATCAGGTTTCCATTATTATAGGCAGTATCATGGGACTGCGTTTGGTTTTCTGATAAATATAGTCTGAGAGAGCATCTCTCATTTTGCCTTTGAGGGTATTCCATTCACGCAGTTCGCTGTATGAACAGTGTGCGAGTGTGGTACTCAGGAGATTTTTCGCCTGAATGATGAGTTCTTCCGATTCTCTCACATAGACGAATCCTCTTGAAATGATATCAGGACCGGCAACGACTTCATTTGTAGACCTTTCGATACCTATGACGATTATGATAAGACCGTCCTGAGCGAGATGTTTTCTGTCACGCAGAACGATTGAACCGACATCGCCCACACCGAGACCGTCAACGAGGATTCTTCCTGAGGGAACTTGTGAAACGATTTTCATGGAAAGACCGTCAGTTTCGATTACGTTGCCTATTTCTGCGATTATCACATTATTTTCGGGTATACCCATTTGCAGGGCGAGGTCGCCGTGTTTTTTGAGGTGTTTATATTCACCGTGGACGGGAATGAAGAATTTAGGTTTAGTGAGTGCGAGCATGAGTTTGAGTTCTTCCTGACACGCATGACCTGAGACATGGACTTCATACATAGCTTCATACACGACTTCCGCACCTGATTTCATGAGTTCGTTTACCACACGGGTGACGAATTTTTCATTTCCGGGGATAGGTGTAGCGGATATGATGATAAAGTCCATAGGTGTTATAACGACTTTTCTGTGGTCATTCATAGCCATTCTTGTGAGGGCTGACATAGGTTCGCCCTGACTGCCCGTAGTGATGAGGACTATCTGTTCGTTATTGTAATTGCTCATCATTTCAATGTCAATCAGGATACCTTCGGGGACTTTGAGGTATCCGAGTTCAATGGCGGTATTGATTACATTCACCATACTTCTGCCGAAGATAGCGACTTTTCTGCCGTATCTCTGGGCGCAGTTGATAATCTGCTGTACACGGTGGATATTTGAGGAGAAGGTAGCGATAATAATTCTTTTGCCCTCTCCTTTTTTGAAGAGTCTGTCGAATGATTCACCGACAGTTCTTTCGGAATGTGTATAACCGGGGCGTTCAGCGTTGGTTGAATCAGCCATAAGGGCGAGAACACCTTTATTTCCGAGTTCACCGAAACGGGCGAGGTCAATTATTTTTCCGTCAATGGGGGAATAATCGACTTTGAAGTCTCCCGTATGGACGATAACACCTGCGGGGGTATGGATAGCCATTCCGACTGAATCGGGGATTGAGTGGTTTACCTTGATAAATTCGACAGCCATACAGCCCATTCTTATAGTTTTCTTTGGTTCTACCACATTGAGGCTTACTTTTCCGAGAAGTCCCTGTTCACTGAGTTTTCCCTCTATAAGACCTATGGTAAGTCTTGTGGCATAGACGGGGACGTTTATTTTTTTGAGGAGGTATGCAAGACCGCCTATATGGTCTTCATGACCGTGAGTGATGACGATACCTCTTATTTTGTCGGCATTGCGTTCAACGTAGGTAAAATCGGGGATAACAATGTCAACTCCGGGCATATCCGCATCAGGGAAAGCAAGACCGCAGTCGAGAATAAACATATCGTTTGAACATTCAAAGACGGTCATATTCTTGCCTATTTCGTTAAGACCGCCGAGAGGGATAATTTTAACGGGAGTATGTTTGGTTTCCTTTGGTTTTCTGCCTTTTTTGGTGATATCGGGAGCGGAAGAATCCTGAGAATTTTCAGCGGGGGATTTTTTCTTGTAATATCTTTTTTTCTGGGCAGGAGGGGGAGTATTTTTATTTGTTTTTGGGGAAATATCTTTTTCGTTCACTTTATGACCTCACTTTCATGGATATGGAAAGCACAAGGCGTTATGTGCATTCCTTTTTGGAAAACGTCTGAGAAGTTCGGATAATAATATTTTTACTGTAAAGAGAGCATAGACATATAGTAAAGCAACAGACAATATTACAGCCTTAATCCGAATCATAATATATCTTAATGGCACACTGCCAAAAAAGCCGAAAACAATAATACATACTTATTATACTAAAAAAATTTACAGATGTCAATAGCATATAAAAATCAAATTTTTTAAAATGTACTCAAAGTAATTGTTTATATTTGTTATCTATACGGCAGCCGATTATATCGGCGAGTTTTACGGCATCTCTGAGATAAACCGCCTTGACGCTGTAAAGGGAGCGTGTTTCACCGCAGAAAAACAGGTCTATACTGCATTTTCCGTTTAATTTCTGGAAGATATTCTGTTTTATTTCGAGTTTCACCATATTTTCCCTGCGTGCGATAACGGTATGGAACATGGTAAATTTTGAGCATCTTATAATAATTTTGTCATCGCAGACAGATATTCCGCTTGTAAGGAGGGCGGCAGTTCTGACGGCTATGAACCATATACAGGGGATTTCGAGCATGACCGCAATAAAGAACGAAAGTTCTGCGAACTGCGGAAAAAACCTGTCTGACAGGTTTCTTGCAGGGAAAATAGCCGCACACATAAATACAGCCTGCCATATATAAGTCCACCAGCTTGAAAGTTTTGGTCTGAAATTTGGAACGAGATTATGTGAAATCCCGAATTTTTCCATATTTTTGATATCCTTTTCGAGCTTTATGGGGAATATGACGGGAAGATACTGGGAATCCGAACCAAATCCCGCACAGCTTACATTTATAGTTACAGCACCTGCAATTTTCATTATAAGGTTTTGTCTCAGGTCGATATAATTTATATGTTTGTTTCTTATTCTGTATACTCTCCTGTTTGTAAGACCGCAGGTCACGCTTATGCAGTTGTCGTCCGATTCCATATGAAACATTGAATATCTCAGCAGGTTTATGACGAAAGAAAGAAGCCATGCACATACGAACAGTACACCGATTCCGACAGCGGCGGCAGGTATTCCTATAAGGAGTTTGTCGTTGATTATTTCGGTAGTTTCAGTAATTCTTGCCAGTGATGCCGAAATGATATCGTGTGCGATATTTCCGCCCTTCACGAAAAAAGTTGCGATATACACCACTCCTGAAAATCCGCTTGAAAAGAGAAACGAAAAGAGTATAACCGAGAGAACGTCAGGTTTTTCCATATCCGAATTTATTTTAGTTTTGTCGATGTCGTGCATATGGCTGAGTATTTCCTCGCTTACTTTTTTTGTGACGGTAATTTTCATATCGACATTCTTGAAAAATCCCGAACGTGTATCACAACTGAATCTCACGCCGTTGAAAGGCATTAAAAACATGGGATATTCGGCAGTTGTGACGCTTATATTTTCCAGAGGAATAGCTGTTTTGATTTTTATGATAATTCCTTCACGGTGTATTATGGCATTGTCCTGAATATCAATTGTGGAGAAATGCCATTTTACATAGCCGAAAATAATGATAGCACCTATGACAGCCAAATCAAACCATGCGCCCTTTATCCATACATAGAGGTCATACGCATTGAAATGAAAAGCGTTTATTCCTCGCAGGAGAGGGAAAATGAGAAGCCATATATTCTTCATTGAATATTTCAGTATTTTAATTGGGTGTTCACGGAACATTTCATACCTCCCTCATGCCTGATGAGCGTGTGGATTTAAGTATTTCAATGGTATCCTGTCTGCTGAGAAAATCGAGCCTCAACTGACCGCCGTATATAAAGAATATGACGAAATTAAAGCCTGTATACTGGGAAAGAGGAGAACTTACAACAGTAGTGTACTGGATAGAATCGAATCTTATAGCCTGATGTGACCTTACTATAACACCGCTGTGCTTTATTACTTCCGTTGAAGTAGTTTCATAGGCGAGTGAAGAAAAATACAGCGGAAAATATACGAATATTACAAATATTGAAATTGTAACGATAAAGATTATAACTATAAAAAGCAAAAATTCCGATATTACATATATGTTTGAAATAATTGACAAAATTACAGAAAATAAAGTCGTCAGTATTCTTACAGAGATGAGTCCGTGTCTGTCGGGTTGATATTTTTTCAAAGAATCCCTCCATGTTCTTAAATTATTTTCACGATAATATAATCAA
>DGRR01000036.1 GCA_002389995.1 Ruminococcus sp. UBA4383 | reverse complement strand
ATACTACCCGCTATCAGCATTGCGTAAATGTATCGTATTACAGTTACATAGTCTGCAAAAAATTCCGTCTTGATGCAAGAAGTGCCGCAAGGGCAGGGCTTCTCCACGACCTTTTCTATTACGACCGAAAAGAATATAATTCGTATAAACATAAGGGTCAGCCCTCCCACAGCCTTATGCACGCAAAACTTGCACTCAAAAATGCCAACGAAATAACAGATATAAACCCGCTCGAAAAGGATATGATTGAAAATCATATGTGGCCCATGACAAGACCTCGCCCGAAGTATAAGGAAACATACATAATAACTATCATCGACAAATATTGTGCAGTCCTCGAATTTTGTATTCCAAAGGTTCACGGAATAATATCAAAAATAAAATAACAAAAGGCAGGAGAAAATCCTGCCTTTTTTGCTTATTTGAATACTGAAAAATATATCAGTACCAGTGCGCCGAGTATTATTCTGTACCAGCCGAATACCTTGAAATCATGCTTTTTGATGTAATCCATAAGGAATTTTATTACAAATATTGAAACAACAAATGCAGTTATCATGGCAACAGCAAGTATTACTGCCTGATTTGAAGTAAAGTCCTCATCGAATTTTACAATTTTCAAAAGACTTGCTCCGAACATGACAGGCACAGCAAGGTAAAATGTAAATTCAGCCGCAACAGTTCTCGATATTCCTATGAGAAGTGCGCCCACTATTGTTGCTCCCGAACGTGATGTTCCGGGGAAAAGTGCCGCAAGAAGCTGAAATGCTCCTATTATAAATGCAGCCTTGTATGTAAGTTCGCTTATAGTTTTAACTTTTGGTGCCCTGTCCTTATTCCAGTTTTCGACAACGATAAAGGCTATACCAAAAACTATAAGTGCAATTGATACGACCCACGGATTATAGAAATGCTCATCTATCCAGTCATCAAGAAGCACTCCCACAACTGCCGCAGGCACGCACGCAACAAGAACTTTGAACCACATTTCAAAAATATCACATTTGACATATGCTCCGAAACCTTCTTTACTTAACGGAGCTTTATTATTTTCCTTACCGAAAGGAAATAATTTTTTCCAGAAAATAACGACTACCGCAAGTATAGCACCGAGTTGTATAACCACATCAAACATTGACTTGAAAGACTCCGTTTCCTGAAGCTTTATAAACTCATCAACAAGAATCAGATGTCCTGTACTGCTGACGGGAAGCCATTCGGTTATGCCCTCTACAATGCCGAGGACAACGGCTTTTAATATTTCGATTATATCCATTACTTCTCCTTATTTAAAATCGTCAATTTTTGCCTTTTGGTGCTTGTCATTTCATTCACTTCACTACGTTTCGTTCATTCTCATGACAAGGGCAAAAATTTCCTCTGATTTAAAATCGTCAATTTTTGCCTTTTGGTGCTTGTCATTTCATTCACTTCACTACGTTTCGTTCATTCTCATGACAAGGGCAAAAATTTCCTCTGATTTAAAATCGTCAAATTTGCGCCATTTGAGCCTTGCGCTTTCATTCACTTCACTTCGTTCCGTTCATTCTCAGCGCAAGGGCGCAAATTTTCCTCTGATTTAAAATTTTCAGCTTATTCTTTTGCCCTTTGTAGGTTTTCTTTTTTCGACAGGCTGTTCCTTGCCGCCCATATCCTTGAAAACGCTTTCTTCTTCAATATCATAATCGCCTGTAATTTCGGGATTTATTTCACCGATACTTTCATAATACGGATTTATTACATATTTCTGAATTGCGGGATAGCTGTTGAAACATACAATAAACCACAAATGCGCCGCAGGGACAAAAGGTGTTATAAACATAAAAAGTGCAGGCGCATACAGGAATATGAAAAACATTATTACCAGTGTGAGAAGATATATTATAAGTGTAAGCACATTTTTCTTCATGGCGATGAAAGAAAGTGCAAATGAATTTTTGACAAGATTTTTAAGTGAAAGGTCCGTTGCAATCATCATCAGATAAATATAGAAATTCATCATAATGACCACAAACGCAAGACTGAAAGTTATTATCATGGGAACATACATAAGTTTTGTATCAAACTGCTGTGCAAGTGCAGGATATACATAATATGATGAAAATACCGAGGCGGCAATTACCACATCAATTATGCCGACTGCAAGGGCTTTTTTGAAATTGACTTTAAAAGCCCTGAAAAAATCCCTCACTATAAATGTATGCTTTTGGAGTACAAAATTTCTCATGACTTTTGTCATTCCTGCCGTTGCAGGTCCTATTGTGGCAGTGAACACAAGAAACATGGCAATAAGAACAGCCGTGACAATGCGTCCGTTTTTAATGAAACTTATTGCCGTAAATGAAATCACCGCAGGCAGAAAGAATATGAAATAAAGCATATTCACACCGAACAAAAGCCAGAATTTTCTGAAAAACAATTCAAAAAACAAGAGTATTCCCTTTTTTTTCGGTTCATTTTTGGATATGCCTGCTCCTGCGCTTTCGTAATCTCTGTTAAAAAAGCCCAATTTTTGACTACCCCCTGTTTTATACAAGTTTTGCAAATATATAATTCATCAAGGAATCCGCAGCCGAAATTATTGCGGATATTGCGGTTATGACCGCAAATTTGATGCAGTAAAGCCTGAAAAATCCGCTGTCGGACTCAGTATTTCCGCCTGTAACATATCTGAATACCGCACATGACGACCGCATAAGCTCCCTGACCGCAAGCATTGAGACAAATACTCCGCACAAGGCTTTCGGAAGAAGAAGTATTACAACCGCAGGAATCGCTCCGAATCCCATAGTATAATACATGACAGCGGCTGATATACCTATTCCGTATCCTCTGTATATCAGCAGAAAAACACCGAAAACCTGACCGAATGTAAACATTCCCATTACAAATGCGGCTGCCGTGAACAATGCAAGCGACATGAAAGTATTCCTGAAAACATCAAGAAGCGTATCTCCGCTGTATACAGGCGAAAAATACTGATGCAGAACAGGAATGTCCCCTGCCTTTACATTGAAAGAGCCAATGACTATTCCAGCAATTACTGCAAGTATCATCAGGAAAATCCCTGTATTTTTATTCTTTGTGAAATCCGTATATTTTTCATGTTTCATTCTTCATCAGTCCTTTTCAATAATCGTACTGATAAAGAATATGGGACAAGTTATTTAAATAGAACTATTAAAACAGATAAGCCGCCATTGAGCCTTGACCTTTCGTTCACTCCGCAAAGCTCCGTTCACTTTCAGGTCAAGGGGCGACTTATCCCCTTGTCATTCCGAATCACTTTGACAGTTCGTATGCTCTTTTTGTACAGCTTTCGCAGCAATTTTTTACAGTCTGCGTGAGGTTGCCCTCATAAAGCCTGTCAAGTCCCGCAAGAGTAGTTCCTCCGGGGGAAGATACCATTTTTATAAGTTCGTCAATGCTGTAACCCGAATCAGTTATCATTTTTGCAGAACCAATCAGGCTTTTTGCAAAAAGTTCAGTTGCGGCATTTTTGTCGATTCCGACAGATTCCGCATAGTCAATGAATCCCTTTGCAAAGAGATATATAAATGCGGGGCTGCTGCCGTTTATAGCGATTATTTCCTTCATTTTGTCTTTCGGAATAACAGCGGCTTTTCCGCATGAACGGAATACATCAAGGATTAAATTAAATTCCTCGTCTGTAACATTTTCATTTCTTGAAAGTGCAGATGCTCCCTCTCCCACAAGAAGGGGTGTATTGGGCATTACAAGGATAACTTTTGCATCGGGAACTGTTTTTCCTGCAACAAATTCGTCTGTGATTCCTGCGGCTATGGAAACGAAAACCTTTTCCGAATCTGCCGAAACAGCACATTTTTCAAGCACTCCCTCGATAATCTGAGGCTTTACGGCAAGGAAAACATATTTACATTTTTCCGTAAGTTCAGCCTCGCTCTGACAGGGCTTTACACCGCATTCCGCAAGCTTTTCAACGTTTTCGCTTTTCGGGTCGAAAGCATAAAGCTGAACATTTTTAACATTTGCGCTTATTCCCTTCATAATGGCAGTACCCATATTTCCTGCACCTATGAAACCGATATTTACTTTTTCCATAATTTCCTCCTGAAAATAAAATTATAAAAACATTATACTACATTTTCCACAAAAAAGCAAGTGAAAATTTTGTGATATTCACAATAAATTTTTCTGTATATTGACATTTGAAATAAAATAATATATAATATTATTATATTGAAAGGAGGAATTTTTATGAAATTCAACAAAATATTTGCGGCTGTGCTTGCTGTCTGCATTATTGGGGCTGCTCTGCCCGTCTATCAAGACTCCTGTTCTGATTATGCGATTACAGCGAGTTCAGCCGATTATAAAGACGTTACAGAGAATGATATTAAATACAGAATTTATAGAGACAGTGTAGAAGTTAAAAAATACAGTGGTACACAAAGTACAGTGATTATTCCATCGGAATTATATGGATTACCTGTTACTTCAATCGGAGATTCTGCTTTTAGTAGCTGTGAAAGCCTTACAAGCGTAACAATTCCTAATTCTGTTACTAAAATCGGTAATTTTGCTTTTTCCGAATGTAAAAACCTTGAAAGTATTGATATTCCTTATTCAGTTACTGAATTTGGTACGGGAGCTTTTGCAGGTACTAAATGGCTTGAGACTATGCAGGAAAGAACTGGTAGACTTGTAATAGGAGGTAATAATGTTCTCATAGACGGCAGTACTTGCTATGGAAACAGAACGATAGAAGTTCCTGATTATGTTACCAAGATTGGTGACGGGGCTTTTTTCGGGGCTTTTAGCAACTGCAGTATTACAAGCATAAAAATTCCTGATTCTGTTACTTCAATCGGGTATGATGCTTTCAGAAATTGTACAAGCCTTAAAAGCATAAAAATCCCCATTGCAGTTACTTCAATCAAGCTTTGTACTTTTCAAAATTGTACAAGCCTTGAAAGCATAGAGATTCCAAAGTCTGTTAAATCAATCGAAGATAATGCTTTTAATAATTGCACAACTCTTACAGATGTTTATTACGACGGAACAGAGGAAGAATGGAGTCATATTTACATCGAATCGGGTAATGACTGTTTGAAAAATGCAACAATTCATTTCAATTCTGATGAAACAACCGCCGCAAGCACAACTACTACAGAGGCAACAAGCACAACTACTACAGAGACAACAAGCACGACTACTACAGAGACAACAAGCACGACTACTACAGAGACAACAAGCACGACTACTACAGAGACAACAAGCACGACTACTACAGAGACAACAAGCGCAACTACTACAGAGACAACAAGCACGACTATGACAAGCACAACTGCCGAAAATTCATGGCTTTATGTCGGCAAAACCGAAATAACACTAAAAGAAAGTGAACAATATACAATAAATGCAAATCAGACAGGTCTTATATATAAATCGCACAATACAGATGTCGCAGTCGTTTCAAAAAGCGGTGTAATTACCGCATGGGGCGAGGGAACAGCAGTTATTTCCATAATGAACAGTGACGGCGACATCGTTCAGATTAAAGTTACTGTAACTTCTGCGAATACAGCAGAAATAACTTACGGTGATGCAAATTCAGACGGCAAAGTCAGCATATCGGATGCTGTTTCAATACTTCAATATTTAGCCAATGCAAGCAAATATCCCCTTGACGGACAGGCAAAGGAAAACGCAGACTGTGACGGTCAGGCGGGCGTTACAGGCAAGGACGCAGCCGCTATTCAGCTTTATGATGCAGGAGTTATAGATACTCTGCCCGTCAAATAAATATAAGGAGTAATTTTTATGAAATTCAACAAAATATTTGCAGCTATTCTTTCTGTCTGCCTTGTTGGTGCGACTTTTCCGAACTTTGAAAATGCGGCTGATTTTTCAATAGTCGCAAGTGCAGATGAAGAACAGGCGAAATATACGAAAGTTACAGAGGGTTATCTGACTTTCAGGGTCTATGCAGACTATGCAGAGGTAATTGATTGTGATGAAACCGCAGAAGAAGTTATTATTCCCTCGGAAATTAATGATGTGCCTGTAACTTCAATCGGCATAGATGCTTTTTATGGATGTAAAAGTCTTACAAGCATAACAATTCCCGATTCTGTAACTTCAATCGGTGGGATGGCTTTTGAAGATACTCAATGGCTTGCTGACAGACAGGAAGAAAATCCGCTTGTAATAATAAATGGTATCCTTATCAACGGTAAAAAATGTTCGGGTGATATAATAATTCCTGATTCTGTTACTTCAATCAGCGAAAATGCTTTTGCTAGTTGCACAAGCCTTGAAAGCATAACAATTCCCGATTCTGTAACTTCAATCGGCAGTGGGGCTTTTATTTGTTGCACAAGCCTTGAAAGCATACATATTCCAAATTCTGTTACTTCAATCGATAATGCGGCTTTTGCTAGTTGCGAAAACCTTAAAAGCATAAATATTCCCGATTCTGTAACTTTAATCGACGAGAGGGCTTTTAATGGTTGCACAAGCCTTGAAAGCATAAATATTCCTGATTCTGTTACTTCAATCGGTGGTTGGGCTTTTGGTGGTTGCACAAGCCTTGAAAGCATACATATTCCAAATTCTGTTACTTCAATCAATAATGTGGCTTTTTCAAATTGCGAAAACCTTAAAAGCATAAATATTCCCGATTCTGTAACTTTAATCGGCGAGAGGGCTTTTAATGGTTGCACAAGCCTTGAAAGCATAAATATTCCTGATTCTGTTACTTCAATCGGTAATCTGGCTTTCATTGGTTGCCAAAACCTTAAAAACATAAATATTCCTGATTCTGTAACTTCAATCGGTGGGAGGGCTTTTGGAGATACTCAATGGCTTGCTGACAGGCAGGAAGAAAATCCGCTTGTAATAGTAAACGGTATACTTATTGATGGTGTAAAATGTTCAGGTGATGTAGTAATTCCTGATTCTGTAACTTCAATCGGCACAGTTGCTTTTGAAAATTGCACAAGCCTTACAAGTATAACTATTCCAAATTCTGTAACTTTAATTGGTGTGATGGCTTTTAATAATTGCACAAGCCTTAAAAGCATAACAATTCCCGATTCCGTAACTTCAATCGGCAATACTTTTTTTTACTCAAGTAGCCATGATGCTTTTGAAAATTGCACAAGCCTTACAGATGTTTATTACAGCGGAACAGAGGAAGAATGGAACAATATTTACATAGATAAATCTGAAGGCAATGCTAATTTACTCAATGCAACAATTCATTTCACTTCTGTTTCTCCCGAAAATGAAAATAATAAAAATCTTTTAGGAGATGCAAACCTTGACGGCAAAGTTTCGATTTCCGATTCTGTCGCTATCCTGCAATATTTAGCCAACGCAAGCAAATATCCCCTTGACGGACAGGCAAAGGAAAACGCAGACTGTGACGGTCAGGCGGGCGTTACAGGCAAGGACGCAGCCGCTATTCAGCTTTATGATGCAGGAGTTATAGACTCCCTCCCGCTGTCATGATTAGCTATTCTGAATGTAAACTCTGTCCCCGTATGTGCGGTGTGAACAGATACGAAAAAACAGGCTTCTGCGGCATGGGTGCAGAAATCACTGCCGCAAAAGCTTTCCTCCACCAGTGGGAAGAACCCTGTATATCCGTGAAAAACGGTGCAGGAACAGTATTTTTTTCGGGCTGTAATTTGAGGTGCTGTTTCTGTCAGAATAATATTATCAGCAATGAAAATTTCGGGAAAATTATATCTCACGAAAGACTTGCGGATATTTTCCTTGAATTGCAGGAAAAAGGTGCGGACAATATCGAACTTGTAACTCCCACGCATTTTATCCCTGATATTGTCAAGGCTCTTGATTTGGTTAAAAATAAAATAAATATCCCCGTGATTTACAATTCAGGCGGTTATGAACTCTGCGAAACTATTGATATGCTTAACGGGTATATTGATGTTTACCTCCCTGATCTGAAATATTTTTCTTCTGAAATTTCTGCAAAATATTCCCGTGCGGAAGATTATTTTGAATATGCCTCAAAAGCCATTGTAAGAATGACCGAACAGGTCGGGAATCTGAAATTTGACGAAAACGGAAAATTACTGAAAGGTACGGTAATAAGGCATTTGGTTCTCCCCTCCTGCCGTCACGACAGCATGAATGTAATAAGCTGGATAAGCGAAAATATTCCGCCCGAAAAATATCTTATGAGCATTATGGGACAGTATACGCCTTTTGATTTTATCCCCGAAAAATTCCCTGAACTGAAAAAAAATTTAACTAAAATGGAATACAACAGCGTTGTCCGCCATGCCGAAAATCTTGGAATAAACGGCTATACTCAGGAAAAATCTTCTGCTGACAAAAAATATACCCCCGAATTTGACCTTTTCGGAATATGAATATCAATATAGCTCTCCTGTCGTGGGAGAGTTTTTTTGTTATCCGTGTATAACAGGTTTTTATTGATTATATCCATATTTTACATATAATAATATGTTTTTTTGTGGATATTTGAAGAAGATAATTTTGCCGTTTTTAAAATCCTTGACAATTGTCAAAATTAAAGATATAATAAAATCATAGAGTTAGTTCAAACTAACCTTTGTAATCATCAGTGAAAAATCTTTACCGTATAAATAAAAAGGAGTTATTTACCATGAGCGTAGTTATAGTAGGCGGAAACGACTGCATGATAAGAAAGTATAAGGAAATCTGTCAGGAATACAAGTGCAATGCGAAAATTTTCACCCATATGAAAACAGACCTCAGAAAACAAATCGGTACACCTGACCTTCTTGTGCTTTTTACAGGCACTATGTCGCATAAAATGGCAAGATGTGCAATAAGCGAAACAAAAGGTCTCAATATCAAAATTGAGCGTTCACATTCAAGTTCCGCATCTGCACTCAAAAACATTCTCGAAACACACAAGGGGAGGAAATAAAATGTGTGATGAAACTCTGGTAAAACACTGCTCGCCCACCCTCGCAGGACTTAAAACTGCAAATATGTTCATGTACAGCTTTGAGGATAATTCAGCCCTTATGTGCGATGTCTGTCGCCTCAACAAACTGCTCAACAAAAAGGGTCTGCGTGTTATACCGCTTAAAATTCACGAAAATAAAGCCCTCATATATATCTATCGTCCCGACAGGCTTGCATCTGACCTCGGAAATAAAAAGGCTGAAAAAGTCCTCAGACAGTGCGGTTATGAATGCAATACCGAAAGTTACTGCATAGGAAAATTAATTTCAAGACTGACAAGCTGTGATGAATTTCCGCACGAAATAGGTCTTTTCCTCGGATATCCCCCCGAAGATGTATGCGGATTCATTGAGAAAAAAGAATGTCTGCTTACAGGCTTCTGGAAAGTATATGATGACCCCGAAAAAGCTGAGAAAAAATTCGCTCAGTTCAGAAAATGTACCAAAGTATATTATTCATGCTTCTGCGAAGGCTGTCCCATAGAAAAATTAGCTGTGCGCTCCCTGAATAATTAATAAAAAAATTTCAGAAAAATTTTAAAAACCCCTTTTAAAATGAAAAAAAATATGTTATAATGTCTTTATAGATAAAAACATGACGGAAAATGTCATCTTACGAACAAATTTTCCGTGATATTCATATAAAAGGAGTACCAAATGAAAAAATTTATTGCAGCTATTGCGGCAGTTATCATGATTCTGCCCTTTGTGACACCCGTGCCTTCAAAAGCACTCAATTTCTCCATAAAAATTCCCCTCAGCAGTGAATCTGCCGTCCTGATAAATATGAATAACAAAACTGTTATCCATGAAAAAAATCCCGATACCAAACAGATGCCCGGACAGCTTGTGAATATAATGGCTGCCGTCGTAATCCTTGAAAACTGTACAAACTTCAATGAAGAACTTACCATTCGTGAAAGTCTGTACGAAGACCTCTATGATACCCAGTATTCTCAGGATTTGAGATATATTGACGTTGTTGACGGCGATGTGCTTAATGTCACCGACCTGCTTACCGCCATGATGCTGACATCTTCGGTTGAAGCTACCATGACGCTTGTAAACCATTTCGGAGGCGGAAGCGTTTCAAGTTTCGTCAACATGATGAACGACAAAGCCGCTGAACTCGGCATGACTTCAACCCATTTCACCAACCCCACAGGTCTTTATGACGAAAATCAGTACACCACCGCAAGAGATATGGCTACACTCACCATGTATGCACTTACTGTTCCGCACTTTGATGAAATCTCCTGCCCGTTTGAATATAATCCCACTGTTCCCAACCTTGACACACACGAAAATCATGCAAGCTGGAAATGGCAGCACTCAAATGCCATGCTTGACCCCGAAAGCGATTTCTATTACGCAGGCACAAGAGGTATAAAAACTGCCTCACTCGATGTCGTGGGAAGAAATATAGTAACAATGGCAAGCAAGGACGGAAGCACTTATCTCGCTGTACTGCTGAAAGCACCTTTTAACGATTCTCAGGGCAATCTCATGTTCTTTAACTTTGAAGATGCAGAATACCTTTTCAACTGGGCATTCAACCATTTCTCATATCAGACAGTTCTCGCAGATACCGCTGAACTCGGCGAAATCCCCGTTGAACTCGCAGAGGGAAATGACTATGTTCTCGCTAAACCAAAAAATGAAGTCTCGATTCTCTGGTATGATGAAGTCGATATTTCCACAATAAACAAAAGCAATATCGTATGGTATTATGATAAGCTGAATGCTCCCGTAAACAAAGGTGATGTACTCGGAGAAGTAACACTGACCTATTCAGGAGAGGAACTCGCAACTGTCGAACTTGTTGCAGTATCTGATGTTAAAAAATCTTTCCTCAAATATAATGCCTATGCATTAACAATGTTCCCGAAATCAAGCTGGTTCAAAACCGCCTTTATGATTTCTTTCCTGCTGTGTGCGCTTTATATAATCGTCTGCATTTATTCATGGATAGTATTCAAGAATAAACAGAAACCAATAAAGCCGAAATATGCAGTCCCGAAAGTAAAAAAAAATAAAAAATAACAAAAAATTCCTTTCAGCATATAATGTACTGAGAATATTCTCAATTCTGCTGAAAGGAAATTTTTTATGCCAAAGGTATTTTTAAGTCCGTCAACTCAGGAATGGAATCAATATGCAACTGACGGCAACGAAGAACTCTATATGAATATTCTTGCTGACAGAATAGAACCGTATCTGCGTTCATCAGGAATAGTATTTGTAAGAAATGACCCTGAAAGAAATGTTCAGGGTGCAATTTCAGATTCAAATGCGGGTAACTATGATGTTCACCTCGCACTCCATTCAAATGCCGCCCCTGAAAGCCTTGCAGGAAAATTAAGGGGTATAGATATATATTTCGCTCCCAACAGCTCACAAAGCGAAAAACTTGCAAATATAATCGCAAACAACCTCAAAAGCATATATCCCCTGCCTGACAAGGTAAGGGCTGTGCCGACATATTCCCTCGGAGAAGTCCTCAAAACCAAAGCCGTTGCCGTACTCTGCGAAATCGGATATCATGACAACTATGCAGATGAAGCATGGCTGAAAAATAATCTCGAAATCATAGCCGCAAATATCGTGCGTTCACTGTGCGATTATTTCGGCATACCATTTATAAAGCCCTCAGCCGTGCGCTGGGGAACAGTGGTAACAGACGGCTCAGGGCTTAATATTCGTGCATATCCGTCACTTTCGGGAAGAATTATAACTTCTGTCCCCAATGGTGAAACGGTAATGATAAACGGTGAAACAAACGGCTGGTATGTTGTCGGCTATAATCAGACAGTCGGCTACGCAAGCAGTGAATTTATAATAATTTAATCAGTCACCGAATGAAACGCCGATATCACGGGCAGCTATTACAAGATGATTGTCTGTATCGACAAATTTTGTTTTTCCTGCAACGTCTTTCAGGTCGTTTGAAGTGATTTTATTTCCTATTTTTGCGACAGTTCTGCCGTATTTTTCCTTAGCTATGAGATAAGCGGCATGAACTCCGAACTGTGTTGAAAGAACTCTGTCGTATGCGCTTGGTGCGCCTCCTCTGAGCATATGACCAGGGACGCATACTCTTGCTTCCATGCCTGTATTAGCCTGAATCTGTGCGGCTATACGGCTTGTAGCAGTTACGATACCTGCTTCGGAACGTTTCTTTGCACGTTCTTTCTTTTTCATTTTAGCTTCATTGATATCGAATGCGCCCTCTGCGACTGCGAGTATTGAGAAAGTTTTTCCTGATGCACTTCTTGCCATTACAGAATCGCATACCTTGTCGATATCGTAAGGGATTTCAGGGATAATTATAACGTCCGCACCGCCTGCGATACCTGCGTTAAGAGTGAGCCA
>DGRR01000166.1 GCA_002389995.1 Ruminococcus sp. UBA4383 | reverse complement strand
GTTTGAAAAGGTCATAATTGGGGTCGGTGGGGTTATAGTTTATGCCTTCCTTGATTTTGAAAATATGTATCGGGAAAATAGGAGTTTCACCGTTTCCGAGACCTGCTTCCTGAGCGAGGAGAACATTTTTAATGACCATTCTTCCTTCGGGGGAGGTATCTGTGCCGTAATTTATTGAGCTGAAAGGAGTCTGTGCGCCTGCACGGCTGTTCATGGTATTGAGGTTGTGGATAAGTGCTTCCATAGCCTGATATGTGGCTCTGTCGGTTTCCTTTTCGGCATTTCGTTTAGCGAAAGCCTGTATTTTGTCGGCAGTATTTTCGTCGGTATATTTCAGGAGGAGTTCCCTTTCTTTTTCCTTATAGCCGTTATCGTCTGCGAGGACGGGTCTGAGGTTATAATTCTGAAGGATTTCCTTTTTTATTTCATCAGCGACTTCAAATTCATTTTCAACGCCTCCGATGAGTGACAAAGCCCTTGCAACGTTCTGGATATATCTGTTTGCATAGGTTTTCTTCACACCGTCAGCCATGGCATAATCAAAAGTCGGAATACTCTGACCGCCGTGCTGGTCGTTCTGGTTGGACTGTATGGCGATGCAGGCGAGGGCGGAATAGCTTGAAATATCATTTGGTTCACGCAGATATCCGTGACCTGTTGAAAAGCCGTTTCTGAAAAGCTTTTTGAGGTCTATCTGTGAACAGGTAGTAGTGAGTGTATAGAAATCGAGGTCATGAATATGGATATCGCCGTCACGGTGAGCCTTGGCGTGCTTAGGTTCGAGGACGTACATTTCATAATATTCCTTGGCGGAAACAGAGCCGTATTTGAGCATAGTACCCATAGCGGTATCGCCGTCGATATTGGCATTTTCACGTTTTATATCGCTGTCCTTTGCCGAACTGAAAGTGAGTTCATCAAGAATACACATGAGATTTGTTTTCATTTCACGGGAACGAGTTCTCTCATAGCGGTAGAGGATATAAGCTTTTGCGGTTTTTGCGTGACCTTTTTCGATGAGGGTTTTCTCAACGAGATCCTGTATTTCCTCGACAGTGGGAACTTTACCGCTATTTTCTTTTTCATATATCCTGCAAACCTCAGCAGCGGTTTCCATAGCGGTGTTAAAGTCCGTACCACCGCAGCTCTGGGCAGCTCTGAAAATGGCATTTGCTATTTTTTCTATATTGAAAGGTACTTTTCTCCCGTCCCTTTTTATTATGTGGATTATCATAATATATACCTCCGATTACTATATATTGATTTCTTACAGACATCATGTATATATTAGTATAATGCAAATTTCAGATAAAGTCAACTGTTTATTTTAACAATCAGAAAGGTTAATATAATCTTATTTTTGTGAATTATATATAATTATTTGATTTAAAATATAGTTTTTGGCTATATACCGTGCTTTATACTTTTAGTAAAGAAATAAAGTTAAAAAAATAAACCTAACACAATATATAGTGTCAGGTTTATTGCCGTTCAATATTATGAAACCGTGTGGGAGAGGATATATTTTACTATTTCGCTGTATCCTTCCGATGAAATCTTGTGTTCTTCATAAGACCAGAAACGCTCGTCAAGCGCACCGTTTTCTCCCTTTAATGCGGTATTTGTATCAATGCAGTATATACCTGCCTTATTTGCGATATCGAGGAGACTGCTGTTGTACTCGTTGATTTTTTCGTTTGTAAACTCACCGTCGTCATATATTGTGGGCGGATACTGCATAATGTATATTTTCATAGCAGGCAGAGAAGAATGAAGATTTGCAATCAGTGAAGCATAGCTTGCAATCATTTCTTCGAGTGTGGATTCACCCATATCCGAGCCGAGCATGATATATACGGTGTCGGGTTTTTTGATTTTTATTGTATCGTAGACGGAAATAATTCCGTAGCTGCTTTCGACTTTTATGCTGTTGCAGCCTTTTGCGTTGAGGTTTTCGTTGCCTATTACATCTCTGAACTTGCTGTAATCTCCGATATCGAGGAGAGTGGAGTCAGTTATTATCATGCAGTTTTCGAGGAAAGAAGAATCCTGAGCCTTTGACTGTGGGACGGGGTTATTGACTTTTACAGTTTCAGCGGGCTGAGTTTCTTCTTCCTGAACTATTTCAACAGTAGCTTCTTCCGAGGCAGGTTCTTCTTCCTCTTCCGTAACGGTCATATTGTTTGCAAATTCGTCCTTGAAAAAGTCATCATTGAGATTTGCCGCTGTCATGAACAGGACAAAGCACCCCAAATAAGAAAGCACGAATATCATGATAAGCACACCGAAATTAAATTTTATCTTTTGTTTTACTTTCTTTTTTCCTGAAGTTTTTTTCTTGTTTTTATTTTCAGCCATTGTATCATCTCCATATTAAAGCCGCAAGCGGATATTATCAAATAATTGTACTCTTTTTATTATACCTTTTTTTAAAGGATTTTGCAAGACCTTTTTGTTATTTTATGAATATTTTTATTCTTTAACTACAAATACTATTGCATTATTGGCAAAAATGAGTTATAATAGTAATTAGCCGTTAGTTATTTGTTTGTAGGAGGTCGTTTGCGATGAAAGACGGATTTATAAAAATAGCCTGTGCCACGCCTGATGTAAAGGTTGCAGACTGTGATTTCAACACTGACAGAATAATTTCGCTGATAAAAAAAGCCGTGAAAAGAGGAGTAAAAATAGTATGTTTCCCTGAACTGAGCATAACGGGATATACCTGCGGAGACTTGTTTTTGCAGGATACTCTCCTCGAATCAGCAGGAAAGAATCTTATCAGAATTGCCGAAGAAACAAAAGACATTGATATTATTTCGATAGTCGGACTTCCGCTGAGTTTCCGTGGAAAGCTCTATAACTGCGCCGCTGTCGTTCATGGCGGAGATATAAAGGGCATCGTTCCGAAGAAGAATATTCCCAATTACAGCGAATTTTATGAGGGAAGATATTTTACGCCTGCCCCCGAAAAGGATTTTTCGGACTGGATTGACCTCGGCAACGGCAAGGAAATATGGATAGACGGAGAGAATATTTTCAGATGCAATCTTTCGGAAAATCCGCTTGCTGAGAATTTCGGCAGTTTTAAATTCGGTGTTGAGATATGTGAGGACTTGTGGACGGGTGATACTCCGTCAGTGAGACTTGCAAAAAACGGTGCGGTTATTATTTTCAATCTTTCATGCAGTGATGAAATTATCGGCAAGGCAGATTACAGACGGACTATAATAAAGGCAAAGTCAGGAAGCCTTGCGTGTGCCTATGCATACGCAGATGCAGGAATAGGAGAATCAACTCAGGATATGGTATTTTCGGGTCACAATATCATAGCGGAGAACGGTTCTGTTATTGCCGAATCAAAAGCTTTCTCAAAGGGTCTTACAATCGCAGACATAGACTTCAAAAAGCTTGCATATGAGCGCAGGAGAATGAATACTTTCAGTACACTTGATGATATGACAAATCAGGTCGTTTCGCTTAAATGCGAAAAGACAATGCTTGAAAGAAAATTTCCGCAGACTCCCTTTGTCCCTGCCGACAAGCACGCTCTCGATTCAAGATGTGAGGAAATCCTTACAATGCAGGCTGTCGGACTTATGACAAGATTAAGACATATCGACTGCAAAGATGTCATCATAGGTCTTTCGGGCGGTCTTGACTCTACTCTTGCCCTTATAGTTGCCGTTCATGCTTTCGATATGCTCGGACTTGACAGAAAAGATATACACACTATAACTATGCCGTGTTTCGGAACGACCGACAGAACCTACAACAACGCCTGCAAACTCGCAAAGGCTTACGGCTCGACACTTGAGGAAATAAACATTCGTGACAGCGTTTGTCAGCATTTCACAGACATAAACCATGACCCCGATGTTCATGACATAACATACGAAAATTCTCAGGCACGTGAAAGAACTCAGATTCTTATGGACAAGGCTAATCAGTTCAACGGAATCGTTGTGGGTACAGGCGATTTGTCCGAACTCGCACTCGGCTGGGCAACCTATAACGGCGACCATATGTCAATGTATGCGGTAAATTCTTCAATACCTAAAACTCTCGTCCGCTGGCTCGTAAATTATGAGGCGGAAATATCAGAGAATGAACTTAAAGACGTATTGCTTGACATACTCGATACACCCGTAAGCCCCGAACTGCTCCCGCCCGATGATGACGGCTCTATCGCCCAGAAAACAGAAGACCTCGTAGGTCCTTATGAACTTCATGACTTTTTCTTATATTATATGCTGAGATTCGGTTTTCCGCCAAGGAAAATATTCAGAATAGCCTGCATTTCATTTGAAG
>DGRR01000198.1 GCA_002389995.1 Ruminococcus sp. UBA4383 | reverse complement strand
ATCCATGCAGGAGGACATCTTGACGTTTCAGATACAACCTCCGATACAAATGGAACTGCAAAAACTCACGGTGAACAGAATACAAAAACAAGCGGCTCTCAGGATACAAAAGGAACATCAAGAACTATTCAGATTGAAAAAACAAACAAGCATATTGAAGAAATGCTCGACAGAATTGACGAAAGTCTTAAACGTATTCATGAAACAGAAGATTACGGGGCTTATCAGTGCGGAGCATATTTTCTTTCGGGTAAGCCTGAAACCTGTCGTCTTGCCGCAAATACATACAGGGCATTAATGCTCGGAGACGGTTCTTCCGTTGAAAACAGTGCTGTTAATTTATGGAGTGACGAAACGGCAGTAGAAAATATGAAAGAATATCTCAGACGCTTCACACACCCTGTTTTTGGTATACCTTACGCTGATATGTCAAGTAAAACGCTTCAGTTCATGGAAGTTTCCGCAGGAACAGTCGTAAGCGGTATGGAATTGCCTCTGCATCTTGGTTTGCCGACAAAATCAGTTTATGGTCTGCCCGTTGTTGAACACGCTGAGTTCGGAAGAAATATTGCAACTGTAAATCCTGAAAAAAATGCTGATAAAATAAAAATCGGAAAAATATACCACATGGGACAGCGTGAAGATGTTGATGTACGGCTAAATATTCAGGAGCTTGCGGCGCATACCTTTATAACAGGTTCGACAGGTGCGGGCAAATCAAATACAATTTATCAGATTCTTGATAAGCTTTCCGAAAAAAATATTCCTTTTCTTGTAATCGAACCTGCAAAAGGTGAGTATAAAAAATTGTTCAGCGGCAAAAATATCAGAATATACGGCACAAATCCAAATCTTAAAGATATTGAAATGCTTAAACTCAATCCGTTCAGTTTTCCAGAAGATATTCATATTCTTGAGCATCTTGAAAGGCTGACGGAAATTTTTAATGCCTGCTGGGCGATGTATGCGGCAATGCCTGCAATTCTGAAAAGTGCCGTACAGAGGGCTTATGAATCCACAGGCTGGGACACCGAAAAATCAATAAATAAATATGGGTACAGAATATTTCCTGATTTTTCAGATGTCCACAGGGAGATTAAAAAAGTCCTCAAAGAAAGCGATTATTCTGCAGATAATAAAAACGACTATACAGGCGCACTTGTCACAAGAATTGAATCCCTTACAAACGGAATTTCAGGTCTTGTATTCAAATCAAACGGTCTTAGTGATGAAGAATTGTTTGACAGAAATGCCATAATTGATTTGAGCAGAATTGGCTCGGCTGAAACAAAATCGTTAATTATGGGTATTCTTATTCTGAAATTACAGGAATACCGCATGAATAATTTGAGACAGCCAAATGCACCGCTTAACCATGTTACTGTACTCGAAGAAGCTCATCATCTTCTGAAAAAAATTAATGTAAATCAAACTGACGAAAGCAGTAATTTACAGGGAAAAGCTGTTGAAATGCTGACAAATTCAATTGCGGAAATGCGTACCTGCGGAGAGGGTTTCATAATTGCTGACCAGTCACCGGCTCTGCTGGATATGTCCGTTATCAGGAATACAAACACTAAAATTATCATGCATCTGCTTGAACAGTCAGACTGCGAACTTACAGGTTATGCCGCAGGTCTGAATGATTTTCAGGTAGGCGAAATTGCAAGGCTTGAAAGAGGTATTGCAATTGTAAGGCAAAGCGAATGGATTCAGCCTGTACTCTGCAAAATAACAAGATATACTCCGTGTGAAACAGATAAAACTCCCGCTGAAATCCATGAAGTCAAAAATGATGCCGAAATTAAACTTCTGGACTGCATTGTAAAGAATCCGAAGCAGGAAAATATCAGGGAACTGGAAAAACAAGTGATGTCCTCCGATTTGAGTACACGGATAAAATGCGGTTTCATGCGCTATATTCAGGAGGAAAATATCAGTACGGCAAATGAATATTTTGAAAGCCTTGTTTATGATTTCCTTGACGGTGAAAAATCAATGCAGTGTGTACAGAAATATTATCCTGACGGCAATTCGCTCGAAAGTGCCTGCATGAAAATTATACGCTCATTCAGATATTCAATGAAAAATTATTCCGAATCCGAAAAAAATAAAATCCTGCTCCATGTCATAAAAGAACATCTCAGGCGTTACGATTCATGCACCGATTTCATACAGGATTTTTTGAAAAATTAAAGGACGGTGAAAGATATGTTTTCCGAAATGAAAAAGCCCTCAGAAATACATGAAACTCCCGAATCTCAGAAGGAAAAAGATATCAGTTTCCTTGGTGAAATGATTAAATCAATAGAAAAACAGGAGCAAATATCCAAACAGAAACAGGAAGTCAATGCCGTTGAATCAGGTAAAAAAATCCCAGAAACTTCCCTCGAAAAAGGCAATTACGGAGAAATGAAAACTGATATTGACCTCAAAGAAAAGGGATATGAACGCATATCCCTTGAACGTGTCACGAATCTTGACGAAACAGGTCATCAGGGTATTGACGGCGTTTATTATAACCCTGACGGTATCCCACAGTATATAATCGCAGATGCAAAATATGAAACCGCACAGCTTTCCGATACCGCTGACGGAAAACAAATGAGCGAAAACTGGATTGATAAAAGACTCGATGCCTCAGTCGGTAAGGAAAAAGCTGACGAAATAAGACTTGAAAAAATTTTCAATCCCGATAATGTCGGCTCTTATATCGCCCATGTCAGTCAGGACGGAAAAGTTACATACGACAGGCTCGACAGTAACGCAAATATCACCGAAAGGAATGTTCAGCTATGAGTATTGCACAGTTTATGAATGATGAATATTTTGAGGAATATATCTTCGCTCAGAATAAAAGAATCAAAAAATTCTCCGAGGCTCTCGGAATGTCCGATACACCGCAGAAAAAAGAACTTTGCGGAAAATATCTCCTCGGACTTTATAAAAATCTCCTGTCTGCGGAGTATTCCCTCGGAAAAAATAAAAATCAGCTCGCAGAAACTTTTGAAAAATATATTGACCTCGCAGACCGGCTTCCCGTTTCAGACTATGCGGAATTTACAGATTCTCTCTCGCTGATGATTCTCTTTGATTACAGTGAATGTGAAAACCTCCTGAATACCCAGAAATTCAATGATTCACTCACCTTGAAATTAAAGGAATTTATCAGGGGCAAAAATTATACACCGCTGAAAAAAAGCCTTGCATACCCCGAATATTACAGCATTTTTGACGGCTATCTCAACAATGAAACCTCCCTGAACGATTTCACGGAATACATGGAGAAAAAATGGTATGAATCATGCAGGGAGTTTTCTTTCTATGATACGCACAAAAGCCCCGAAAATGTCTATATGGGCTACTGGTGCTGGCTTGGCTCGGCGGTGCTGAAAATGAAAGGCGAAACGTGCATTTCAAAGTATATCCCGATATTTACTTCCTGCGAATGACTTTTGTGTATCTTTCAAAAGAGGATAATTCACCAGTTGCAATGTCGCAGTTTTTGGGGATTCTTACTTCTTTAAGGCTTGTACAATCACCAAAAGCCCAACTGTCAATACTTTTAACGCTGTCGGGGATTGTTACTTCTTTGAGGCTTGTACAATAAACAAAAGCATAACCGCCAATACTTGTAACGCTGTCGGGGATTGTTACTTTTTCAAGGCTTGTACAACCAAAAAAAGCATTATCGCCAATACTTGTAATGCTGTCGGGGATTGTTACTTTTTCAAGGCTTGTACAATACTCAAAAGCACAATCACCAATACTTGTAACGCTGTCGGGGATAACTACATTTGTTTTAGTTCCCTTGTATTTGATTAAAATTCCGTTTATTATTACAAAATCATTCGGATAGTTTTTCAGCCATTCTGTATTATCAAAAGCATAACCGCCAATACTTGTAACGCTGTCGGGGATTGTTACTTCTTTAAGGCTTGTACAACCCTTAAAAGCATCACCGCCAATACTTGTAACGCTGTTGGGGATTGTTACTTTTTTAAGGCTTGTACGATTTTTAAAAGCACAATCGCCAATACTTGTAACGCTGTCGGGGATTGTTACTTTTTCAAGGCTTGTACAATCTCTAAAAGCCCAATTGCCAATAATTGTAACGCTGTCGGGGATTGTTACATAACTATCAGTACCATTGTATTTTAATAATTCTCCGTCAACGATATAAAAACCTTTCGCCATTTCTTTTATTTTGCTGTCAATTATTTCCTTTACTTTTTCGGCAATCAATTTTTTTAATGTTTCTTCCGCTTCTTTTTTGGCGTTTTCCTTATACATTTCGTTAACTATTTTCAAAGCCTTGATATTCCCGTTTTCAGCGGCTTTTTCGTAGTATTCAACAGCTTTTTCCATTGGGTGCGGTTCATCAATGGGATAATCTGTTTCTTTTCCGTCCGCCATATCCTTATAAAGATTCGCAAGGAACAACTGCATTTTGGCATCATTTCCCTCATCTGCGGCAATAAAATAATGTCGGAGAGCCTCTTGTTTTTCACCACGCAGTTCACATTCTTCCGCAATTTCAAGGTTTCTTGCGGATATTTCCTCCTCCGTCATACCGTCCGCAGACCACGGGAAAACGGGGTCATATTCTTTCATACATTTTTTGAAAAGTTGTCTGTTTTCGTCATCACCCTCAAAATCGAACACCCATTCGATTTTATTATCGTTTACCATGTACTGGAGTTCAGGCACAAGACCCTCCCAGCCGTCACGACCCTTTCCGGGTTCAAACCATTCGGGAATTGGCTTTCTCTTTATGCTGTCAATATCCAAATCTTCCTTGTAATCAACGCAGATATTTTTCAGAACTTCATTTGTGTAAACGATTTTAATGCATATTTTTTCCATAAAAATTCCTCCTGCGGAAATTATTTTTTACTATTATAACATATATTTCCATGAATTTCAAGTGATTTTTTCAATAATATTTGAGACATTTTCTTATTCTTAAATTTTTTAATCAGAATCTATATAAATTTATCAGAAAAAACAGACCTCGGAAGAAATTCTCCAAAGTCTGTTTTTCCTATTTCATCATATTTTCAAGGTATTC
>DGRR01000022.1 GCA_002389995.1 Ruminococcus sp. UBA4383 | reverse complement strand
GGGATATAAATTACTTCCGAGGTATTCCACAGCATTGAAAATATCATTCCGCCCCAGAGTATCAGATATATTATGAAAAATATCTGCACAGGCTTTCCGCATTTTTCAATTGATTTTCCTTTACGGACTGAAAATGCGAGCGGAAAGGCAAGTATCATCTGCAATGCCGTTCCCCCGATAAATCCCCATACTGTCATAACAGATATATTTCCCATAAGACAGAAAAGCGCAAATACATCACTTATCAGCAGTACAGCGGAAAACCTTGTTTTTGTCAGTTTATTCATGGTATTCCTCCACGGTAAAGCCTCTTGACTGCATTTTTTTAATATCCGACCGCACCGCAGTATCTCCCATTCCCGATGACGAAAAAGGCGATATTGGAGCAGTAAACGGAAACCCATAATTTTCTTCCGCACATATATTTGTCAGTACAGCACAGCCGAGCAGACTTATTCCGAAAAGTCCGAATATACTTCCCGCAACAAGAAATGCAAATCTCAGCACTGTTATCTGCTGATTGAGTTCAGGTATTACAAATCCGCTCATAACGGCAAGTGCGGAGACAGTCAGCAGGGGAGTGCTTACAAATCCCGATTTTACAGCCGCATCACCTATAATAAGACCACTCACAATACTTACAGCACCGCCCACGGTTTTTGGAAATCTAAGCCCTGCCTCACGGATTATTTCATACATAATCAGCACAAATAAAGTTTCGGCAGTTATGGAAAGCGGAGCATCTTTTTCCGCCTCGACAAGAAGCATAAGCATGGTACTGTTGAGAAGTTCAGGGTGATACATGACTATTGCGGCATATACCGCAGGCAATAAAGATGCTATCAGAAAAGCCGCATATTTTATCCAGCGTATGAAAGTTGAATAATACGGCTTGAAAGCATAGTCATCAAGAGTCTGGAAACTTTCGCAGAATAATTTCGGAATTGTTATCGCAAAAGGTATTCCGTCAATTAAAATTCCGACTCTGCCTTCTATGAGTTTTGAACACAGCACATCAGGTCTTTCGGTAGTGCCTGTGGGATTGAAAAGCTGAAAGCCGTCCCTTTCAAGGAATGGTCTTACATAGCCTGTCGAAAGAATTGATTCAAGTTTTATGCTGTCAAGGGAATTTCTGATATCTGATACAAGCTTTTTCGGAACTCTGTCTTTCATATAGCAGATACACAAATCAGTACAGCTTTTTTCGCCTTTCTGAATAATTTCCATGACAAGTTCAGGAGTTTTCAGCCGTCTGCGGACAAGGGACATATTTGTGCGGACAGTTTCAACAAATCCCTCACGGCTTCCCATAATATTGCTTTCGCCTGACGGTTCCTGAATACTTCTTGATGCATAGCCCTGAATACCGAAGGCAAGAGCATAATTTATATTGTCCGCAATAAGTACCGCAAAGCCTGAATGTAAAAGCCTGAAAAGCATTTCATAATTGTCTGCGGTCGGTCTGTCGGACGATAAAAGCATATATTTCCTGATATGGTTAAAAAGTTCATGGGAATCCTTTTTCTGCGGAATTTCAACAATCGGTTCAAGTACAAGCTCACACATAACCGCAGTCGAAAACATACCTTCACAGCATACAAGAGCGCATTTTATTCCGCCCGTTGTAAATTCATTGATTAAAACATCTGAGGAATTTCCCGAAATTTCCTTTATTTTTTTAATATTTTCCGAAAGACAAGAGATTATCGGAATATCATGACATTCCATAATATCACCCCGCATTTATTATTGCACACATACGGAAAATTATGCACAAAAATAATATGCTCCTATTGACATGACGGGAAATATATGATAGAATTTCTATTGATACATGACTCATGTCAACGAAAATAAGAGAAAAATGAATGAAGAACGGGGAAGATAATATGTTAAAGGAACAGCTTGAACTCTATGGAGATGTAAGCCTGTATTCTCAGGGACTTGCTTCAATAATGGCAGATTTACAGATAAAAAAATGCCTTGATGCAGGTCTTATAACAGTATCAAAAAGCGGTGACGGCAGGGAAATAGTCTGCGACAATAAAACTAAAAAATGGTTTATCCATTCAGGCGGATACGGCAACAATACTGTCTATTCGTGGCTTCTCGGAGCAGCCGCAGGAGATATTTCAGGTTCTATATACGAACACCATAACATAAAAAGAAAAATCGGCGAAAATATGCTCTGTACTCCCTATTGCCATTTTACAGATGATACCGTCATGACCTGTGCGGTCGCAAAAGGTATCATGAACGGCATAGGCGGCATGAATGACGACTGGTACAGAATCGAAGCCAACAGAAAAAAAGTCCGTGAAAAAATACAGCAGTCCGTAAGAGAATACGGCAGACGCTATCCCTCCGCAGGTTATGGCGGAAGATTCATGCAATGGCTGATGACTCCGAATCCCTCGCCTTACAGAAGCTGGGGAAACGGTTCGGCTATGAGGGCATCATATGCGGGCTGGGCGGCTAAATCCCTCGAAGAAGCCGAAGTCCTTGCAGAACTTTCCGCAGAAATAACCCATAACCATACCGACGGAATAAACGGTGCAAAAGCTGTTGCAGGTGCAATATTCCTCCTCAAAAAGGGCGGTACAAAAAAAGATGTAAAAGAATATGTATCAAAATATTACAAGCTTGATTTCAAACTTGATGATATAAGGGCAGAATATGAATTTGATGTATCGTGCAAGGGAAGTGTACCGCAGGCTGTAACAGCTTTTCTTGAAGGAAATAATTTTGCGGAAGTATTGTCAAATGCAATATCAATCGGCGGCGACAGCGATACCATAGCAGCAATTGCAGGAAGTATTGCGGAAGTTATATATCCCATGTCTCAGGAACTGCGTGGCAGAGTAGTTGACAAGCTTGACAGTTTCCTGCTTAGAACGATAGTAAGCGCAGATGATTTTGTATTTTTCAGGTTTGCAGATTTATAAAAAAAGACCGCTGTAAAAGCGGTCTTTATCTTTAATCAGAAATCTATTGCAGGAAATGCCTTTTTGCAGTTGTGGCAGAAGAAGGCTTCGCTTTCAAAGAACGTTTCGGAACGTCTTTTGCAGGCTGAATTTTTACATCTTTTCTTTTCGGATTCGTCATCGGGGCTGAATGTCACAAGCATGGGGAGAACCTCCGCAAAGTTAAGCGTAAGTAATCCGCATATAAGCTCACTGTTGCAATAAGGACAATTCATATATAACACCTCAGTTCTTCATCTCGAACTTTTCACCAAGAACATCTTTATTGTCATCAAGGACAGGCTTGATAAATTCGTTAAGAAATTCATCTACCTGCTGACTGCTTCTTCCCGTATAGCTTTCAGGGCGGAGAACAGCGTCAAGTTCTTCTTTTGTCACCATAAAGAGGGGGTCATTGAGAATAAGTTCGCAGAGATTATTGTCTTTTCCGTAGACCTTTACCTGTTCGCCCGCAATCATGGAATAATCCATAATGCGGTCATGGAGCTGCTGACGGTTTCCTCCTTTCTTTACAGCGTCCATCATAATGTTTTCGCTTGCCATGAAAGGCAGTTCAGCCATTACACGGCGTTTTATCATTTCGGGATATACAACTATTCCGTTAGTCACGTTCATCATTATATTGAGTATAGCATCAACACCGAGGAAAGCTTCAGCAACGGAAATTCTCTTGTTTGCGGAATCGTCGAGAGTTCTCTCGAACCACTGAGTACCTGCGGTGAATGC
>DGRR01000105.1 GCA_002389995.1 Ruminococcus sp. UBA4383 | reverse complement strand
CCTTGAATCTTTCAAGGATTTTAAGGCCCGTAGTACCTTCCTGACCGTCTATATATACTTTAACAGACATGGAAATCACCTCTTATGTTTTTTATTGTGTTTATTCTTACGCTTTTCTATTTTCCTGTAATATTTTGCGGTTTTGGGGTCGGTGCGATCTGATTCGTCCTCAAGCATGGAGTGCCATACGCTTATTATGACTGTAAGAATAATTATTCCCGTAGTCCAGAAAACGTGCGCCCTCGGAACTACTGCTACCCACAGACCCATTACCAGTTCCCCTAAAACCCACAAAATGCCCATAAGCATTGTAAGACCGATTATGAACAGAACATCTTTTCTTTTCATATTACTGATATATATTCAGTTCACTTTCGGCAAGTGCTATCTGTTTTTTCACCTCATCGGGAGCAGGTCCGCCCTCGGATTTTCTTTCCCTTACGCAGGTTTCAAGGCTTATTGCGTTGTATACATCTTCATCAAAAAGCTCTGTCATTTTTCTGTACTCATCAAGGGGGAGAGTTTCAAGAGTTAAATTCTTCTCTATGCATAAAGCGACAAGCGTTCCCGTAATCTTGTATGCATCTCTGAACGGCATACCCTTTTTAACGAGATAGTCAGCGCAGTCTGTTGCGTTTATAAATCCCTTTGCAGCGGCATTTCTCATATTGTCCTTTAAAACTCTCATAGTCGCAAGCATGGGAATAAATGTCTTTACACATAATTTTACATTGTCAACTGCATCGAATATAGCCTCTTTGTCCTCCTGCATATCCTTGTTGTATGCAAGCGGAATACCCTTCATCATGGTAAGGAGTGTAATAAGGTCACCGTTTATTCTTCCTGTTTTTCCTCTGATAAGTTCAGTGACATCGGGGTTTTTCTTCTGCGGCATGATAGAAGAACCTGTTGCAAATGCATCATCAAGTTCAACGAATTTGAACTCCCATGAACACCACATTATTATTTCCTCAGAGAATCTCGAAAGATGTGTCATAAGCAGAGACAAATCACAGCATAACTCTATGCAGTAATCCCTGTCGGAAACACCGTCAAGACTGTTCGGCATGGGTTCTCTGAATCCTAAGAGTTCAGCGGTCTGTTTTCTGTTTGTTCTGTAAGTAGTACCTGCGAGCGCACCGCTTCCCAGAGGACATACATTCATTCTGTCCTGAGTGTCGGAAAGTCTGCTCAAATCACGCAGAAGCATGAAAACATATGCCATTAAGTGATGTGCAAATGTTATAGGCTGCGCCCTCTGCAAATGTGTATACCCCGGCATAATAGTTTCGGTATGTTCCTTTGCCATTTTTATAATTGCAGAAATAAGTTCCTTTACAAGGTTTTTTATCTCATTGATTTCATCACGCAGATAAAGTCTCAAATCAACTGCAACCTGATCGTTTCTTGAACGTGATGTATGAAGTCTTTTTCCGACATCACCGAGTCTTTTGGTGAGTTCAGCCTCAACAAACATATGAATATCTTCGGCATTCGGGTCAAGTTCAAGTTTACCCTCATCAATATCCTTTAAAATCTCTTTAAGACCGCCTATTATTTCGAGACTGTCCTGTTTTGTAATTATACCGCAGTCGCCGAGCATAGTAGCATGAGCGATACTGCCCTGTATATCGTGGCGGTACATACGACCGTCAAATGATATGGAAGAATTGAAAGCATTAACAGTTTCATCGACCTGCTTTGAAAATCTTCCTGCCCACATCATATCTGCCATAATTTTCTCCTATTTAAAATCGTCAAATTTGCGCTTTTTGAGCCTTGTGCTTTCGTTCACTCCACTTTGTTACGTTCACTCTCAGCACAAGAGCGCAAATTTTCCTCTTGTTTAAAATCGTCAAATTTGCGCTTTTTGAGCCTTGTGCTTTCGTTCACTCCACTTTGTTACGTTCACTCTCAGCACAAGAGCGCAAATTTTCCTCTTGTTTATAATCGTCAAATTTGCGCTTTTTGAGCCTTGTGCTTTCGTTCACTCCACTTTGTTACGTTCACTCTCAGCACAAGAGCGCAAATTTTCCTCTTGTTTATAATCGTCAAATTTGCGCTTAATGTTCCACATGGAACAAATTCATGAAACAATTTTCAGAATGTTCCACATGGAACAATTTGTTACACGGATTACTGTTTCACGGAATCGCTGTTCACGGGGAAAGTAAAATAAGTATCGGGGAAAGGTTCATTTTCAAGTGTGAAATGCCACCATTCCTCATCGAGCGGCTTGAATCCGTGACCGAGCATAGCATCTCTGAGAATCATTCTGTTTGCATACTGTTCATCGGTTATGTCCTTGTAGTCGGGGTGGCTTAATTCTCCGAAATAGTCAAAAGTTCCGCCCATATCGACTTCCTTTTCGGTTTTCATGTCAAAAAGTGTAAGGTCAACGGTACTTCCACGGCTGTGACCTGAATGTTCCGCAATATATCCCTGCGGGAAAAGCACATCTTTTTCAAGTTCGGGATAGAAATATTCCTTCATGCGTGTATCATCTGTATCCAAAGCCCAGTTCATGAAATTTGTGACAGCTTTCTGAGGTCTGTAAGCGTCATAGATTTTTAACCTGTACCCCTTTGAAACGAGTTCATCACTTACTTCTTTAAGTGCAGCGGCAGCTTCCTTTGTAATGAGTGCGACAGGCTGTTCATAGCCGTCAATTCTGTCGCCTACGAAATTATATGTTGAATAGTATCTTATTTCAAGAATAGCATCGGGGACAGCTTCCGCAAGGAGTACAAAGTCAGATGAATCATCTGAAAGTTTCACGCCGTCCTCGCCGACAGTCTCATTAGTTTCCTTTGAACTGCTTTCCTCACTCATATTGCTCTCCATATTTTTAATATTTTCGGTATCTCCGCAGGCTGTGAAAGCTCCTGCAATAAGAAACGCAGACAATATCAAAGCTATATTTCTTTTCATGAAATTCTCCAAAATTTATAAAATCACAACAGGCAGGTGAAATTTTCCCCTGCCTGTTTACTTATTTCAAATCAACGACTAAAAATTACTTCTGTTCTCTTTTCTTGTCGAGCTGAGCCTTAACTTTAATCGGAAGTCCGAAGAGATTGATGAATCCTGCTGCATCAGCCTGATTGTAAACCTCGTCCTCATCAAAAGTAGCAATTTCCTCATCATAGAGAGTATAAGGTGAAGTTACGCCTGCATTGATGATATTGCCCTTATAGAGTTTAAGTTTTACATCGCCTGTAACTCTTTCCTGAGTTTTGTCAACGAATGCTGTAAGGGCTTCACGGAGAGGAGTATACCACTGACCGTTATAAACGATATCAGCGAACTTGATTCCGAGATACTGCTTGATTCTTGCGGTTTCCTTATCAAGAGTGATAGTTTCAAGGACTTCGTGAGCGTGATAGAGGATAGCACCGCCGGGAGTTTCATAAACACCTCTGGACTTCATACCGACAAGACGGTTTTCAACGAGGTCAGCAAGACCGATACCGTTTTCGCCGCCGAGTTTGTTGAGAGCGGAAACCATTTCAACTCCGTTGAGTTCTTTTCCGTCAAGAGCAGTAGGCTTGCCCTTTTCAAAGTGGATAGTTATATATGTAGGCTTGTCGGGAGCATCAATGGGAGAAACGCCCATTTCGAGGAATCCCTTTTTCTCATACTGAGGTTCATTTGCAGGGTTTTCAAGGTCAAGACCTTCGTGTGAGAGGTGCCATATATTCTTATCCTTTGAGTAATTTGTTTCACGGTTTATTTTGAGGGGGATATTGTGGGCTTCTGCGTAGTCGATTTCCTCGTCACGGCTCTTGATGTTCCATTCTCTCCAAGGAGCGATGATAGTCATTTCGGGAGCGAAAGCCTTTATAGCGAGTTCAAATCTTACCTGATCGTTGCCCTTGCCTGTACAGCCGTGGCAGATAGCGTCTGCGCCTTCTGCGATAGCTATTTCAGCGATTCTCTTGGCGATAATGGGACGTGCAAAGGAAGTTCCGAGCATATATCTGTTCTCATAGATTGCGCCTGCCTGAACTGTGGGATAAACGTAATCCTGAATAAATTCTTCTTTAAGGTCAGCGATGATGAGTTTTGAAGCACCTGTCTTTATAGCCTTTTCTTCGAGACCGTCGAGTTCCGTACCCTGTCCGACATCGCCTGAAACAGCGATAATTTCGGGGTTATTGTAGTTTTCTTTAAGCCACGGAATAATGATAGATGTGTCAAGTCCTCCTGAATATGCGAGAACAACCTTTTTAATTTCCTTAGCCATTGATATTACCTCCATATTTCAATTAACACACCCGATAAGGGCATGAAATATTCTTATAATACTATTATACACGCATTACAGATATTGTCAAGGGATTTTGAATAAATATTCATTTTTTCTTAAAATATTCTTATTTCAATGCATATATTCAATGATTATTTTCATTCCGAAAACTGTCCCTTGCTTTTTTGTATTTTTCATAGTATAATATAAATTAATTCTCTTTAATTTTTTCATATGATGACACGACAATAAAAATATAATTTTATTTTACGGAGGAAATTTTTATGGGACTCAATGACACACCCTCAGGCGAAAGAATACACATAGGATTTTTCGGTCGCAGAAACGCAGGAAAATCAAGCCTTGTAAATGCTGTTACGGGACAGGAGCTTTCTGTTGTATCAGATGTAAAAGGCACTACCACCGACCCCGTATACAAGGCTATGGAGCTTCTGCCGCTCGGACCTGTTGAAATAATAGATACCCCCGGATTTGACGATACAGGCGCACTCGGAGAACTCAGAGTCAGAAAGACAAGACAGATACTCGCCAAAACCGATATAGCCGTACTTGTAATAGATGCATCTGAAAATATATGTCAGTGCGACAGGGAACTTATAAATCTCTTTGAAGAAAAAAATATTCCATACATTAAAGTTTTCAACAAGTCCGATACTGCCAAAATTGTCTGTAAGGAAAATGAAATCGCTGTAAGTTCACTCAACGGCACAAATATATACGAACTGAAAGAAAAAATAGCTTCAATGGCAAAAAATAATACTGCCGAAAAACATCTTGTTGCTGATTTAATTGAAAAAGGCGACTTGATAGTCCTTGTAATGCCCATAGATTCCGCAGCACCAAAGGGAAGAATTATCCTCCCACAGCAGCAGGCTATAAGAGATATTCTCGATACAGGCGCAGTTGCCGTTGCTGTCCGTGAGACAGAACTCGAAGAAACCCTCTTTAAAATCAACAGACCTCAAATGGTAATAACCGACAGTCAGGCTTTTGCATATGTCAGCAAAATAGTCCCTGATGATATACCGCTTACATCTTTTTCGATATTAATGGCAAGATATAAAGGTTTCCTTGAAACAGCAGTAAAAGGTTCGGCAAAGATTAAAAACCTTAAAGACGGTGATACTGTTCTCATATCAGAAGGCTGTACTCATCACAGACAGTGCGGTGATATAGGAAGCGTAAAACTCCCCGCATTATTGAAAAAATATACAGGGAAAAATCTTGTCACAGAACTCAGTTCAGGTCGTGATTTCCCCGAAAATCCCGAAAAATACGCCCTTGTCATACACTGCGGCGGCTGTATGCTCAATGAAAGAGAAATGCAGTCAAGACAAAATTCCGCTCTTTCGCATAATGTTCCCTTTACAAACTACGGAACTGCTATTGCAATGATGAACGGAATACTTGAACGCAGTCTCGAAATATTCCCCGATATTCTCAGGGAACTCCAATAATACAGGCGTTAATAAAAATTTTTCTCAGAACGGACTGAAACAATGAAAACAAGAATAATATATTTTGTAATCCTGATTCTTATAATTGCCGTTGAAGTGGTAATCGGAATTACTCAGCATGATAATTTCATAAGAGACTATATCGGAGATGTCATTGTCGTATGGGCTGTATACTGTCTTGTGCAGTGTTTTCTCGGCGGAAAAAATAATCACCATGCTGTAAATGCAGGAGTTTTTGTATTTTCGGTAATTGTTGAGTTATTGCAGAAAATACATATAGCAGATATACTCGGAATAGAAAATAAACTTCTGCGTACAATAACAGGTACAAGCTTTTCATACATTGATATTCTGGCTTATGCCGCAGGCTGTGCCGTTACATCTGCCGGAATATATATTTACAAAAAAATAAAATCCCCTGCTTAAAAAAACAGGGGATTACAGCGGTCACACTGAGACTTGAACTCAGACACCGAAATAATCCGGTTACTCACGGTTTAGCAAACCGCTGCCTTACCATTTAGGCTTATATGACCGTTTACGGACAGAATATCTGCCCATACAGGGTGACCGAAGAGAATCGAACTCTCATTTTCAGAGCCACAATCTGACGTCCTGCCATTGGACGACGACCACCATAATTATTGGTGACGGATAGGGGAATTGAACCCTCTGTCTGGAAGTTGAAAGCCTCCTGTCCTGACCTTTAGACGAATCCGCCATATATCATCACTCATACACGGGTGATGATTATTATTTTATCTATCGGTAAATCAAACATATCTGCAAGAATTATCAGGTTGTCAATAGTGGGGACAGAATCACCACGAAGCCATTTGAAAATAGCCTGCGGAGTATTGAAACCGCATCTTGCCTGCACATCAGCTATTCTGAATCCCTTGGACTTTATGATTTGCTTTATATTGCTGCCTGTTGCCTTTACATCAATAACTGGCATTGTGAACCGCTCCTTTCCCTGAGTATGAAAACAAAAACACCGCCTGTTTGCATACAGACGGTGTTTATCATTCTTATGGAGCATAACTCAAAAAAGTGTTCTCCGAAATGATTATCCACTATGTTCTGTACGCACAACAACAAGAGTTTCTTCACCTTCGTGACTGAAACTCTCATGATGTTCACTGTAACGTTCAGACATAGCAAACTTTCTCATACGGATAACCCCTTCCTTAAAAATTCTTACTGATATCAGTCATTCCTGACTGTACTTGTATTATAACACGGTTTTTTCAAAAAATCAAGTAAACCGCAGGTATATTTTTATTTCTGATGTACAATTTCTATCAGTTCATCAACACTTTAACTTTACCACATTCTTTTCTGTTTTACAACTGTAATAACTCAATGATACCAAAGGACAGCCCAAAGCTGTATAAAGGACAGAAGCCGAATCAGGGTAAAAAAAGAACTCTCAAATGACGTAATATCGTCATTTGAGAGCCTTGTGTGTGGTGACCCGTACGGGAATTGAAAATCCCCCAGTGATTTATCTGATTTTCAGTAAGTTTGAAAAAATGCG
>DGRR01000235.1 GCA_002389995.1 Ruminococcus sp. UBA4383 | reverse complement strand
GCAGATTTGACGATTTTAAATAAGGTGATGTTATGATAGTGGATATAAAGTATAAGGATAATATGGCGGTTGCATTTCTGAATGGTGAGATAGACCACCACAGCGCAAAGGAAATCCGTTCGCAACTGGATAACTATATAATAACTGTCCAACCTGAAATATTTGCCATTGATTTAAGCGGCATAACATTTATGGACAGTTCGGGAATAGGTCTTATCCTCGGCAGGAGCAGGCTTTTGCAGGAATGCGGCGGACGGCTCGAAATTATAAACCCTCAGCCCTACATAAAGAGAGTGCTGAGACTTTCGGGAATTGATATTAAATTCGGAATAAAGAATATGTAAAGTTGACGATTTTAAATAGGTGATATTATGAAGATATTAAATGAAATAAAAGTTATAATGCCGTCACATTCAGTAAATGAAAGTACGGCAAGGGCAGTGATTTCTTCTTTTGTTATACAGGCTGACCCCACTGTCGAGGAATTGTCCGATATAAGGACGGCTGTTTCAGAGGCGGTTACAAATGCCATAATTCACGGATACCGCAATAAATCGGGAAATATAGAAATTACTGCGAGACTTCTCCCCGAAAGGACGATATATATTAAAATCCGTGATACGGGCTGCGGAATAGAGGACGTGGAAAAGGCTATGCAGCCATTGTTTACAACCGCTCCCGAAGAGGAACGCTCAGGTCTTGGATTTTCTGTAATGCAGTCGTTTATGGATAAACTGGACGTTAAAAGTAAAATCGGAAAAGGAACAAGTGTTGTTATGAGAAAAAAATTAGGGGGTTTGGGGGAATAAGCCGCCCCTTGACATGGGAATGAACGGAGCGTAGCGCAGTGAATGAAATGTCAAGGCTCAAAGGGCGGCTCCCCCATTTTAAATATGAACAATAAACCAATTGCAGAGGAAAATCTCGGACTTGTACATCTTTGTGCAAATAAATTCCGAAACAGAGGCATTGAATATGAGGAATTGTATTCCGCAGGCTGTATAGGATTGCTGAAAGCCGTAAAGTCATTCGATACCGAAAGAGGAGTAAAATTTTCAACATATGCCGTCCCCGTGATATTCGGAGAGATAAAACGCCTTTTCCGTGACGGCGGTACTGTTAAAGTCAGCAGAAGCCTGAAAGAATTATCCGTGAAAATACAGAAAATATCAGAGGATTTCCGCACAAAAAACGGCAGAGAACCCACTGTAAGCGAATTGTCTGAAATTTCAGGCGAAAGTGAGGCTGATATTGCAGAGAGTCTCTGTGCGTGTGCGCCTGTGATATCCCTTACATCTTCCGATGATGACGAGGGGCAGACGGATATTCCGACAGAATCACCTGATGAAAATATAGTAGACCGCCTTGCACTCAGGCAGGTAATGGCAGGGCTTGAAAATGAGGACAGAATACTGATTGAACTGAGATATTTCAGGAATTTAACGCAGTCTGCAACGGCTAAAATTCTCGGTATATCGCAGGTACAGGTTTCGAGAAAAGAAAAGAAGCTCCTCGCAAAAATGCGGAAAGAACTTCTTGAATAGTTAAAATATAAGGTATGATATTATTGAATTTGACATTAAAAATCCTTTTGGCGTGAGGGATATTGTATTGCCGTCATAGACTGCGTAGCCTGAATTTACAAGGGGAGGGATTTTCTTTTCAACAGAAATTTTCTTTTCGGGAAATTCTCTCAAATCAAGACCTTCTTTAAGGCGCAGGCGGAGCATGGAATATTCTTCAAAACCGCAGGGGCTTTCGTCCGTTATTTCAACGGGCTGGATTTTGTTTCCGATAAATTTATTTATATCATCGGGGACGGCAAATCTTTTTCCCTTATAGCATGAATGTGCAGATGAACCGATACCGATATAGTCCATGCATTTCCAGTAGCGGGTATTATGACGGCTTTCAAAGCCATGTTTTGCGAAATTTGAAATTTCATACTGATAAAAGCCGTATTTTCCGAGGAGTTCAACAGTTCTGAGATAAAATTCGGCAGTCTTTTCCTCATCTGGGAGGAGAGATTTTATATTACCCGTGTAAAAGGGTGTATTTTCCTCGATTTTGAGAATATAGGACGATATATGTTTTATGGGCAGTTCCGACAATTTTTCTATTGAATATTCAAGGCTTTCAACGGTCTGTTTCGGAACAGCGGTCATCAAATCGCATGAGATATTTTCAAAGCCTGCGTTATATGCGTCATATACGGCTTTTACGGCTTGCTGTGCGTTATGGGAGCGACCGAGGATTTCGAGTTCATCATCAACAAGTGACTGCACACCGAAAGAAATTCTGTTTATGCCGATACTGCGGAGAATTTCGAGTTTCTGCGGATTCAGTGTGCGTGGGTTTGCTTCAAGAGTTATCTCGGCATTTTGTGACAGGATAAAATTATTTTTTATACCTGATAATATACTTTCAATCTGTTCTGTTTTAAGGAGGGAGGGAGTACCTCCGCCGAAATAGACTGTATCTGTCAATGTGCTTTTGTCGGAATAATATTCAAGATTTCTGATTACGGCATCTGTATATAGCTGTGCTGATTTGCCTGAATATC
>DGRR01000142.1 GCA_002389995.1 Ruminococcus sp. UBA4383 | reverse complement strand
GATAACTACCCGATAGCTCCCAAGCAGTACATAAGCTACCAGAGAGAGGCTTTCTTCGGAAAGGACAACAAGGATTTCCGCCTCACATTCGACAGAAAAATCACTGAAAGACGTTTCGACCTCAGCCTTGACAAGGAAAGCTACGGTAACTATATAATAGGTGCAGACCAGAGACTTATGGAGATAAAAGTTTCCGATTCAATGCCTCAGTGGCTTGTAAACAAACTTTCGGAACTCAAAATCTATAAGACGAGTTTCTCAAAATACGGCAGAGCCTACCAGAATTTCGTATATGAGCAGGCTATGGCAACGAGAAAAATCTACATTTCAGGCATATCAATGGTAAACAATCAGTTAATGAACAGGAGTGTGTAATTATGAAAGATTTTTTCAGCAGTTTATTAGTAGACAATGGCGCAGGCGATGCAACAGATATCTTTGCAGATGCACCCGCACAGACAGTATCAGTAGGCGTTGGTTCATTCATCATGTGCATTGTTGCAGCACTTATAATAGGACTTCTCATAAGCTTCGTGTATATGCTCACACATAAGAAAGAAGGCTACGCACAGAGCTATGTAGTTACAATGATAATGCTTCCGCCCGTAGTTTCTCTCATGCTCCTGCTCATCAACAATACGGCAGGCGCACTCACAATAGCAGGAACGTTCACACTTGTAAGATTCAGAAGCGTCCCCGGTGACCCAAGGGATATGGCATATATATTCTTCTCAATGGCAGTCGGAGTTGCCTGCGGACTCGGATACATAGGATTTGCACTTGTATTCTTTGTAATAGTAGCAGTTGCAATGATAATTCTCAATGTGCTTGATTTCGGTGCGGCAAAGAGCAATCACATGACACTTAAAATAGCAATTCCCGAAAACCTCGATTATCAGGGCGTATTTGAACCCGTACTTTCAAAATATACAACATTCCACAAGCTCAGAAGAGTTAAGACAACAAATTTCGGCACACTTTTTGAACTTATTTACAGCGTTGACGTAAATGACAATATCGACCAGAAGAAATTTATTGACGAACTTCGCACACTTAACGGAAATATGACAATTAATCTTGTATTTTTCAGATATGATGACAAGATTTACGAAAAATGATATATCACCCTCCCAAATTGATATATACCCTCTCAAATGGAATTTGTCAGACCCTCAGGTCTGACTAATTTCATATATGGAAAAGGAGCAGTTTATATGAAATATACAAAATTGGTATCAGCGGCAGTTATAGCCCTTTTGTGTTCCGTATCCTGCGGAAAGGAAGAAAGTATCACGGTTCAGGAAACGCCCTCATCAGATTCACAGATTCAGGAAATTATTGACGAAACAACCGAAACTCCAACCGATTCGGCAGAAACTACGACAGAAATTACAACACAAATTACAACACAAATCACGACAGAAACTACTCTTTCAGAACAATCCGAAACTACTGTAAGCACTGTATCTGTAAATAATACCACATCAGCAGTTACAGCAGTTTCTTCATCAGCATCATCAACAGCCCCGGCGGAAACAACTATTGCAGCCGCAACTGATTCCCCGGCGGCAACGACCGCAAATTCTTCATCTTCAAACAGTACGGAAAATTCGGGAAATTCAGATAATTCAGGTAATGCAAATAATAATAATTCAAGTGAACCTCAGACAACTCAGCCACAGTCTCAGGAGCAGGAAGAAGTTGTCGTTTCGGAATATACCGCCGAAATAGAACTCGGAGGCGATATAAAGGGAAGTAATGTCTCGCAGGAAGGCGACAGGATAATCGTTTCAGCAGGAGGTGACTATATTTTCACAGGCGGATTTGACGGTCAGATATATGTTGATGCTCCCACAGAAGAAAAAGTTAAAATAATTCTCGACAGCGTTGACATATCATGTTCATACGGTCCTGCAATACTTGTCAATGATGCAAAAAAATGTACAATAGAACTCTCTGACGGAAGTTATAACGTACTCAGCGACAGCGGAGGAGATGCAATAAATGACGGTGTTGTTTTCTCAAATGATACTCTTAAATTCAAAGGTGACGGCACTCTTGAAATAAATTCGGGAAATGCCCACGGTATCGCAAGCGATGATGATGTCATTATAGAGAGCGGTACTTATTACATAAATTCCATAAAATCAGGAATTTTCGCCCATGATGATATCAGTATAAACGGTGGTCAGCTCGAAATAAAAGGCGGTACTAACGGCATAAAATCCAAAGGCACTGTAAATATCAACGGCGGAAGAACTGTCGCATATGGCGGTACTAAGGAGGAAAAAAGTTCGGTATACGCAGGAGTTGCCCTCAATTATACGGGCGGTGAACTTTATGCGGCAGGAAATAAAGTCACTGCACCTGCAACTTCCGTAAATCCTTATATAGTTGCTGATTTCAGCAACGGTCTTTCGGCAGGTACTCCTGTAAGCCTGTACCTTGACGGAAATGAGATATCATCTCTTACACCGCATAATAATTTCAGATGCATTATAATTTTGTCTCCTGATATTCAGAACGGAAGCAAATTCACTGCAAACGCTGACGGAAAAGATTCGGAAGAATTTACTGTATCTGATATACAGAATGTTTTCACAATAGAATAAATTTTTCAGCCGTTGTTTTTTCGGATTTATTTATCTGAATAAAACAGCGGCTTGTTTATTAAAAAATATAATGCAGAGTGCTGAAAATAATAATTTACAATTAATATTAAAATAATATTAATTTGTAATATTCAAATACTTATTAATAAAAAATTAACGTGAATTTTTTGGAAAAAAGTGTAAAAAGTACATAAAATTATAGTTTAGTGTATAATTGTATATTGTAAAACGCTCTGATATGAAATATAATAAATACAGCAATTGAAGAATACAGGTATTCAACACCTTGTACCCTCCCCTCTCATGTGCTTGGTGCTGATTACTTTTTCAAGTGCATTGGATAGAGAGATATTTGTTAATTAAAAAAACGAATCCCTTTCATTTGTAATTTTTTCATGTTTTCTATTCTCAATAACTTATTTTAACTATTTCGACTGCGGCTCTCAGTGCTAAACGGTTCTTCCGTATGAGCTAATATGTCACGCTTCCCTCAATCGGGAAGCATTTTTTTAGTTTGTGAAATTTGCGTGAAAGTTTATATAATCCGCTTGACAAATTTAATAATCTGTGATATGATTTATTACAGGAAATAAACAAGAGGTGAGAAGATGAAAAAAAGCGTTTACAGTCTCGTGCTTATGGACGATGTTGTCAAAGCTGTCGATGAACAGGCTTACAGACTCGGCACAAGCAGGTCTAATTTAATAAATCAGATTCTCGCACAGCATTTGTCATGCATAACTCCCGAAATGCGTATGAAAGATATTTTCGATTCCGTTTCGGAACTGATAAGCAGTACCTTGCAGATTCAGCAGCAACATTCCGCATCGCTCATGACCATGAAAACAGCCCTTGAATACAAGTACCGACCGACTATAAATTATAAGGTGGAACTCAAAAGAATCCCCGATGAATTTATGGGGAATATCAGGGTACAGATAAGAACTCAGAGTCCTGCATTAATCGGACTGTTCAACAGCTTTTTCGCTTACAGGGTGCGTATGGAAAAATTGTATCTCGCTCAAAAAGGAGTTGATAACTATGTTTTCAGTATCGGAAACGGTATATTTTCAAGAAATCTTATTAACAGCAGGCTGTCAGATGAACAGGCAGGCGAGGCGATAGGGGAGTATATAACTGATTTGAACCGTGCGGTAAAGGTGTATTTTTCATCACCCGAAAATTTTGCGGAAAATATACCCGTCCTCGAAAAGGAGTACAGGAAAATGCTTGAAAAATATATCATTTAGCAATATTATGTAATATAATTTAAATTAAACAGGAGGAAAATTGCGCCCTTGTGTTGAGAGTGAACAGAATGAAATGAAGTGAACGAAAACACAAGGCTCAAAAGGCGCAATTTGACGACTTTAAATAAGGAGGTTATTTTATGAATGCAGAGAAATTAACTCAGAAATCAGTTGACGCTGTAAGAAAGGCTCAGAATATAGCCGTTATGCAGTCAAATCAGATTATTGAACCAGTCCATGTCCTTGCAGGACTTCTCAAACAGGAAAACGGTCTTATTCCTCAGCTTCTGAAAAAAATGAATATTGATACGGATATTTTTGAATCCGAAACAGACAAGAAAATAAACGCTCTCCCCAAGGTCACAGGAAGCGGAAGAAGCAACAAAGTCGCTCTCTCCGCAGATACCGACAGAATTTTTACAAATGCCGAAAGTATCGCCTCAAATATGAAAGATGAATTTGTTTCGGTTGAACATATCATGCTTTCGCTTATAGAATCAAAGGACAGGGATATTTCACAGCTTTTCAGGACTTTCAATATCAGCCGTGATGCATTTTTAAGCGCATTGATGTCTGTCAGGGGAAATACAAGGGTTACTTCTGAAAATCCCGAAGAAACTTATGATGTTTTAACTAAATACGGTCAGGAACTTGTCGGACTTGCAAAAAGAAACAAACTTGACCCCGTTATCGGCAGAGACAGCGAAATAAGAAATATTATCCGTATTCTTTCAAGGAAAACTAAAAACAATCCTGTTCTTATCGGTGAACCCGGTGTCGGAAAAACTGCAATTGCAGAAGGTCTTGCCCTGCGTATCGTTGCAGG
>DGRR01000227.1:14228-19449 GCA_002389995.1 Ruminococcus sp. UBA4383 | reverse complement strand
AATCCTGAGGGTGTTCCCGTTTCTGCTATCATCTTCGGCGGCAGACGTGCTACCACTGCTCCCCTCGTTTATCAGTCATTCGACTGGACACACGGTACATATATCGGTTCTGCTGTTTCCTCTGAAACAACTGCTGCCGCAACAGGTGCAGTAGGCGTTCTCCGTCATGACCCCATGGCTATGAAACCCTTCATCGGCTACAATGTCGGTGACTACTGGGCTCACTGGCTCGAAATGGGCGCAAGACTCGGAAGCAAAGCTCCCAAAATCTTCAATGTAAACTGGTTCAGAACAGATGATGAAGGCAACTTCCTCTGGCCCGGATTCGGTGACAATATGAGAGTTATCGACTGGATTATCAAGAGAGTTGAAGGCAAAGTTGATGCTGTTGAAACTCCTATCGGATACCTCCCCAAGCCCGAAGATATTAACCTCAAAGGCATTGAAGATGAAGTTTCTCCCTCTGCTCTCGAAGCTCTCCTCACTGTAAACAAGGACGAATGGAAGAAAGAAATCGCTGAGATGAGAAGATACTATGACGAGGACATCAAGGCTAAGGGCGGTAATATCCCGCAGGCTCTCTATGATGAACTTGACATGATTGAAGCTAACCTCAACAAGTAATTAATATTCCTTAAAACCGTAGTATTTCTGATATTTTTTGAAATACTGCGGTTTTTTTGTTGACTTATCTGAAATAATGTGGTATAATTGCTGTCGATAACTATAATCTCAGGAGGTCAGACAATGATTGAATGGATAAACAAGCAGCATGAAAGCTGGGAAGGTGTATTCAGAAGCAGTTTCTTCCGCAATGAGGAAAATTCATCGGAATTTACAGTCTATATTGAAAATTCTTCTCTCACCGATTATGCAGAAAAATGCGTTGAATCATTCAATAATTTACCTGATTCATTAATCAGCGATATATGCAGGGGAATAATAAAATATGCAGAAAAAGGCGGTATCAATGAAGAATTTGAATTGCCTGAACTCGGAAATGTACTTGATATTCTGCAATACTGCTGGTTCAATACAGTATATGTTTCAGTACCCGAAAAAATGGATTCTGTCAGATATATAGTTGAGGGTGAGGGCGACTGGGGTGAATCTATTGGTTTCATAATAGAAAATAATCAGCTTGCCTATGTAGGAATTTATTACCTTGAATACTGATTTGCTCGGATAATTAAATACAAGCTCCCGACAAGAAAACTTGTCGGGAGTATTTTTATACTTCAAGCCCGAAACTTATTGAAAGTGCCGTGTTTACCTTGTTCATGGAACGCAGGTCAAGTTCTCCCATTTTGTCACGCAGACGCTTTTTGTCTATCGTGCGTATCTGTTCGAGCAGGACTATGCTGTCCTTTGCAAGACCGCATTTATCCGCCTGTACTTCTATATGGGTAGGCAGGTGGTTTTTATCCCTCTGGCTTGTGATTGCGGCGGCTATGACGGTCGGGCTGTGCTTGTTGCCGACATCATTCTGAACGATAAGTACAGGTCTTACTCCGCCCTGTTCAGAACCCACTACGGGGCTTAAATCTGCATAGTAGATTTCTCCTCTTTTAACTGACATAATATCTGTCTCCCGATAATTTATTTGCATATAATGCTGATATTATTATTGACAGCATAATTATTTTTATACTGTCCCGTTTATTATATGTAAATAATTATTTTACGGACACAAAAAACGGAGCTGTTACACTCCGTTTTCGTATTATTATCTGCGAATGACCTCTGTATCTTCCTCAAAAGCATAATCAGCAATTTTGCAGTTTCTCGGTACTGACACCGATTCAAGACTGTCACAACCTTTAAAAGCCGAATATCCAATGCTTGTCACGCTGTTGGGTATGACAACCGATTTAAGGTTTTCACACTCTCTAAAAGCACCGTCCCCAATGCTTGTCACACTGTTGGGTATAACAACCGATTTAAGGTTTTCACACTCTCTAAAAGCACAGTCCCCAATGCTTGTCACGCTGTTGGGTATAACAACCGATTCAAGGTTTTCACAATTATAAAAAGCACCGCCCCCAATGCTTGTCACGCTGTTGGGTATATCAACCGATTTAAGGTTTTTACAACCGTAAAAAGCATTGCTCCCAATACTTGTCACGCTGTTGGGTATATCAACCGATTCAAGGCTGTGACAATAGCTAAAAGCACTGTCCCCAATACTTGTCACGCTGTTGGGTATAATAACATCAATTTCACTGCCCTTATATTCAATTAAAATTCCGTTTACTGTCACAAAGTCATCAGGATAGTCCTCAATCCACTTCGTACATTGAAAAGCACCGTTTCCAATGCTTGTCACACTGTTGGGTATGACAACCGATTTAAGGTTTTCACACTCGCTAAAAGCACTGTACCCAATGCTTGTCACGCTGTTGGGTATAATAACCGATTTAAGGTTTTCACAACTGTCAAAAGCACTGTCCCCAATGCTTGTCACGCTGTTGGGTATAGCAACCGATTCAAGACTGTGACACTCGCTAAAAGCACTGTCCCCAATACTTGTCACGCTGTTGGGTATAATAACATCAATTTCACTGCCCTTATATTCAATTAAAATTCCGTTTACTGTTACAAAGTCATCAGGATAGTCCTCAATCCATTTTGTACATTCAAAAACCGCACTGCCAATACTTGTCACGCTGTTGGGTATGACGACCGATTTAAGGTTTTTACAATTGAAAAAAGCACCTTTCCCAATACTTGTCACGCTGTTGGGTATATCAACCGATTTAAGGTTTTTACAACTGTTAAAAGCATTGCTCCCAATACTTGTCACGCTGTTGGGTATTACAACTGATTTAAAGCTTATACAATTGGCAAAAGCACCTTCCCCAATACTTGTCACGCTGTTGGGTATATCAACCGATTCAAGGCTTTTACAACTGCTAAAAGCAAAAATACCAATACTTGTCACGCTACTGGGTATATCAACCGATTCAAGGCTTGTACAACTCCCAAAAGCACAATCCCCAATACTTGTCACGCTGTCGGGTATATCAACCGATTTAAGGTTTTTACAATTGAAAAAAGCACCTTCCCCAATACTTGTCACGCTGTTGGGTATATCAACCGATTTAAGGTTTTTACACTTGTAAAAAGCTTCTTCCCCAATGATTGTCACACTGTTGGGTATGACCACATCTCCTCCTGAGCCTGTATACATTTCCAGAACACCGTTATTTATTTTAAAATCACTCAAAGGCGAGGGGGGTGCGGAAATTTTTTGGAGGCTTACTTTTTGAGCCGAAGTATTCACAGACACGCCTTTATAGTTGCCATTGACAGCATGATTTTCAGGAAACCCGATTGAAATATCAGCTTTTCTTGATTCTCCCTCATCAGATTCGGCTTTTATCCTGCCGATTTCAGCTTCTAAATCCGCAATTTCCGCAGTAAGGCTCTCTATTGTTTCCTTTATTTTTTTAATTTTGTCCTCGCAGATTCTTAAAGAATTGTTTCTGCTCTCATTTTCAAAACTCATAATTTTTACCTCCATATATTTTTATCAGCCCTTTGCATCATACCAGCTTTTGCCCTTGTTTACATCAACGACAAGCGGTACTTTCATTTCGTATACGTTCTGCATTTCCTCCCTGAGAATTTCCGCACATCTGTCTGCACATGAAATATCTGATTCTATGATGAGTTCATCATGTACCTGCAATATAAGCTGTGCATTGAGATTTTCCGCTTTAAGTCTGCGGTATACGTTTATCATTGCCATTTTGATGAGGTCTGCGGCTGTACCCTGCACGGGGGTATTCATGGCGATTCTTTTACCTGCCGCCTGAGTGTTTTTATTTGAGGATAAAATTTCAGGTATACGCCTTATACGTCCGAACATGGTTTTTACAAATCCTGTTTCCTCTGCATTTTTTACGGTATTCTGCATAAACTCATTTACTTTGGGATATTTTGCAAGATAATCTTTTATATATCTGTTTGCCTGATTTACCGATACACCTATATCCTTTGAGAGCGAATATGCGCCTATACCGTAGATTATGCCGAAATTTACAGCTTTTGCGGCACTTCTCATCTCGGAAGTCACCATTATTGCAGGCATATCAAAAACCTGTGCAGCGGTTGATGTATGGATATCTTCACCGTATATAAACGCATCTGTCATGTTTTTGTCTCCGCAGAGATGCGCCATAACACGCAGTTCTATCTGGCTGTAATCGGCATCAACAAGAATTTTCCCTTCGCCTGCCGTGAAAAATTTTCTCATCTGCGAGCCGAGTTCGGTTCTTACGGGGATATTCTGCATATTTGGTTCAGTAGATGATATTCTTCCCGTTCTTGTTTCGGTCTGTCTGAAAGATGTATGAATCCTGCCGTCCTGTGATACTTTGTCGAGAAGCCCTGTCACATAAGTTGATGTTAGCTTTGTATACTGGCGGTATTTCAGGACATTTTCAACTATGGGCGCACGGTTTCGCAGTTCTTCGAGTACCTCCGCATTGGTTGAATATCCGCTTTTGGTTTTCTTTAAGGCTGGCAGTCCCATTTCTTCAAAAAGCACAACTCCAAGCTGTTTCGGAGAGGATATATTAAATTCATGTCCTGCCTCGTCATAAATTTCCTTTTTGATTTCCTCCGTCATCTGAGATATATTTTCACCAAAATTCTTTACACCCTCCTGATTTACATTTATTCCATAATGTTCCATTGAGGCAAGCACTTCTATCAACGGCATCTCGATATTTTCGAGGAGATTTGTCATACCCTGACTTTCAATCTCATTTCTTAATTTTTCGGATAATTTTCTGATTGATACAAGTTCGGCATATTCTCCGTTTTCCGAATAGTAGTGAACACCGTATTCACCGCAGAGTTTGTCTGTTTCATAGTCTGAGGCTGATGTATTAAGCAGATAACCGCATATTTCAATATCTGTCTTTAAATTTTTCAACATTGTGTTATGAATAAACGCCCAGCGGTAATGAGGTTTTGCACATACTGTTGATTTCTCGCAGTCAGATTCAAAAAATCTGCATATTATATTTTCATCAGTGCTTATATAGGCATTATCCCCGCTGCGGACAGATAATTTTTCACCGTCAAAAATATATTCAACTGTTTTTAAAGACGATATTATATTTTCATCAAGTTCGGATATTTCAAGATTTACGGGTTCATATCCTTCTTCATCGGGTTTGGGGGAATATACGGATATATTCATTTTTTCCAT
>DGRR01000227.1:1439-14119 GCA_002389995.1 Ruminococcus sp. UBA4383 | reverse complement strand
AGAGATTTTATAATTATTCAGGTCTGAATCAATGGGTGCATCACGGACAATTGTTGCAAGCCACTTACTCTGTTCAGCGGATTCCTTTCCGTTTTTAAGCCTTGTCTTTATACCTTTTGAAAATTCTGAATTTTCATAATTTTCATAGAGATTTTCAATTGTTTTATATTCCCTTATAAGTTTCAGTGCGATTTTTTCGCCTATGCCCGCAACACCTGCTATATTGTCGGATTTGTCTCCCATAAGAGCCTTGTAGTCAATTAAATTTATTGGGTCGAATCCATAGTCCTCCCTGAATTTTTTAAGGTCATAACGAATATCTCCCTTGTTTGTCGAAAGCATTATATTGACTTTGCTGTCAATAAGCTGTAAGCTGTCCCTGTCTCCTGTGAGTATCACACATTCTTCATTATTGTCTGAACACATCTTTGAAAGCGTTCCTAAAATATCATCTGCTTCATAGCCCTCACATTCAACAACCTTAATCCCCATAAGCCCTAAAAGCTGTTTTATTATCGGCATCTGCTGTGAAAGTTCAACAGGCATGGGTTTTCTGTTGCGTTTGTATGATGATACTGCGCTGTGCCTGAATGTAGGCTTTTTCATATCAAAGGCAACGGCTGCGGCATCAGGTGATATTTTTTCCGCAAGTTTAAGATATATATTCATAAATCCGAATACTGCGCCTGTATATACGCCGTTTCTGTTTGCAAGGGGTGTCTTTATTCCGTAAAATGCACGGTACATTATGCTGTTTCCGTCTATTGCCAAAAATTTCATGATAATTTCCTCCATAAACAAGTATATTTTTATTATAACATAAGCCCTCTAAAATAGCAAGTATGACGAATAATTTATTTGACAAACATTCTCTTGACATTTGTCCCTGCGGTGTGATATAATTTTTATAAATCCAATAAGGAGGAATATTATGGAACACGATAAAACCCCTCTTCAGGGGGACAGAGTTTTCGGAAGCGGTCACGAAAATATCTTTTCCGACCCTGATGTTGACGAAAAAACTAAAACTGCCGTTTCTCAGGCAAGTGAAGTATATCTCATCTTGAAACAGCTCTCCGCCAATAAAGAACAGGACTGGAAATCACTCGGCGGAAATATTCCGCTCTCACATCTTCTCAGAACCGATATATTTGAACTCTGTGCATTTCTCTCCGCTCTCTCAGGCGGTTTCGGAAATTATGCGCTCACTGTCGTAAACGGCATATGCTCCGCTGACGGAATTACCGCAGGCAGACAGAAATTCTATGAATATATAGAAAATCTCGGTCTTGAAGAACTCATCGAAAATCAGTCGTCATCACCCGAAACCGAAAAGGCTCTCAATGACTTTACAGGCAAAAATACTTCATTCCTCAATGCCCTCGCAAAATTCAGGGACAATGACGATATTTCCATGATTTATTTCATGTACGGCAGTCTTATAACTTCTGTCGGGGATATCCTCTACTCAGCAGGCAATACCTTACAGTCGGTTGTCGGCTGGAATAATTACCTCAAAACTCAGTATACCGCCCTCGCTGAACACCTTACAGGTTCGGCAGGAAAAGAATTTGACAGAAATCTTTTCCCCTACCTTCAGAAATTAAATGACGAAATGAAGGAATATATGAAATAACGCTTGCATTATTTCTGACCTTGTGATATAATGTTGTATGGACAAGCCGTAATTACGGCAGATTGGAGATATTTTATGAAGAAAAAAATAACATCTGTACTTATTTCCGCTGTTTATTCAGCGATAACCGCCTCATTCTTTGCAGTCAGTGCCTTTGCTGACGATGCCGCCTCTGAAACTGCCACAGCTCCGACAGGCTCTATCTTTACTACTCTTGTGCTTCCGCTTTTAATACTCTTTGCTATCATGTATTTCATGCTCATACGCCCCCAGAGAAAACAGGAGCAGGAACTCAAAAGTATGCAGCAGAGCATTGAAGTAGGCGACGAAATCGTTACCCGTGACGGAATTATCGGCATGGTCGTCCGCATAGGAAAAGACAGCATCGTTATAGAAACAGGCGGCGACAGAAATAAAATCCGCCTTAAAACATGGGCTGTCGCTGAAAATGTTACCGCTAAGGAAAGAGCTGCCGCTAATGCTCCCAAAAAAGATAACCCACTCGCTGCCGCAGGTCTTTCAAATGAAGCAGATTCCAAAAAATCAAAAAAGAAAAAAGATGACTCCAAGGAATAATAATACAAGCCTCCGAATAGAATTTTAAAAAGTTCTGTTCGGAGGTTTTTTATGCGCCGTAAATATAAAAATATTTATTCAAATAAATTCTTCAATATAATTATATCCGCTGTAATTTCAGTTTCGGTAATAATTCTGTGCTGTCTGGTTTTTTCGTTTATAACATTTAATTTTATAGGAAATATGAAATTTTCTGTGTTTTTTTCTGTGGCTTCAATAATTGCAGGCTCTTATGCAGGCAGCTATATATGCGGAAAATACCGCCGCCGTATGGGACTTGTATATGGAATCATCAACGGAATAATAATATATTCCCTGATATCTGCGGCAAATCTGATTTTCCTCGGAAATATCCCCGATATAAAAAAACTCCTCCTGCTCACCTTTTTCAGTGCGGCAGGAGGAATTGCAGGCGTTAATTCAAAACGTCCGTCATGTCTTAGGGATTAGAAATTTCCTGATGTATCTTCCATAAGCTTAAACTCTATATCATAATATTTAACTTGTTTATCCTTTGTGACATGGGCGCAGGTTGCAGGTACTGTGTCGCCTGCCTTATATTTTCCGCTTATTGCATCATAAAGTTCATTATAGTTTTTAATGGGTTTTCCGTCTATTTTGGTTATGAAATCGCCTTTTTTGAGTTCTGTTTTTGCAATATCGCAGTCATCGCTTATATCGACAATATAAACTCCGCTAAAATCTTTGGGAAGTTCAAATCCAAGTGATGATTCTATTGCGGAAATCTGTTCCTCGCTGTCCATGCCTGTAAGGGTTATTCCTATTCTGAAACGTCCCGACATATAGCCTTTGTCGATAAGTTCCTCTATTATCGGCTTTACTGCGTTTATGGTTATTGCAAATCCAAGACCTTCATAGCTGCTGCTTACATATTTTGAAGAAGTTATGCCTATTACCTGACCGTACATATTGACGAGTGCACCGCCTGAATTTCCGGGGCTTATGGCGGCATTGGTCTGGATACATTCCATTTCAAAACCTGTTGAATCGCTTCGTATCTTACGGCTTACGGCTGAAACAATTCCGTCTGTAACCGAACTTGAAAGTCCTGCGGGGTTGCCTATTGCGATTACCTGTTCACCGACTATTACTTCATCTGAATCTCCGAGGACTGCGGGGGTGAGTTCGGAAGAATTTACTTTTATGACGGCAATATCTGTTTTTGAATCTCTGCCGACTATACTTGCATTGAGGACTTTTCCGTCAACGGTATGAACTGTGTGGTAACCGTCAGCCTGCAAAACGTGTGCATTTGTAACGATATATCCGTCTTTTGAGAGGACCACGCCTGAACCTGTGCCGTGGAGTTCATTTTTTACCGAATCGCCGTATGTATATATTTCAACTATTGAGGGCTTTACGGCTGCGGCTGCGCCTTCGGTGGTATATTTGCCGTTTTCGTCAATGAAATTTGAAAGGTCATTTGCGCCTTCGGGCTTTGAATTCTGATAAAGCACTATATGTTCATTCGGGATTATATTTTCGGTATTTCCCTTTCTTATATCTGAAACTATGCCGTATACTGCAAGTACAGCGGCTATTACAAATATAAACATCACAAGGAAAAATATACCCCGTTCACGCCTCATTCTTTTTATTTTTTCTTTGCGTTCCTCGGCGGCTTTCATAGCTTCAACGGCGGCTTTGTCAAAATCGCTTATACCTATGGGTTCATACATGAACGGATTATAGACAGGTGTCTGAACGGGCTGGGGAGGAGTTTCGGAATTATAAGGCGGATTATTATTTTCTGCACTGAAATTTTTCTCTTCGTCCATAAAAGCTCTCCTTTTTATTTTTTATTGTTATCGGTACTCTGGCGGGGGTCTTCGGGAATCTGAATCTGAAATTCGGTATATTCACCGTAGACGCTCTTGACAACAATATGACCGTTATGGAGGTGGACTATTTTTCTTGAAATAGAAAGTCCAAGTCCAAGTCCCGTGGTATCTTTTCCTCTGGAAGAATCTGTTTTATAAAATCTGTCAAAAACCTGCTGCATTTCGGAATTTTGCAGACCTTCGCCCGTATTTCTTATACCTACTATGCATATTCCGTCTTTTTTCTCAAAGGTAAAGGAAAGTGTACCACCGTTGTTTACAAATTTGACGGCATTTTCGACAAGGTTATATATTACCTGCTGCATGAGGTCGGCATCTACTACTGCCATAAGTCTGCTGCTGTCGAGTTCTTCTATCTGCAAATTTTTGTCCTCTATTTTTTTCTCAAACATGAGGACTATCTGTATAACAAGGTCTGTGAGGTTTGTTTCCCTGAAATTAGGGGTAAGTGTCCCTGATTCAAATTTGGTCATATTCAGCATTGAACTTATGAGCATACGCAGTCTCTGAATTTCCTTTGAAACGAGGACGAGATATTCGGTCTGTTTTGATTTTTTGATAGTGCCGTCAAGTATTCCGTCAACAAAACCGCCTATTGTAGTCATGGGAGTTCGCAGTTCATGTGAAACATTTGCTATGAATGTCTTGCTTGTTTCCTCGCCGGTTTCGACATCGGAGGCAAGGGAATTTATATGTTCGGCAATATCTTTGAGCATATCGGGCTTATCGGTATCAATTTTCTGAGTAAAGTCACCCTTTGCATATTTTCCGCTTATTTCATAAAATTCGTTTTCGTATTCCGAATATTTACGAATTTTGTTTTTAAGTATGAAATATGCAGTAAGCACTCCCGCTGATGATATGACAACATAGACAAGGGCGATTTTAAGGCTGAAAATGTCTATCTCGTCAATATCTCCGTAAACAAGGACATATGCCTCGGAGGGATTTGAAACACCGTTTTTCAGGTATATTTTTGTTCCGTAAAGGAGATACGGTTCATTTGATGATATGACTGCCGTATTAAGATGCAGGTATTCGTCATTGCTGATTACGGACATAAAATTCGTGTCGAGGTCTGAACTGCTGTTATTGCCTGATAATATGCATTTTCCGTAACCGTCATAGACATTTATCATAAATCCGTTTGAAGTGCAAATATTCTGCTGGAGTGAGACAGAATCATCTGTAATGAAATTATTTTCCTTTTTATATTCTTCTTTAATACAGCTTATGAATATATCTCCTGATGATTTCAGTTCTTTAAGTTTTTCCTTTCTGAAATCATAAGAGGCAAAACTCACTGTAAGTATGCCTGTTATTACTAAAACGCAGATAATAATGAACAGTGTATACCTTGAAAGTCTGTAATATGTACTTTTTTTATTATCCAATATATCATCTCTTTCCGACTGCGGATTATTTTCTGAAAAAAACAGGTCTATATAATTCAAGGCGGAAATATATCCGCCCTGAAATATTATTCGTCCTCTTCGGCTTCAAATTTATAACCCACGCCCCATACTGTTTTCAAAGCCCATTTGTCGGAGACACCTTCGAGCTTTTCACGCAGTCTTTTAATGTGTACGTCTATTGTTCTTGAATCGCCGTAGTATTCAAATCCCCATACTTCATCGAGAAGCTGGTCACGGGTATAGACTCTGTTGGGGTTTGAGGCAAGATAGAACAGAAGTTCGAGTTCTTTCGGAGGTGTATCAATTACTTTTCCGTTGACTTTGAGTTCATATCTTGTCATATTTACGGAAAGCTTGTCATAGCGCACTTCCTGCACTTCGGGTTCTACGTTTATATTTCCCACACGTCTTGTAACGGCATTTATACGGGCTATGACTTCCTTTGCATCAAAAGGCTTTACGATATAGTCATCTGCACCGAGTTCAAGACCGATAACCTTGTCAATAGTTTCGCCTTTGGCAGTAATCATAATTATGGGGGCATTTGATTTTTTTCTTATTCTTCTGCACACTTCCCAGCCGTCGATACCGGGGAGCATTATGTCAAGCAGAACCATATCGGGATTGAGAGCGTTGAATTTTACAACGGCTTCTTCACCGTCATGTGAAAGAATGACGCTGTACCCGTCTTTTTCGAGGTAAAGCCTGAGCAGGTCGCATATATTTTTATCATCGTCTACTATAAGGACTTTCAAACTTTTTTCATTTGCCATTTTATTACCTTCTTTCTCTGCATATATGCATACTATTAATTTTATTATAACTCATATTGCTTAAATTGTCAATTAAAAATCAATAAATTATCAATAAAAATTAATATAAACAATTTTTTTAACTGTAAGCTGTAAAATTATGCTGTCAGCCTGTTATTTCCTTGTTGAAAAGCCGTATGGTATCCATATGAAGGGCATGATTTTCCGGCTTTTTGAGTTCGGGGTCATCACGGAGGATTTCAGATGCACACATCTGGGCTTTTTTCATAAGCTGTGTATTGCAGGCGATATCAGCTATTTTCAGGGGAGGGAGTCCGTGCTGTGCGCTGCCGAAAAAGTCTCCCGGACCTCTGAGTTTCAAATCTTCCTCGGATATTTTGAAACCGTCTGCTGTAGAAGACATTATTTTCATGCGTTTTATACACTCGTCAGTTGTGTTATCGGTTATCAGGATACAGGTGCTTTCAAATTCTCCACGTCCTATGCGTCCTCTTAGCTGGTGAAGCTGTGAAAGTCCGAATCTTTCGGCATTTTCAATAACCATAACGGCGGCATTGGGGACATCTACCCCGACTTCAACGACAGTTGTACAGATAAGAACCTGTATTTCGCCGTCACGGAATTTTTTCATTACCTTTTCTTTTTCGTTTGCCTTCATTTTTCCGTGGAGGAGGGCTGTGGAATAGCCTTTCAAATCCTGTTTCTGAGCGTTTTCCGCATATGATTTCACGGCAAACAAATCGCTTTCGCTGTCCTCAATCATGGGGCATACAACATAAGCCTGCCGACCTTCGTCAAGGCGGTCACGCACAAAATTAAATGCACGGTGACGCATTTTTCCTGTGACGGCATATGTTTTTATAGGTTTTCTTCCTTTCGGGAGCTGAGTTATTGCGGATATATCCAAATCTCCGTAAATAATCAGTGCAAGGGTTCTCGGAATGGGCGTTGCGGACATTACAAGCTTATGCGGAGAGTCTCCCTTTTCGGCAAGTGCCGCCCTCTGATTTACTCCGAAACGGTGCTGTTCATCAGTTATTACAAGGGCAAGATTTTTATATTCAACATCTTTCTGAATAATTGCATGAGTTCCGACAATAACATCTGCCTCGCCCGATAAAATTTTTTCACGGATAATTTTTTTATTTTTCGCAGTTGCAGAACCTGTCAGCAGACAGATTTTAAGTCCGAAAGGTTCAAGAAATTCCGACAGTGTTTTATAATGCTGCATCGCAAGTATTTCCGTAGGTGCCATAAGTGCCGACTGCAAGCCGTTTTTATATGCAAAATAACAGGCTGCTGCGGCAACGGCAGTTTTTCCGCTTCCGACATCTCCCTGCAAAAGTCTGTTCATGGGGACATTCCTGCAAAGGTCAGAAATAATCTCGACAAGGGCTTTCATCTGTCCGTCAGTCATTTTAAAAGGCAGACCGTCAAGAAATTCCGAGATACTTATTTTTCCGTCCATCTGATAGGCTGTGCTGTTGCGTGTACGGGTTTTCATAAGGGACATTCCGAGCTGTAATTTCAGGAGTTCATCAAAGGCAAGCCTTTCCCTTGCAAGTCCTGCCGCCTCGTCACTTTCGGGAAAATGAATATTTTCAAGCGACCACATAAGGGGCATCAGTTCATATTTTTCCATTATATCTTCCGAGAGCGTTTCAAAGGGCTGAGACTTCATAAGATTTAAAGCCTGCTGCATATTCGTCCTCACCATAACGGCTGTAAGTCCCTGAGTAAGTCTGTATACGGGCTGTATCAGGACTTTTTCATCATCTTTTATATATACGGGAGAATTTATCTCTTTGCGTGTGAAACCGCCTGTAACTTTTCCGTACATATAATATCCTGCTCCCTCGCTGAGAGCGTGAAATGCATATACATTATTGAAAATATTTATTATTATATTATCTGTACCGTCAGTGGCGACAGCTTTGCAGATGACAAGACCTTTTCTTATTGCCTGCGGCTGGAGTTTTTTTGTTATGGTCAGTTTAAGGAAACAATATTCATCAGGCTGTGCCTGTGCTATGGGAATATGCGCCCTGAAATCTATATATGTGCGTGGGATATGGTATATAAGTTCATAGGGAGATTTTATGTCAAGTTTTCGGTATTTTTCTCCTCTTGTTTTTCCAACGCCTTTAAGGTATTCTATTTCGCTGAATAAATTAGCTGCCATTATTTTACCTCTTTCTCAAAGTATATTATTATTATAAATATATTTGGCATTTCTGTCAAGTATCTGTATTTTTATAATATTATTCTATTGACAAAAAGACAAATTATATCTATAATTTTATTATAACGTTCTGAACAGGAGTTAATGATATGAATACCCCTTTATATGATTTTCTTTTAAAATATTCATCATCTGAAATTCTCCGATGTCATATGCCGGGGCATAAGGGGAAATTCAGATATCTCGAAAATATATGCAATATTGACATTACCGAGATAAAAGGCGCAGACAGCCTTTTTGAAGCGGACGGGATAATTTTGCAGAGTGAAAAAAATATGTCAGACCTCTACGGTACTGCCGCAAGCTTCTATTCCGCAGGCGGTTCAACCCTCTGTATTCAGGCTATGCTTGCCGCCATGAAATTTGAAAACAGAAAAATTATAGCCGTCCGAAATGTTCACCGTGCCTTTCTGAATGCCGCCGCCCTGCTTGACATTGATGTTATATGGCTTATGCCGAAATATGACGGCGGTATTCTGTCGGGAGAAATTAATATTGATGATGCAGAAAATTTATTAAAAAAATATCCCTCGTCATGTCTTTATGTCACCTCTCCCGACTATACAGGGAAAACTGCTGATATTAAAAAATTATCCGAAATCTGCCATAAATATAACAGCGTACTCCTTGTTGACAATGCCCACGGAGCGCATCTGCATTTTTTTGAAGAAAGTATGCACCCGATATATCTCGGTGCGGATATATGCTGTGATTCCGCACATAAAATGCTCCCCGCACTTACAGGCGCAGCCGTCCTGCATACTTCATCAGAAAAATATGCGAAAATATTAAGACAGTGCATGAGTATCTTTGCATCTACAAGCCCTTCATACCTTATAATGGCTTCTCTTGACCTGTGCAATAAATATATCTCGGAAAATATAAGAAATGATATTAAAAATAATCTCAGGTTTATAAAGGATTTCAGAAATAATTTCCCTGATATGAAATTTGCAGACGGTGAACCTTTTCATATAACTCTCAAAGCCTCCGAATCAGGTTATAACGGAAACAAAATTGCCGAACTTATGCGGATTAACGGTGTTGAATGTGAATATTCAGACGATGATATTATAATATTTCTCATGTCACCTATTAACTGCCGTGAAGACTATGGAAAACTTTCGGATTCTTTAAGAAAAGTTTTGACATCTGTTGAAAAGCATGAAATAATATCCCCCGAATTTTCCGCACACCTCCCGAAAAAGGCTATGTCTGTACGTCAGGCGGTATTTTCCGAATCTGAGGAGATACCTGTTGAAAACTCCCTCGGAAGAATCTGCGCTTCTGTAAAAGTCCCCTGTCCGCCTGCCGTGCCAATTGCCGCAAGCGGTGAAATTATTGACGAAACCTGCATAAATATTTTCAAAAGGTATGGTATTTCGTCCGTGATTGTGGTAAAATAAAAGAGCCGCATTTTTCAGCGGCTCTGCATATTATTTTTCATCATCGACAAATTCAAGTATATCTCCCGGCTGACAGTTCAGTGCCTTGCATATCGAGTTCAGTGTTGAAAACCTTATGGCACTTGCCTTGCCTGTTTTCAGCTTTGAAAGATTTACGTTGCTTATCCCCACACGTTCGCTGAGTTCATTCAGACTGATTTTCCTGTCTGCCATTACACGGTCAAGTCTTAAAATTATTGACATACTATCACCTCTCATATAGTTTCATCAGACTGTTTCTGAAGCTGTGCGCCATATGCAAAGATGTTTATTACCATGATGATTACAAGAACAAGAAGTGCCATTGTGAGAAGTGAACCGTTTGCGATTCCGCCGAATACTGCGAGCGGTATGAGCGAATAACCGAATTTCTTCATTTTGGATATTATTTCATCAGTAAAAGGTGTGTCGCATTTTTCAACAGCTTTTGCAAGTGATGCCGCAAATCCGAAAACTACTGCCATACATACCAGTTCAATAAATCCTGATATTATATCAATTAAAGTTTCTTTTATTATTTCTTCCTTGCTGAGTTGTGAAAAATCGCCCTTGATACCTATTTCAGCCTTGTTTTCATCAATTTCAGATATCTCGTAATCGAGGGCGATAAATTCATTGACCTTGATTTTATCCTTTTCGATAACGCCCTGTGCATTCATGATATCTTCTGCATTTTCCTCGCTTACAGGCAGACCGCTGAAATCAATCTCAATTTTTGCGTCTGCATTTCCCGTAATGTTGATTCTGTCAGCAGGTATCATTTTTACGAAAACAGCCCCTGCAATCATGGCAACTGCTCCTATGATACAGAATATCATTGCGATTCGGCTTATTATCCTGCAAGCCTTGCCCATACCATTGATTGTTTTAATATTTTTGTTCTCCATAATTAATTCCTCCATTGAGTATTTTTCCCTTGCGGTGATTATATGATAGCACACATTTTTACGTTTGTCAATAGTTTTTTATCGAATAACATTAAATTTTATATGTTTTCACATAAATAATTATCGTTTTAAGTCTCTGCTTGTGCAGTTTGCACGATAAATATTTATCGTTTATCATTAAAAATCTAATTCAAAACATAAAACCACAATTTTAAAGGTGAATAATATGAATAAAATCTACGGAAACCGCCTGCTCCTGTCTACTGTCCGAAATATGATTAAAAATAATCATACCGCAAATTCCGTCATAATTTTCGGTGAAAAAGGCAGCGGAAAAAAACTTACAGCCAATTACTACGCAAATATGCTTCTGTGTGAAAATCCGTATGACGGATATCCCTGCGGTATGTGCAGTTCATGCAGAAATTTCCTTTCAGGAAATCACCCCGATGTCATATACCCCGAAACAAGCGGAAAACTCGAAGGTTATTCTGTCGATACAATAAGAGATATAATAAAAGATGCTTTCATAAAGCCAAATAACAATACGGGCAGAAAAATTTATATCTTCCGTGACTGCCGCAATATGGACTCACGCTCTCAGAATATGCTCCTGAAATTAATTGAAGAACCGCCCGAATATGCATTTTTTATATTCACGGCAGAATCAAAATATGAGTTCCTCCCCACTGTTATTTCAAGATGTGTATGCTTCAATACATCACCATGTACGGAAGATGAAGTCTTTTCAGCCCTTAGCGAAAAGGGAATTTCGGAAAATGAAATAAATTCCGCTGTAAGCTGTTTCCACGGAAATATCGGTATGTGCCTCGATTACATCAATGACGGTAACCTGCGTAAACAAGTCGATTTGACAAAACGAATATCTGATAGTATAATAAGAAAGGACGAATATAATCTCAATTCGGCATTGTGTTCCATAGGAAACGACAGAAAAAATATCCTCGCTGTCCTGTCTATGCTCGATAAACTGATGAGAGACTGCGCTGTTTTCAATAAGGATAAATCAGCACGGTATATAGGCTGCTGCCGTGAAAGTGCCGAGAAATTATCGCTTATGCTTACCGCAAATCAGGCGGAAAAAATTCACAGATGTATCGAAAATGCCCGAAATGCCGTAAGTTTCAATGTAAATTCATCTGTCACAATGTCTGCATTGTGTGCGGAAATTATTGATGTTATAAGGAGCTGAAAATGAAAGAAATAGTTGGTATCCGCTTTAAAAAAGGCGGAAAAATATATTATTTTTCCCCCGAAAATATTCAGGCAAATGTCGGCGATATGGCTATCGTCGAAACTGTAAGAGGTATTGAATGCGGTGAAGTCGTCATCGCCAACAGAAATATTGACGACAGCCAGTTCAATTCCCCCCTTAAACCTATCATAAGACTCGCTGACGAAAAAGACCTCGAAAATGTCGCAAAAAATAAACAGCGTGAAAAAGAAGCTTTCAGAATCTGTGAGGAAAAAATCCGCTCACGCAAGCTTAAAATGAACCTCGTGGAAGTTGAATGTACTTTCGACAATAACAAGCTTCTGTTTTATTTTACTGCGGAGAGCCGTGTCGATTTCCGTGAACTCGTCAAAGACCTCGCATCTGTTTTCAGGACAAGAATCGAACTGCGCCAGATTGGTGTAAGAGATGAGGCAAAAGTCCTCGGCGGTCTGGGTATCTGCGGACGGGAATTTTGCTGTAAAAGCTATATGGGCGATTTCCAGCCCGTATCAATAAAAATGGCTAAGGAACAGGGCTTGTCACTCAATCCCACTAAAATTTCAGGTACTTGCGGCAGACTTATGTGCTGTCTGAAAAATGAACAGAA
>DGRR01000227.1:0-1318 GCA_002389995.1 Ruminococcus sp. UBA4383 | reverse complement strand
GTTAAGGGTAAAGTTGAGGACGCAAATATCATAACAGGAAAGCTCCGTGTAAAAACAGAAAAATCCGAAGTACCCGTTACTCTCGACAGAAGCGAAGTAAAACTCCTTAAAGATGCCGAAATAAAGGTAAACAAAGAGGAATTAAAAGCCCTCAGAAAGCTTGAGGATAAGTAATGCAGAAAATCAATTATGCAAAAATTCTCGATGATAGAATCGAGGAACTTAAAAAATCAGGCGAAAAACCTGTGTTGCTTCTCCATGCCTGCTGCGCCCCGTGCAGCAGTCATACCCTTACAGTATTGTATGAATATTTTGATGTAATATTATATTTCTTCAATCCGAATATATCACCCGAAGAAGAATATATTTTCCGCTGTAACGAACTTAAAAGACTTGTCTTGGAAATGAATATGAATGTAAATGTAATCGAGGAGGACTATGACCCGAAACCATTCTATGAACTCGCAAAAGGTCTTGAAAACCTCCCCGAAAGAAGCGAAAGATGCAGGAAATGTATATCCTACCGCCTGAGAAAAACAGCAGGAAAAGCTAAAAGTATCGGTGCGGATATGTTTACCACTACCCTGACCATAAGCCCTCACAAGGACTGTCAGTTCATAAATCAGTGCGGAAAAAATATATCGGAAATATACGGCATTGAATATCTCTATTCCGATTTCAAAAAACATGACGGATATAAACATTCTATCGAACTTTCAAAAAAATATAACCTTTACAGACAAAATTACTGCGGCTGTATATACAGCAAAAAAAATTAAAAGGAAATTTGCGCCCTTGTGCCGAGAGTGAACGCAACGGAGTGGAGCGAACGAAGGCACAAGGCTCAAAAAGCGCAAATTGACGATTTCAAAAGGAAATTTGCGCCCTTGTGCCGAGAGTGAACGCAACGGAGTGCAGTGAACGAAAGCACAAGGCTCAAAAAGCGCAAATTGACGATTTCAAAAGGAAATTTGCGCCCTTGTGCCGAGAGTGAACGCAACAAAGTGGAGTGAACGAAGGCACAAGGCTCAAAAGGCGCAAATTGACGATTTCAAAAAGAAATTTGCGCCCTTGTGCCGAGAGTGAACGCAACAAAGTGGAGTGAACGAAGGCACAAGGCTCAAAAAGCGCAAATTGACGATTTCAAATGGTGAAAAATAATGGGTAAAGAACTTAAAACTAATGCTATGCGTTTCCTCGATAAAAATAAAATAGACTACGAAATTCAGGTCTATCAATGCGATGAGTTTATTGACGGCATTACTGTCGCTAACGCTCTTGGTCAGCCATTGGAGGAAACTTTCAAAACTCTTGTCGC
>DGRR01000069.1 GCA_002389995.1 Ruminococcus sp. UBA4383 | reverse complement strand
CTTGAATTATAGCTTTCCGCATCGAGAGTGGTAAAACATTCAATTTCGCCCTCTCTGAAAAGCTGTCTGATATCCTCCTCATTTTTCTCGATAGTAAAGCTTAAATAATTCGGGCATATTTTGAAATCGTCACGTTCATTCTGCTTGTTTTTTCTCATGTAAAGAATATTATTCACTCCATACGGGTCATAAAACCACTGATAAACATAAAATGCACCGTTTGACATTACTGACCTGTAATCAAGTCCGTACCTGCCTTTTGTGGAATAGAAAAAATTCCTGTTGCACGGCATGGCTGCCTGTGATGCCATAAGGCGCAGAAATTCAACGTTGCTGTTTTCGAGAACTATAACGAGAGTATAGTTGTCGGTTGCATATATTTCCGCATTTTCGGGCGGAATTTCTCCTGAAATAACCCTGTCCGCACCCTTTATGCATGAAAAATATTCCGAATAAGGGCTTTTCATATTCGGGTCGAGTATTCTTTGAAGTGCAAAAACATAGTCGTCTGCCGTCACGGGAAATACTTCATTGTCATCAATTATATCGTCCTCATTTTCGTCAAAATACCAATAGTTGTCATCACGCAGATGAAAAGTATACACTGTCCCGTCAGGTGATATGTCATAGGACAGCGCATTGCAGCAGTTTATATTTCCGTATTCATCAGCAGAAACAAGTCCGCTGTAAAGATTCTTTATGACTGTTGCGGAAGAACTGTCCTGTGCAGACTGTGGGTCAAGGCTTTCAGGATTTCCGCACAAAGCCGCCCCGTAATGATGTCCGAGTCCGTCACCTCTGTCATCATTTCCGCACGAGACAGAAAACACTCCGAAAACAGCCGCCATAACTATCAATAATATTTTTTTCAAATTTACCTCCATACTTAATAAATTCGGAATCAGAAATTAAATAATTCCGCATTAATTTTTGACTGCTGTTACTATAAGACCGCCTGAATTATCTCCTGAAACTGTATACTGATAATCTTTTGGCACGGGAATTTCATTTTTTTCGTTTGCGCTGACATAGTATACCATGTATTCATGTTCACCGTCACCAAATTCCAGAGGTCTTTCAGTATTATAACCCTTTACAATTTCTATATACTCTTCAAGGCAAAGACCTGCCGCATACATATATTCAGCATGAGGCACTCCTACATATTGGTATGTTCTCGCCCTGTACTGTTCTCCTGTAATTTCCTCCTTATTTTCGGGGAAACGCACTATAAAGCCATATTTTGCGGCATTTTCCTCAAACCATTCATAATCGTCCTTGGGACTGAAATAATACGATGTTCCGTCATCTTCAAATACTGCAAGGTCAAATATTCTGCCTGTATGATATTCGGAATATCCTGCCTTGAAAACTGATGAGCCTGAATTATATATATCATTCTGGGTATCATAATCCCTGCGTCCTTCAACTACCCATATATTTGTATCTTCCATGCCTGTATCTTCGGCAAAATCCTTCATCATGCGATTGAGATATTCAACAGTTTCACTTTCAAGGCTGAGGTCATTTTCGCTGACGTTGTAAAATTCGTTTCCTTTTTCCATTACCTTGACGAAATTATCTTCATCTTCGGTGAATTTATATTCATGTTCGGAATTTACCATAGCAAGCATACCTTCGTATATATCATCATCTTCATATTTTTCCGTTTCAAAATTTTCCGTAAAGCTTGTAGTTGTCGCAACAGTTTCCACAACTTCCGTTGTTGTTACGGTTGTCTGTATTTCTGTAATATTTTCCGTTGTAACTTCGGTTATATTTTCTGTTGTAACTTCGGGTATATTTTCTGTTGTCTGTTCGGAAAATTCCTGTATTTCAGACGATGATTCTTCTTTTTTTTCAAGCTGATAAACTCTTATGCCCAGAAATATTATTGCCGCCGTTTCAATAAATAAAAGTGCAAGCAATATTATCCTGTCATATCTTGCATGATATTTCCCACGTCTTTTTTTTCTTCTTTGTTCTCCTTTGTTCATAAATATCTCCCTTAAATTTATCCTTTACGAAAGAATATTATATCACAAATAAATTTTGCTGTAAAGTGATTTCACAATTTTTTCATCATGACAACTTTTTGAATTTTAAAATAAATTCAGCTTTTTTATCATATTCTATTGACATATGTATTTTTATGTTGTATAATATTATTATAGAACGTGATACGATTAATTAAGCGTATTTGTACCTTGAACGGAGGACGGCTATGAATATTAAACTTGAAAATTTATCATGGATTGAAATACAGGCGGCTGTTATGATGTACGGTCAGTGTGTAATAAATATTGAGGAAAATGCAGACGGTGTTTCCCTGACTTATTCCTGTATTGACGAATTTGGCAGCGAGGACGTTCAGAAATTTGAATATCCTCGGAAAAATATTGCGGATTTTTTCGCACAGATTTCTGATATAGATATGAATGTCACATATGATGAGGAAAATGATGTGTATTTTTCAGAAAACGATGATGACGGCGGTTCTGAATGGGTTATTTCTTTCGGAAAAAATGAAGATGTAAAAATTACTGTTGAAGGCTATTCAATACATGACGATATTATCACTTCCGTTATCCGATTAATTCAGGATAATTTCCCATTTAATAATGTTTTCTTCGGCTATCTCGATATCGTTGAATATGATTCACCTGACGATGATGAAGATGATGAAGATTATGAAGATGATGACAGCGAGGAATTATAAAATTTTATATCAGATTTAATTGAATTGTAACCTTTTTTTGTAACTTAACTGTTGACATATCAGTTTTTTTAGTGTATAATATTAATATACTTATCCTCATGGGGGCGTAAAGGTTTCGACGGGGATTCTGAAGTGTGATAAGCGAGTGGAGTTCGGCGTAATCTCCTTAATCTGCGCCACGTTTAAATATAAACGCTAGAAATAATATCACTGTAAGCCATAACAACGCTTTACAGGTAGCTGCCTAAGTCGGCTACTGTCCTGTGATTGAGTACCGTGACTTTCACATGGGCATTGACTAACGGTGAACGATTCTTCGGCGTGTCCGTGCCGTTGAACTGTATTCGGACTACCTGAGTTTTCAGCCCGTTTATCGGCGGTTAGTTCAGGGAATCTTAATAGGTAAAATACACTCGTAGAAAGTTGCATGAATGGGTTTTCGGACACGAGTTCAATTCTCGTCGCCTCCACCAATTGAATATGCGTAACCGGAAAGGTTACAAAAATCCCTAAATACCATGTAAT
>DGRR01000124.1 GCA_002389995.1 Ruminococcus sp. UBA4383 | reverse complement strand
GTTTCGGGGATATCCTCTTTAATTTCCCCGTTATTTTCGGGAATTTCGGCAGTATTTTCGGTTATATCCGCATCGGACTGATTTTCTGCATTTTCCTGTGCAGTAATTTCGGGCATATCGTCCTTTATTTCGGGAGCGACTTCTCCTGTAACGTTGTCGAACTGTGGTTTGATATCAATTTTGAAACCTGTAAGCTTTGCGGCAAGCTTTGCATTCTGACCCTTGTTTCCTATTGCGAGTGAAAGCTGATTATTGGGAACGATTACAGTGCAGGTTTTTTCTTCGGAAGAAGTTATTATAGTTTTGAGAACCTGTGCAGGGGCGAGTGCTTTTGCGATAAATTCCTCAGTAATTTCGCTCCACGGGATAATATCTATTTTTTCGCCGTTGAGTTCGTTTACAACAGCGGTTATACGGGAACGTCTTGTACCTATACAAGCACCTATTGTATCGACATTGGGGTCTTTTGACCATACTGCAATTTTAGTTCTTGCGCCTGCTTCTCTTGAAATAGCCTTTATTTCGACAGTGCCGTCAGCGATTTCGGGTACTTCGCTTTCAAAGAGTCTCTTGACGAAATCCCTGTGTGTACGGGAAATTTTAACGATAGGCTTTTTATTTTTGCCTACGATGCCTGTGATGTAGACTTTTACCTTTTTACCTTCTTCGAGGACTTCTCCGGGAATCTGTTCATTTTTGAAAAGGTAGAGTTCAGTGCCGTCATATTCAACGGTTACAGTACCTCTGCCGGGTTCAATCTGTGAAACTGTGGCGATAATGCAGTCATGTTCCTTGCTTTCAAACTTATTGAGCATCTGTTCACGGTTTATTTCCCTGAGGTCGCCTTTTATGGACTGTTTAGCGGAAAGTGCAGCCATTCTTCCGAGGGTTGAGATATCTATTTCCTTCATGATAGTACCGCCTACAACGGCATTGGGGTCGATAGTTTTAGCCACATCAATATTTATTTCGTTGTCATCTATCGGGTAATCATCAATTATTTCCTGAGCGATATACATAGCGAATTTTTTTGTAGCGGGGTCAATTTCCACCCTGATTCTTTCCTCGCTGTGGGGATAGGCTTTTTTAGCGGCTTTGAGCATAGCCGACTTGACTTTTTCGATGAGTACCTCTGTTTCAACGCTGTTTTCCTCACCGAGGGACTGAAGTGCCTCAAAAAATTTTTCCATTTTTATTCCTCCGATTATATCGTTTATTCTGCATACACACCATATCATTCAGTAGTGTATGGCTGTATGTTCATTCAAAATCAAACCAAAGCTTTACAAAAGCGATATCCGCAAGCTGATAGATTTTCTCCTCACCGTTTTCCGTCTGAACGGTTATGCTGTTTTTGTCATATCCTGTGAGTGTGGCTGAAATTTCCTTTTTGCCGTCAACATTTCTTATAAATCTGATTCTGACCTTATCGCCGATACAGACCTCAAAATGTTCTTCTTTGAGGAGTTCTCTTTCAAGACCTGCCGAGCCTACTTCGAGCATATAGCTCTGCTGAATGGGGTCAGCCTCATCAAGAACGGCATTTACAGGTTCGGTAACTTTTTCGCAGTCGTCAATAGTTATCCCCTCATCGCAGTCGATGAAAACTCTCAGATACCACATAGCACCCTCCTTGACGTATGAAACGTCCCAGAGAAAGTAGCCGAGTTCATCGGTAACAGGCTTTACGAGGTCATAGACTTTCTGTTCTGTTGCACCGAATTTTTTCAGTTTCATAGCATTGCCTCCTTCTGAAAATGCTTATTACAAACGAAAGACCGGAAATTTCCGGTCTTGCTCAGTATCATGTATATTATATCACAAGCTCACGGAAAAATCAAGTATTTTTTGAAAAAAATCTGATATTTTTACGCAAGTCCGAGATATTCTTCGAGGCAGAGGTTATTTTCGTACATATATGTTGCGGCTTCCGAGCCTACATATCTTATATGCCACGGTTCATACTTATAGCCTGTAATATCCTCCTTGCCCTTTTCGTAGCGGATTATGAAACCGTATTCATGGGCGTGTTTTGCGAGCCAGAAAGCCTCGTCGGTATAGCCGAAATCATCTGTAATTGTATTGCAGTCTATTGTAAGACCTGTCTGATGTTCGGAATGTCCGGGGCGTGCCGAAAAAGTATCTGCTGCCTGTTTGCCGTCTCTTGCAACATAGTCATTGTAAACAATAACCTGCTGGTCATAGGAACGGAATCCTGAGCCGAGATATATATTGAGTCCGCTCTTTGCGGCATCTTCGGAGAGTTTCTGAAACTGGCTGGCGCAGATATCTTCAAGACCGGGATTAAAGTCTTCGGGCATACCTATGTCCTTGTTTACAATAAGGATATCCTTTATATAGGTAAGACCCTCGTTGGGATATACGGGAGGGAGCGGAGCATCAGCCGAATTACTCTTTGGCTTTGATGATTTTTTTGAATCTTCCTTCATATTGAGAGGAGTTGCATTCTGTGAAGCTCTGCCCTTTGAAGTATAGGCATAGCCGTACTCATCATATCCGTAGTCCTCACCATAGCCATAGTCACCGTAACCGTAATCCTCGCCATAGCCGCCGTCATCATAACCGCCGTTGTCGTAGCCTGCTCCGCCGTCAAGTGTTACATTTACTCTTATGGCAGCCTCGACAGAGGGGTTATTCTGAGCCTGAACGGTAATGAAACAAGTTCCCGGTGCTACACCTGTGATAGTTCCGTATGCATCAACTGTTGCAATACTTGTATCTGATGAAGTCCAGATTTCGCCTTTTTCGGTTGAAGTTTCGGGGGACATTATAACGGTCAGCATATCGGTCTGACCGACACCGAGATATATTTCATGTCTGTCCACTTCAATTTTGGTTATTGTATTGGGATTTTCGGGAACAGTAGTCGGTGCTTCGGTGGGTACAGCCTCAGCGGTGGGAGCTTCGGTTATTTCCTCGACAGGTCCTGTCACGGCAGCTTCTGATTCCGCAGGGACAGTGCCTGATGTTATGGCGGTACTGTTTATCGGAGGGGCATCGTCTTCTGAACTTTCATTTTTTGAACAGCCCTTTGCAACGAGAAGAACAATCATGAGGAGTATGAAGAATATAACTGCGAGGGCGGTAAACTGTCTGCGGCGCAGGACTTCTTTGGTAACTCGTTTTCTTGGTCTTTGTTTATTATTGTTATCCATGCTTCTTCCCTTCTTTTCAGTGTAAAAATTCACAGCAGAAAACGTTCTTTTTAACATTATACCATAGACTGAGGTAAATGTCACGCATTTTTCTGAAATTTTACTCATTTAACATATAGTACAGAATTTTTTTGTAAGTTTTACACAAAATCAACATATATAAATTGATAAATTAACTAATCTATAAGCTAAATACCACAAACAAGCCCGTCTGCATTGCAGACAGGCTTATAATTAATTATTTATTGAATTTTTCAATTTCTTCGGTGATAACGCCTGTCCATGCATCACGCAGAGATGCCCATGAATCGACAGCCTCATTACCTTCGAGGAGGGCAGTAGTGAGGTTATTCATAACGCCTCTTGTTTCGTATGTATATTCGCCGTCACCGTACATTCTTTCGCCCATACCGTAGCCAAAATCGAACATGGGAGTTGTATTGTCCGTATCGAGATAAGACTGAATTGCATCATACTGTTCTTCCGTTACAAAGCTTTTAACGACACCTGCGGCAGTTTTTTCCACAACGAGGGCTTTCTGTTTAGCCAAATCCCTGTATTCCTCATTCTGTGCAGCCATTCTTTCGCACTTCATATATGTTGCGACAGCATCACCGTGCTTTGAGTTTTTGATTAACATTTTTGCGGCAAAATTACAGCAGAGATAATTTTCATCAGCATCGGGAGATTTCGGGAAAGGCACTACCATTAAATCCGCATCGGGATTTTTTGCATTTGATGCACCCAATGCCCAGTCAGCCATAGCAAAGAAAAGTGTTGACTGGTCATCGGGGAAATTGCCTATCCAGTCGGGATAATAGAGATGTTTGGAGGCTATATCCTGCATGAGAAGTTCAGCCTTTTCGATTTCGGGGTCATCAATATTATTTATGAATTTACCGTTTTCATAGTTTACAATAGTATGACCTGTTGACTGTACGATTGCCTGTCCGAACCAGCCGTTTATACCATATCTTGTCTGCCCGTCAGCCGCACCTGCAACGAATGATTCCATCATACTCATAAATGCGTCCCAGTCCCATTCGCCGTCCTCATAGAGTTCATACGGGTCATCAAGACCTTCTGCCTCCATAAGTTTTCTGCTGTATGTTATCAGAAGCGGGTCTGAAACTGCATAAGGGACAACGTAGTGCTGACCGTTGTATTCAAACATATCAATGACATCTTCCATATCGTCCCATAAGCCTTCGTTCATGCCGAGTACATCAAAATACGGGTCAAGCGGTTCATACTGGTCTTTTACAACACCATTCGGAACAGCGTCCCATTCATAGGGGAACATATCGACTTCATCGCCTGAGAGAATCATTGTTGCAAGCTTTGAAAATTTTTCATCTGAACTTGTCTGTACAAAGTTTACCTTTCCGCCGTAAACGTCCTCAAAAAGCGAAAGTGCAACTGAACGGTCATTGTTATTTGTCGGATTGAGGTCATAATCCGCAAGCCATGTTATAGTAGTACCGCTTATATCAACGGAACTGTCGCCCTTGATTTCTTCAACTTCACTTTCATCTACATCAAGACCGTATTCATCAGCCTCTTTATAGTGTTCGTTAGCCTCTGACGAAGATGAAGAAGAAGCCGATTCATTTTCGCTGCTGCTGCCGCATGATACAGCGGCTGACATAAGCGTCAGGGCAGCAATGCCTGCGAAAATTCTTGTTAAATTCTTCATTGTTTAAAAAACTCCTTTCACATTCTGCGGAATTGAGAGGATACCGCAGTTTCTGTTAATGATATTATACAATATAATATTGTTACTGTCAAGCATTTTCTATGCTGTGAATAAAAGTAAATTTTTTGTAATTTTAAGTAATATATTATTACAGTGAATTATAACAAAATAAAATAAACTTATCGCATATTTTTTTATTTGATTTTTTCGTAACAGTATGTTATAATAGATATTGTCAAACGGATACAAACCAATGTACATCGTGTAAAGGAGAATGTTATCATGAGAGAAATGGTCATCATTTGCAGAGATTCCTCAATCAAAGGCATCATCAACTTCTACGCAGAAGACGACACCCGGAGCTACTTCCTTTTTCAGCAGAAATTCCGCCACAGTACATACAACTTTTACAAAAAGGGTATCCCAATGAGACAGGCTTTCAGTCACCGCACTACACACAGAGACAAAGCTATCGCATACGTCATAAGACGACTCCCCGCTCAGATTTCATATGTCGAAAAAGAATATGGCGTCGCTATCCTCAACAGAACCAAAGCAAAAAAAGCCGCATGAAAGCCGAATCCGCATTTTCCCGTTTTTCGGGAAGATGCGGATTTTTTTACAGGAAATTTCTTCCTCTCTTGACAAAACACTCAATCCTGTGTTATACTATACATATATTTTTGCATGACCACGGAGGTTAATATAATGAAAAAATTCAAATGTTCTGCATTCTTATGTGCTGTTTTGCTTTCTGCCTGTTCCCTTGCAGGCTGTGCGGATTCTTCCGACCCGCCGCTTATCCCGAAAACTTCTTCATCAGAATCCGAAGTGCAGCAGCCACAGGAAATAAATGTCGCTGTCGATGAAGAAGCCGATAAAAACGACACCGTTTTCAAACTCAATTCAGTAATTGATTCGGGCGCAAAATCCGATGACGGTGAAAGATATCTCTATCTTAATGTAACTATCAAGAATACATCTGATTCAAAATATGAACTCAATGCCCTCAATAATTTCTACCTCCTCACAGATGACGGAAAAGAAATAGGCTTTAACATCAAAACTCAGATTTATGCCACAAATAATTTCAAAGGCTATACCCCCAACCCGTTTGAAATCCCTGCAAACGGTGAATTTACAGGATATATCGGCGGTTTCTGCGTGCCTGAGGAACAGAATAACTTTACAGTGTGCTTCTACCCCACAGGTACGGACGACAACGATAAATCCAATGTCATCAAAGTTCCTGTAACAATCGCAAATATAGTCTCCGCTCCTGCGGATTTCTTGGGCTGATAAACCAAAAGAAGGTCTTTTGACCTTCTTTTTTATAAGCCCATTTATTAATAATATACAACTTATGGAAGATGTTTTAGTCATAATAACAATTATGCACATTGATTTATATGTATTTTGTTTATTGACATAATAATATAAAAAATGTTATAATGAAAAAAATAGCTTTTTATTGACGCAATATTAATAAAATAAACAAAGGAGTATTATCAATGAGAAAGACAAAAAATTTTATCTCCGCACTGATACTGACAGCTCTCTCAATGTCAATCGCTTCATGCGGTTCTTCTTCATCATCTTCTTCAAGTTCAAATCCATACGCTGATGTAGATGTAAATTCAGAAGTAAGAAACGAACTAAATCAGGCTGCATCAAATTCCGACCTCCTCGAAGATGTCGAACTCGAAAACAAAACTATAAAATGGATGGCTAACTGGGATATCAACCCCGATGCATCAGGTAAAAACAAACCCCCCGAACTCGTCGTATTTGAAGAAAAATACGGCGGAAAAATCGAATGGATTCAGTGCGACTGGGCAAGCAGATACGAAAAACTCGCCGAAACTATCAACAGCGGTGAAGGTGTCGATTTCTTCTATGCAGGTGACGGTGATGCTTTCCCGAAAGGCGCAGTAAAAGGTATGTTTACACCTGTTGATGACTACATAGACTTTTCAACTCCGCTCTGGGAGGACGTTCAGGAACTCAATGACAGCCTCATCTGGAACGGTCATCACTACTGCACCGTTGTCCAGCCCGTAGGCGATAAAGTTGCCTGCATCTATAACAGAAAAACTGTCGAGGAAGCAGGTCTTGACGACCCCGCTGAACTCTATGCTCAGGGCGAATGGGACTGGAATGCTTTCCAGAGTATGCTCCAAAGCTTTGTCGATACCGAAAAACAACACTACGGCATTGACGGCTGGTGGTTTGAATTTGCACTCATAAATACTACTGGTGTCCCTGCCATTTCAATCGAGGACGGAAAACTCGTCAGCAATATAGGCGACCCCGCTATGGAAAGAGTTCAGAACTGGCTCTATGAACTCAATTCAACAAACTGCATAGCAATAGGTGTCGGTGACTACGGCTGGACTGCCCACCCTGAATATGTCGGTGAAGGTAAAGTCCTTTTCTATCCTGTCGGTCTTTATGAACTCTACTGCGAAGAATCCACATGGAAAAAGAAATACGGTGATGATGTATTTTTCGTTCCCATGCCCAAAGACCCCGAAGCCGATGAATATTATATCCCTGTCGGCATTGAATCATACTGCTTTGTAAAAGGCGGTCAGAATCCGCAGGGCGTGGCTAAATTCCTTGAATGTAAACGTTTTACCATACTCGATGAAAATACAAAGGCTGTCGCAGACAAACAGTTCCGTGACGACTACGGCTGGACTGACGAAATGATAGAAATGCAGCACAGTATGCAGGAACTCGCTGATGCCAACACAATTATTGACCTCTCCCTCGGCGTTTCAACAGACTGCTCCGACCTCCTTGACAGCAACCTCAGAAACTCCGCAAAGGGTACTCCGTGGAACGAAACTTTTGATTCAATATCAGCAACCGTTCAGACATATATTGACGAAGTAAACGCAAATCCCATTATGAATACTGTTGAATAATACCGTATTCCCGTTTATCAAGGTTAACATTTGAAAATATAGTTGCAAATTTTTTTGAAATGTGTTATAATAATATATGAAAATAATATTCTGTCAGAAAGGAGGGTATGAAGATGCAAACTGTTCTCGTTACAGGTGCCTGTGGTCTTATCGGAAAGCATATATGTTCAGGTCTGCTGAAAAAGGGATATGAAGTAATCGCTGTCGATGAAAGAGAAAGTGACTATAATATGGGAAAACTGCACTATACTTTCGTTCAGGCAACCCCTACTGAAAAAAATAAACTCGGCGATATTTTTGACCATAATAAAATAGATGTTCTCGTTCATGCCGCCTGCACTGTTGATAATGATTTGGGTGATACCATTACCGAAAGAGAAATGCACGATTCCGCTGCCTGCGATAAATTTATATACCGCTATGCCATGCAGGAAAATAATCTGCATACCCATGTTGAAAAAGTAATTCTTCTCAGCACCGATCAGGTGTATGAATTTCGTAAAACAAGAGAACCCGTCCACGAAGATGACGACCTCAAACCAATTACAAATTATGCTGTTATGAAATATTCCTCCGAAAAAGCCCTCATAACAGAAAAACAACACCATAAAACTATTATGGCTTGCATAATCAGATACTCCCCTGTATATACTCTCAACTATACTGAAAATCTTGTCGCAAAAATTACCGACCCCAAAGACAGAAGCCTTTTTGTATACGGAAAAGGTCAGTATGGTTTTCAGCTCTGCTGTGTGCATAACCTTGTCGATTTCATTCTCTGCTTTATACAGAATGCGGACGAAATGACATACGAAGGAGTCTATAATGTAGGCGACAAGGAACTCACAAAGGCTGCCGATATAATAGCTTTCATGCGTGAACATCATACTCTCGGTACTGTCGTGCAGAAATCCCCCGGAGGAGCGTTTTCAAAATTAAAAGGTCTTTTCAGCAGTGCAAATAAGGAAGAAAAAACTTATTACCGCTATCTTGACCTCGAAAAACTCGAAAACAACAATATGCTTGACAAGACAAAAGCATTGAAACTTGCTAATTTTCGCTGGGATATCCACAATACAAAATAATACAAAAGGGACTGTTGAAAAACAGTCCCTTTTTTTATTCTATTACAACATAATTGTCTGCCGCATTTTCTTTGGTTGCGTGTTCAGTGACGTTGAGAACTTTAACTTTAACAGTTCTTCCCATATTTATTTCAATTATATCACCGACTTTAACATCATATGAAGCCCTTGCAATTTTGCCGTTCACGGATATTTTTTCGGCATCGCAAGCTTCATTTGCGACAGTTCTTCTCTTGATAAGTCTTGTTACTTTGAGATATTTGTCAAGGCGCATAAAATTCTCCTTTTAATTTATTTAATCAGTATTCGCAGAAAAATTCAATTTCCTCTCCAAGCGGTCCGTAACAGAATGCCATTCTGAAAGGGTATTCAGGGACAGAATCAATTACTTTGTCATTCGGCTCGATAAAAACAGTATATCCTGCATTTCTGACCTTTTCAGCCATTTCGTCAACATTATCCGTCAGAAAAGCCATATGGCGCAAAGCACCTTTTCTGCGCTCGCCTTTACCGTTTGAAAACACTTCAATCAGACCGTTTCCGCTGTCTATCATTATTCCGTCATTCCATTCACGGCATATACTCATGCCGAGTATATTTACATAGAAATTTCTGACATTTTCAAGTTCTTCATCTGTTCCGCATTTCATTGATATATGATGTATGCCTTTAATCATGGGATTCCTCCGAAAAAACTGATTTATTAAAAAGCAAAGGGCAGACGAAAAGCCTGCCCTCTTTAATTACTTGTTTACAGCCTCTTTGAGTGATTTTCCTGCCTTGAATGCGGGAGCTTTGCAGGGAGGGCAAACGATTTTAGCCTTAGTTTTGGGGTTTATGCAGGTTTTTTCGCCTCTTTCACGGACTTCAAAAGTTCCGAATCCTGTGATAGCTACTTTCTCGCCTTTTTCGAGAGCCTCCTGTATAGAAGATAATGTTGCTTCAAGAGCAGCAGCGGCATCTTTTTTAGTACAGCCAGCCTTTTCAGCGATAACATTAATGAGTTCTGTTTTAGTCATTATTATTTCCTCCGTTTATAATTTTTTTAGCCTTATCCCAGTAAATATCAAGTTCCTCTATGGGGAGTTCCTTCATGTCAATATTATCCTGTTTAGTAAGTTCTTCTGTAACTGCGAAACGTCTGATAAATTTTTCAGTTGAATCTTTGAGAGCGAGTTCCGCATCAATGCCGAGATGTCTTGCGGCATTCACGCATGAAAACAGCAAATCTCCGAGTTCTTCTGTAATTTCAGCCTTATTGCCGTTTGCGACAGCCTCATCGAGTTCGGCTTTTTCGATACTTATGCAGTTTATTGCGTCCTGAGCGGTTTTAAAGTCCATACCTGCACGCATAGCTCTCTTGCCGACTTTCTGCGCTCTCATGAGTGCGGGGAGAGATTTTGCGACGCTTTCGAGTGTATCGGTATATGTCTGACCTTTGGTTTCCATTTTAATGGTATCCCAGTTTTTAAGTACCTGTTCAGTGGAATTTGCGACAGTATCGCCGAAAACATGGGGGTGTCTTATGATTAATTTCTTACAAACACCGTCACAAACGTCATCAAAAGTAAAATTACCTGCATCTGTTTCGATACCCGCATGAAAAACGACCTGTAAAAGCACATCTCCGAGTTCCTCGCATAACAGCGCAGTATCTTCCGTATCAATAGCCTCTATTACCTCGCAGGCTTCCTCAATCATATCACTTTTGATAGATTTATGGGTCTGTTCGATATCCCACGGACAGCCGCCCTCGCCTCTTAAAAGCTTAACGATTTCAACAAGGTCTGCTATTTTATAATTATCTTTCTGCTGATATTCAACCATAGGGAAAAAAGCACTTCCTTTATAATACCCCAAATTCCGCTAAAAATCAACACATTTTTAAATTTTTGTGAATTAAGCGGAATAAAGGAATTTAATACAGTATGTTTTGTGGATTTTCACTATAATAAAAACAGATATTATCTGTTCATATTATTTTATGTCAACGAAGCCTGCCTTATGATAAACCTTTGAAACGATTCTGCTTGAATATCTGTAAGCCTGCTGTGCGCCCTCAGTGTAGCACTGTTTCAGGTAAGCCTTATCTGATATAAGCTTATCAAATTCTGTGCGGATAGGTGCAAGGTTATCAGCAACTGCTTCACCTACGGCGAGTTTAAAGTCTCCGTAGCCTTTGCCTGCAAATTCTTTTTCTATTTCGGGGTAGTCCTTGCCTGTAACTGCGCTGTAAATTGACATAAGGTTATTTATGCCGTCTTTGCCCTCACGGTAAACGATTTCCGCCTCACTGTCAGTGACGGCTCTTTTAAATTTACGGATAATAGTATCCTTGTCATCAAGTATAAGTATGCAGGAATTGGGATTTTCGTCAGATTTGGACATTTTCTTTGTGGGGTCTTGCAGTGACATTATTTTCGCACCGACTTCCATTATGTAAGGTTCGGGGAGTGTAAAGAAGTCACCATAACGCTGATTGAATCTCTGGGCAATATTTCTTGCAAGTTCAAGGTGCTGTTTCTGGTCAACGCCCACGGGTACGAAATCCGCATTATATGCAAGGATATCCGCTGCCATAAGCGAAGGATATGTAAATAATCCTGCATTTACATCATCGGGGTGTTTCTGGCTTTTATCCTTGAACTGCGTCATTCTTGAAAGTTCACCGAACTGTGTGTTACAGCAGAGTACCCAGTTGAGAAGTGCATGGGTATTTACATGGCTCTGTATGAAAAGTATTGATTTTTTGGGGTCGATACCGCAAGCCATAAGGAGTGCATATGCCGCAAGGGTATTCTGTCTGAGCTTTGCAGGTTCTTGTCTGACGGTTATAGCGTGCATATCAGCAATACAGTATATGCAGTTATACTCGTCCTGAAGCGGAATCCAGTTTCTTACAGCACCGATATAATTTCCGAGTGTAAAAGTACCCGTAGGCTGTATGGCACTGAAAATGAGTTTTTTATCTTCCATATCCTGCTCCTTATTTTGCGGAATTTCTTCTTTCGGCATCATCTCTGAGCTGACAGTTTCTCAGTTCGTTGAGAACACGCTGATAGAGTACATAGAATGTACGTTTTTCGGGTTCTGTTTCGGGAATAACTCCGGGGTGAAGTTCAGTTTTGTATATACCGCTTCTTGTGAGGAGGAATATATTGTGGATTCTGCCTCTGGGGATATCGTAGGACTTAACCTTTTCGCATTTGGGAACGAGAGCGGTTGCATTGGCTACCATATTATGTGCAGCCTGAACGAGGTTTCTGTATTTCTGTGATGCTCCTGTGTATTCGTTTCCGTTATTGAAATAGAGGTTAGCCGCACCGTTTATGAAACATACCATAGTAGTAAGTACATTATTGGGCATGGGGATATCTATAACAACTCCATAAACGTCTGTTTTCTTGAAATTTCCCTTAAAGAACTGAGGCGGGAAGTTTATAGCCTGACCTCTTGTCATAAGGTATTTCTGGGTAACGGGATATCTGTCTGTTATTGGCATAATAATTTTCCTTTCAAATTTAATTTTAATCAGTCGAGCATATCTCTTGTCATTTTCGCAAGAATTTCCATGCCCTTTTCTATCTGTTCATTGGTAGGTGTTGAGTAGTTAAGTCTGAATGAATGGCTTACTTCATTCTGGTCAATGCTGAATGAATTTCCGGGAACTATTGCTATTTTATAGTCCTGTACAGCTTTTGTACAGAAAGCATTCATATCGCAGTTATCGGGGAGTGTACACCACACAAAGAGTCCGCCCT
>DGRR01000160.1 GCA_002389995.1 Ruminococcus sp. UBA4383 | reverse complement strand
AAAGGCTATAAAAGCGAAAATTTGACGATTTTAAATAAGAGGAAAATTTTCGCTCTTGTGCTGAGAATGAGCGTAGTGTAACGGAGCGAATGAAAGCACAAGGCTTAAAAGCGAAAATTTGACGATTTTAAATAAGAGGAAAATTTTCGCTCTTGTGCTGAGAATGAGCGCAGTGTAACGGAGCGAATGAAAGCACAAGGCTTAAAAGCGAAAATTTGACGATTTTAAATAAGAGGAAAATTTTCGCTCTTGTGCTGAGAATGAACGCAGTGTAACAGAGCGAATGAAAGCACAAGGCTTAAAAGCGAAAATTTGACGATTTTAAATAAGAGGAAAATTTTCGCTCTTGTGCTGAGAATGAGCACAGTGTAACGGAGCGAATGAAAGCACAAGGCATAAAAAGCGAAAATTTGACGATTTTAAATAAGAGGAAAATTTTCGCTCTTGTGCTGAGAATGAGCGCAGTGTAACGGAGCGAATGAAAGCACAAGGCTTAAAAGCGAAAATTTGACGATTTTAAATAGGAGTATATTATGAGAATAAGACACAAACCATGGGCAAAGCCTGAACTTGAATCATGCGATTTCTATGCGAAAACACCTCAGGAAAACAAGGGGAAATGGAATACTCTGTTTCCGCACCCCGAAAGACCTTTGTATATGGAACTCGGCTGCGGAAAAGGCGGTTTCATTTCACAGGCTGCCCCTGCTCATACGGATATAAATTTCATAGCCATGGATATCAAAAACGAAATGCTCGTCCTCGCAAAAAGAAAAATTGAATCCGCATATTCGGAAAAAAATATCCCCATGGATAATATCCGCATAGCTATACAGAATATCGAACGCATAGATATGTCATTCGGTGAAAATGACCGTGCAGACAGAATATATATAAATTTCTGCAACCCGTGGAATAAAAACAAACACAAAAAAAGACGGCTCACCCATACAAGACAATTAATGAATTATAAGAAATTCTTAAAGGGAGAAATATGGTTCAAGACAGATGATGACCAGCTTTTCAAGGAGTCACTTGACCATTTCAAAGAGGCAGGCTATGAAATAAAATATAAAACATATGACCTCCATGCAGAAAGCCCTTATGAAAATTTCGTTACGGAACATGAGAAAATGTTCACGGAAGAAGGCAAAAAAATAAAATTTTTAATCGCACAGCCAATTGTAAATAAGGAGTTGTAAAATGGAAGTTCAAAAAAATAAGGGGAATTTTTCATTCGGATTCGGTACAATGAAAACAGCAGGCACAGGAAATCTCTCCCATGCAAGAAAAGTCAAAACTAAAAAAGCTATGGTTTCAAAGATATCCTATGCACTCAAAGCAGGTTTTCTTGCGGCAGTATTTCTCATAAAGCGCAGTATGAAGAAAAAATAAAAAAATGCGGCACATATCAATGTGCCGCAAAGTTTTTCTGCCATAATTTGTCCCTTGTCCGAGAATACCCTTATTTCGGAAAAACACCCAGATAAAACAATAATTTTATATTGATTTGGCAACAAGTTAAATGCACATCATCATTATAAGATGATGAAGGCATCAGTTAATGTTCCGAATTTGGTTCATTAACATTCGCATTGATATAATACTCCACAATAGCCTGCAACAGTTCATCACGGTCTATGCGGCGTATTTTAGTCCTTGCGTTGTTATGAGTTGTTATGTATGTGGGGTCTTCCGAAAGGATATATCCAACTATCTGATTCACGGGGTTATATCCTTTTTCTTTCAGAGCATAATACACAGTAGTGAGGGTATTTCTAAGCTCTGTGTCCGTGTCTTTGACAGAGAACATCATGGTTTTATCCGACATATGTCTATCCTCCTAACGGTTGATTAGCGTTTGCCATTCTGAAACGAATAAGCAAAGTCTGTAATTATTATACTACATAAAAACAAATAATGCAAGAGAACAAAATAACTTTTCGCATTTTGAACATATTAACGCAATATTTTTATTTATTATACACAATTTTTTTTAAACACATGCCTGTTCCCTCAAAAAGGCAGAGGGAACAGGCATATAAAGTTAAGGAATCAGCAGCAGCCTGTTCTTTTCACGAAGCTGTTGCAGTCAGTACATTCGGGGACAGTGGGGTTATCCTCGTGAGTGCCTACGCATATGCAGTTAAGGGAACAGTAGTTCTCAGTCACCATATTATGCTCGCACTGAGAAACGGTACATTTGATATTATCATTTTTTCTTTTGTTTTCCATGATACAAAACTCCTTATCTGAAATCGTCAAATCTGCGCTTTTATAGCCTTGCACTTTCGCTCATTCCGCTTTGCTCCATTCGCTCCCAGTGCAAGAGCGCAGATTTTCCTCTTATTCTGAAATCGTCAAATCTGCGTTTTTTGTTCCATACTTGGAACACTAATATTATATTACATTTTCCATGAAATATTCACTGTCTGAAATAATTATAATCATGACAGCATACAGACGCATATTATCATGAATTATGCATTATGAATTAATTTTCGGCATATGCTTTAAGGACAAATCAAAAATATAACGGGGTGATTTTATGGGTCTTACCGAAAAGGAAGCTGCCGAAAAATTAAAGCTGTACGGTGAAAATATATTTGCCGAGGAAAAGAAAAACAGTGCCGTTAAAATTTTTGCAGGACAGTTTAAAGATGTAATGGTCATGATTCTTCTCGGAGCTACGGCAATATCCGTTATTCTCGGAGAAGTTTCCGATGCAGTCACTATTATGCTGATAGTTCTTTTAGATGCAGTTCTGGGATTTATTCAGGAATACAGGACGGAGCATACTCTTGAGGCTTTACGTTCAATGACTGCGCCGTCTGCGAAATGCTACCGTGACGGAAAACTCAAAAAAATCGAAGCGGCTAAACTTGTAATTGGTGACATTATTGAACTTGAAGCAGGTGACAGAATACCTGCGGACTGTGTAATTATTAAAGCATCAGGGGTTTTTTCCGATGAATCGGTACTTACAGGCGAATCGGCTGCCGTACCGAAAATAGTATCTGATATAAACGATACAGACAATTCATTAAACAAAACAAATATTCTTTACTGCGGAGCATCAGTTACAAGAGGTGTATGTCAGGCGAAAGTAATAGCTGTCGGCAAATCCGCACAAATGGGTAAAATATCCGAAATGCTCTCGGATATAGACAAAGAAATGACTCCCTTGCAGAAACGTCTTGCCGAACTCGGAAAAATAATAGCAATAATCTGTCTTATAGTATGCATAGCTGTATTTCTTGCAGGCGTACTGCGTGGGGAAGATGTTTTCGGTATGCTTATGACGGGTATAACAATAGCAATTGCCGCCATACCCGAAGGACTTCCCGCAACGGTAACAATTGCCCTTGCCCTTGCTGTAAGCCGTATGCTCAAACAGAAAGCCCTCGTGAATAAACTCCACAGCGTTGAAACTCTCGGCTGTACATCTGTTATATGTTCCGACAAAACAGGTACTATTACCGAAAACAAAATGACTGTAACAAATCTTTCCACGGCTGATACAGATTACATATTCAGCGGAATGGGCTATAAAATATGCGGTGATATAAAACTTTCCGACGGTACTGCAATAAATCCCGTAAATGAAAAAACTCTTTCGGAATGTCTCAGATGCGGTGTTATATGCTCGACTGCCTCCATATCATCAGATAAGCCCGTCAAAAGCCGTATGCGTGGAAATCTTACAGGAAAAGGCGAATGGTCCGTATCAGGCGACCCCACCGAAACTGCCCTGCTTATAGCTGCGGCAAAGGCGGATATTATAAAAGAAAATCTCAATATCTCAAAGCTTGACGAATATCCCTTTGACAGTGAAACAAGATTCATGGCTGTACATTGTCTTTCGGGGACTGACAAGAAAATATATTTCAAAGGTGCAGGAGAAGTTATTCTTCCAAGATGCTCCCAGTATATGAATATGAACGGAAATATCCTCCCTCTTACCCAGACAGTAAGAAAAAAAATATCCGACAAGATAATTTCCATGTCAGATGATGCACTGAGAGTTCTTGCGCTTGCATTCTGCATATCGGATAAATTTGAGCCTGAAAGGGGTAATCTTGTATTTTTAGGGCTTTCGGGAATGATTGACCCGCCCAGAGAGGAGGCTAAAACTGCAATAAGAAAATGTGCAACTGCCTCCGTGCGTACAGTCATGATTACAGGCGACCACAAAAATACCGCCTCCGCTGTTGCCAGAAAAGCAGGACTTTCAAGAAACGGAAAAGCTATGACAGGCGAAGAACTCAATAAACTGAATGATTCCCAGCTTGACAGGATTATTGATGATTATTCGGTATTCGCAAGAGTTGAACCAGCCCACAAATTAAGAATTGTCCGCAGTTTCAAGCGCAAAGGCGAGATAGTCACCATGACGGGTGACGGTGTAAATGACGCTCCTGCAATAAAAGAAGCTGATGTCGGTGTAGCTATGGGGCTTACAGGTACAGACGTTACAAAACAGGCGGCAGATGTCATTCTTCTTGATGACAATTTCAATACCCTTGTAACGGCTGTCGAGGAGGGAAGATGTGTATATGCAAATATAAGGAAATTTGTACGGTATCTGCTTTCCTGCAATATAGGGGAAGTTCTGACAATGTTTCTCGGAATATTAATGGGTATGCCGATAGTCCTGCTCCCTGTACAGCTTCTTCTGATAAATCTTGTAACTGACGGACTTCCTGCGATAGCCCTCGGACTTGAACCGCCTGAAAAGGATATAATGTCAAAACCGCCCAGAAAATCAACAGAGGGATTTTTCGCAGGCGGTCTTATGTGGAAAATAATATTCCGTGGAATATTCATAGGCTTATCAACACTCGGCTCATTTTCCGTGACAATTCATCTCGGTGCAGACGTAAATGCAGGACGTACAGCGGCACTTATAACGCTTGTAATGTCTCAGCTTATACACGTTTTTGAGTGCAGGAGCGAGACAAAATCCCTTTTCAGAATAAATCCTTTCGGCAATATGAAGCTTGTATTTGCAGTTATAATATCTGTCGGAGCGTTGGCGGCATCGGTATTCATACCTGAACTAAGAGAAATATTCGGCACTGTAATGCTTGAAAGACAGCAGTTTCTGACAGCACTCGGATTCAGTATAGCTGTACCGCTTGTAAGCAATATTTTCAGCAGATAAAATTATTCTTCATCGGGAGTATTCCGCAAATACTTGAACTTTTTAAAGGATTTATGAAATTCAAAGCCCTTTTCTATATATTTGTTCATTCTCTTTATATATTCATCATCAAAGGGCATGAACAGATATGCTTCATCTTTAAATTCATCACATTCATATTTTTCCTCACCGAAATACTCCATAGCACTTCTGTCAACATCGGCAGGATAATTTATTTTCTCAAATTCCGAATGGAAATTATAATAGAAAGATATAAAATCCCTGCTTTCCTCAGTAAAAATATCCTCAGTGAGTTCACCGTCAAGGGAATTGATTAAAAATTTTCTTATATCCAGATTTCCTGACTTTATATCAGCGATTTCCTCAGAAAAATAATCGGTAAACTCCTCGTCAATCAGATTGTTTTCGATGCTCCACAAAAGAAATGCGGCTATATGACTGGCGGCATTTATCTCGGAGACATCGAGTTCTTTTTCTTCTATTTTTCTTCTGTGCTTTTCAACGTTGTCTATAATTCTCACAAAATTTTCCGTATCCGCAGCTTCACGGTCAGTTTCAGCCACAAAGGGAAGTTTTCCGCCGAAAAGCTGTATAAATTCTTCTGTACTGTGTTTTGACTTAAATTCAAGTTCATTTTTGCATATAGGCAATACCTGATAAAAATTTACACTTGTATTATCGGGCAGAGTGCATTTCTGACATTCCTTGTCATAAGGCGGATTGAAAAGCGCAACGGCAGAAAATTCCGAATCTTTCAGAAAAGGGTCTCCATAATTTACAGTATGTCCGAATCCGAGCCATGAATTTTTTCTTTCGGGGAGCTGTGAAAGCAGTCTCAGAATTGTTACAGCCCAGAAATTATCTTTTTCATCGCTGTCATAATCCCAGTCGGGAGGCAGAAAAATTGCAAGTTCCGCACGTTCAAAGTCATACTGTCTGAATTTTTCAGGCACATTCATTTTAAACGAACCCATTCCTATGGTAACAAGAGTATAATAATTCCTGCTGACTGACGGTTTTATAATGCATACATCAACTCTTGAACTGTCCCTGCCCCTGAAAACGCTGTCATATTCACCGAAATATTTTTCGATATGTTCCTCAACTATCTTTAATTCTTCCTCAGTATAATTTTTGAGACTGTTACCTTTTTCGGATTTTTTATTTTTCATGACAAATCTCCTTTCAAGACAAAATCTGCTATATCCAAGGGATTACACGCTATAAAGTCCGCACCTGCTCCTGAAAGTTCCTCACGTCCTCTGAATCCCCATTCACAGCCTATTGAATATATACCTGCATTTTTTGCGGTTATTATGTCAACATCGCTGTCCCCTATCATGAAAGCCTCTGAAAAACTTATGCCGTCAAGAATTTCATGGATAATATCGGGATACGGCTTTTTAGGTCTTTCATCACAGCCTCCCAGTATTTTCATGAATTTTATATCAGGCAGAATCTTTTTAATTATCTCCCTTGCAAAATCCTGCGGTTTATTCGTGGCAACGGCAAGGGATACATTATTTTCCGCAAGGATTTCAAGAGTCTGTTTTATATCGGGATAAAGCCTTGTTTTGTCGAGAAAATGTTCCCCGTAATATTCATTGAAAAGCATATGCAGTTTTTCTGTATAATCTTTTTTGTCATCGGGCAAAGCACGTTCACAAAGCTTTATTATGCCGTTTCCGACCATGAACTTGTATTTTTCATATTCATGAAGCGGAAAGCCCAGTTTTTCAAGTCCGTAATTTATCGCATCTGCAAGGTCATAAAGAGTATCTGCAAGCGTGCCGTCAAGGTCAAATATTGCTGTTTTCATATTATATCACCTATATTCTTTTTGCGAGGAGAGAAGAATATTTTCCTCTGAACTCCTCAAATCTGTCCTCATCTATGGCATTTCTTATTTTTTCAGTGAGAGTATTGTAGAAATAGAGATTGTGCTGTACGGCAAGTCTGCCTGCAAGCTGTTCATTAGCCTTGAAAAGATGCCTTATATATGCACGGCTGAAATTACGGCAGGTCGGGCAGTCACATTCCTCGTCCATAGGTCTCGGGTCAGTTTCATAGCATTTATTGTTCATATGCATAATACCGCTCCATGTGAATACAGTAGCATGACGGGCATTTCTGCTCGGCATAACGCAGTCAAACATATCAATTCCCCTTGCGACAGCCTCTATAATATTTGAGGGAGTACCTACGCCCATTAAATATCTCGGTTTGTTTTCGGGCATAAAGGGTTCAACAAGGTCAATAATCCTGTACATTTCCTCAGTAGGTTCACCGACTGCAAGACCGCCTATTGCGTAGCCGTCAAGGTCAAGCCCTGCGATTTCCTTCATATGGTTTATACGCAAATCGTCATAGGTAGAACCCTGATTTATTCCGAAAAGCATCTGATGTTTATTTATGGTATCGGGCAGGGAGTTAAGTCTCTGCATTTCGTTTTTACAGCGTATAAGCCAGCGTGTGGTACGTTCAACTGATTTTTTTGTATACTCATAGGGAGCAGGATTTTCTATACATTCATCGAAAGCCATAGCAATTGTAGAGCCGAGATTTGACTGTATCCGCATACTTTCCTCAGGACCCATGAAAATCCTGTGACCGTCAATATGCGAGGCGAAATAAACGCCCTCCTCCTTGATTTTTCTGAGCTTTGCAAGCGAGAAAACCTGAAATCCCCCGCTGTCCGTAAGAATAGGCTTATCCCAGTTCATGAACTTGTGCA
>DGRR01000221.1 GCA_002389995.1 Ruminococcus sp. UBA4383 | reverse complement strand
TTTCATCTTCATTTTTGATGCAGTTCAGATGTTTTTTTATGGTTTCGGTATCGCATCTTTCAACTGCTCCTGTAAGTGCCTGCGAAGGACTTGTTTCAAAGATTTTGTTCATGTTCGCAAATGCAAGCGGTCTGAGTGCGGATAATGCATCTTTTTCAGTAAATCCGCATTTTTCCATTAAAGATATACTTTCCGCAATAAGTCCGCAGACAAGATTGCTCGAAACTGCACAGGCGGCATGATATTCTTTTTTAGTTTCAGTCGGAATTATTCTGACATTGTTTCCGATATTTTCAAATAAATTTTTCAGGAATGTCAGGTATTTTTCATCGCCTTCAATACAGAAAAATGCGTCTTTTAATCCTTTGTACGATTCATATTTGTCACTTACGGGATAAAGAGGGTGTATGGAATATCCATATGCTCCGTGTTCGGATATATCGCTGAAAGCTTCATTTGCTGTCATAGCTCCGCTGCAATGGCATATTAATTTGCCTGAGATATTGTATTTTTTCATTTCGTCAAAGACGGATTTTATATTTCCGTCTGTAACTGTTATGAATATAATGTCACTGTCAGCTATAAGGGAAGAATAGTCGGTGTAAAGTTCAGATGATGTAAATTCTGCGGCTTTTTGTGCTGATTCGGGATTTCTGCTCATGTAGCCTGAGATATTTATTCCGTTAAGCAGAAGATATTTTCCGAGGGAAAATCCGACTTTGCCTGCTCCTATGAATCCTGTTTTCATATAATCACTCCTTATTATACTATAATACTATAATATTATAATACTACAATATAAAATAAAAATCAATAATATTTGACAAAATATGCTTAATATGATATAATGTTGGAGATTATCAAAGGATATATAATACACGGATTTCAGTGTAGGTGAATAGGAGTTTTATTTATGATATATACTGTTACTTTCAATCCTGCTGTTGATTATGTCGTTCATGTTGAAAATATGAAAAACGGTTCTGTAAACCGTTCATCATGTGAGGAAATATATTTCGGCGGTAAGGGTATAAATGTTTCTGTCGTTCTGAGTGAACTCGGTGTGCCGTCAGTTGCTCTCGGATTTGTTGCAGGCTTTACAGGACAGGCTATAAGGGACGGAATCGAAAATATAGGCGTAAAAACCGATTTCATCAGTCTCGGTTCAGGTAATTCACGAATAAATGTTAAAATAAAATCCTCTCAGGAAACTGAAATAAACGGTCAGGGTCCTTTCATTGATGATAAGGCTCTTGATGAATTTTTCAGAAAACTTGATATGCTTAAAGATAACGATATTTTGATTCTCGCAGGAAGTATTCCGAAAAGTCTGCCCGATGATATCTATGAAAGAATATTGTCAAGGACGGCAGACAAAAATATCAGAACTGTTGTCGATGCTACAAATAAACTATTGCTTAATACTCTGAAATATAAGCCTTTTCTCATCAAACCAAATAATCATGAACTCGGTGAAATGTTCGGCGTGAATATTTCCGAAACAGACGACATTGTAAAATATGCACGAAAACTCCGTGATATGGGTGCTGAAAACGTTCTCGTTTCTATGGCGGAAAAAGGTGCTTTGCTTGTCGATGAAAATAATCAGGTTCATATCTGTGGTGTGTGCAGGGGAAATGTTAAAAATTCTGTCGGAGCAGGCGATTCAATGGTAGCAGGCTTTGTTGCAGGGTCAATGAATGGTGATTATGAATATGCTCTTAAACTCGGTACGGCTGCGGGAGGTGCAACGGCTTTTTCTGACGGTCTTGCGGTTAAGGGTAAAATATTTGAACTTTTAAAACAGCTTTAAGAGGTAATATATGGAAAAAATACAAGAAAATACACAGAACGAAAGCTTCGGAAAACAAATATATAATCACCTTATGAACGGTGTTTCAAATATGCTTCCTTTTACAATTGCAGGCGGAATATTTATGGCAGTTGCTTTTCTGATTGATACCATAGGCGGCGCACCTCAGGACAGCGATTTTGGTTCTCATCTTGCGGCGGCAGCATGGTTTAAGACTATCGGGGGATATTCATTTAACTTTATGATTCCTGTACTTGCAGGATATATCGGAATGAGTATCGCAGGACAGGCAGGCTTTCTTTCAGGACTGGCAGGCGGTGCAATTGCGTTGTCAGGTTCTACTTTTATGAATCCTTCGGGAGATGTTTCTTCGGGATTTCTCGGAGGACTTATTGCAGGATTTATAGGCGGTTATCTGATGCTTGGAATTAAAAGAATGTCAGATTATCTTCCAAAGGCTCTGGACGGAATTAAACCTGTTCTTATTTATCCGCTTTGCGGACTTGGAACTGTTGCTGTTGTGATGTGTGCAGTCAATCCTTTTATGGGTATTATAAACAATGGAATTTCCGTTTTTCTCACTAATATGGGAGGGTCAAGTAAAATTCTTCTCGGCTGTATACTTGGTGTTATGATGTCAATAGATATGGGCGGACCTTGTAATAAGGCAGCTTATCTTTTCGCTACTATGGGCATGGCTTCGGGGAATTTTAATATGATGGCGGCTGTTATGCTGGGCGGAATGATTCCACCACTTTCAATTGCACTTGCGGCAACATTTTTCAAAAACCGCTGGACTGCGGAAGAACTTAAAAACGCTCCTGCAAATTATATCATGGGGCTTAGTTTCATAACAGAGGGAGCAATTCCATATGCAGCGGCTGACCCTGCAAGAGTTATTCCGTCATGTGTTATCGGAGCGGCTGTTGCGGGAGGGCTTTCAATGGCATTTGACTGTACTTTGCGTGCGCCGCATGGCGGAATATTTGTCTTTGCAGTTGTCGGACACCCTCTTATGTATACCGTTTCACTTCTGGCAGGTTCATTTGTCGGAATGATACTGCTGGCAATTTTAAAGAAAAAACGTACTGATGAAAAATAAAATATGAGGTGATATTAAATGAAAATATGTCCTAAATGCGGAATAGAAAATCTTGATGATTCAAGATATTGCTTTTTCTGTGATTTTGACTTTTATGCAAATGAAGGCATAAAACCTGCTCAGTCTGCTAATGCACCTGTAAATCCTCCTAAAACTAATCTGAAAAAATTAAAGCCTGTAAGAAATTCAAATTCTCAGACGGCAGAAGTACCCGTTCAGAATCAAAATAAAAATCAGACTCAGACTACATATGACCCATACTATCCATATCCTCCTTATAATAATGCTCCGCCTCCTGCTGAACCTCCTGCGAATGAAAATTTTTATGGCACAGATGATGAGGCGGCAGAGGAAAAACCACGGACAACACCTGTACTTATTGCCATTATAGCACTTCTTATATGTGCGCTCTGTATACTTGGCTATATGTTTCTTATACAGAAAAAAATGAATGAAAATGTTGAGAATAACAGAAATCAGCAAAATTCTTCTGCATCTGTTTCTGTTCAGACTATACCTGCGACCGAAACAGAAACTTCCACTTCAACTACTTTGACAACAACTGTTTCATCATCAAAAACTACTGCTTTAACAACGACGGTTGTTTCGTCGTCATCATCAAGGAAAACTACTGTTTCTGCTGAAATTGTAACAACAGTTGTATCATCAAGAAAAATCGCTGCGACAACGATTGTTTCATCAGTAAGAAATTCTGTTACAACAGTCGTATCATCAAGGAAATCCAATGCAAAAGCAACAACAGTTGTTTCATCAAAACAGGCTGTCGTTACAACTACTGTTGCACCTGTTGCGGCAACTGTTACTCCTTGTAATCTGGTTGGTCGTATAAATACTCATGGCGGTGTTGTTGCAAGCTTTGCTTCTTCTTATGTTGTGTATGGGGGAAGTGCTGAAAAAGTCCGCAGCAGTCTCGGAAATGACTGGAATATTAAAGCTTCAAACAGTTGCTATTCAATGGGTATAACATGGTATGAAGTTTATGATGCAGATGACGGTGATTATTATGGCTGGGTAGACAGTGAATATGTTGATTTTGTTTCTCCCCGTGAATCACAGCCTTCTGTAACTGTCAATTCATGTAATATCAGAGGTGCTATAAGAACATATGGCGAAATTGTTTCGGGATATGCTTCTTCTTATGTTGTTGACGGTGGAAACGTTGCAACTGTAAGGGGAAGTCTCGGTGACTGGGACGTAATTGCTGTAAATACCTGCTATTCAATGGGTATAACATGGTATGAACTTTATGATGCAGATGACGGTGATTATTATGGTTGGGTGGATTCAGGATATATCAATTTTGATGTATCTCATATAACACCTCCTCAAAGTAAATCCGTTACAGTTACGCCATGTAATTTAAGCGGTAAGATAAATACTTACGGTGGTACTGTCGCAGGCTTTTCATCAACTTATGTTGTTGACGGAGGCAGTGCGATACTTGTAAGGGCAAGCCTTGGTGACTGGAACGTTACGGCTGTCAATACCTGTTACTCAATGGGTATTACATGGTATGAACTTTATGATGCGGACGACGGCGATTATTACGGTTGGGTCGATGCAAGTTATATTAGTTTTTAATTCTGTATAACTTTTCATTCTCAATTTTTCAAACACGGGCTGGAATCTTTCTCATTCTAATCCATTTGATTCTGTATAACTTTTCATTCTCAATTTTTCGGACACGGGCGGGAACCTTTTTCATTCCCCGCTCCAATTCTCCATTTTAATCCATACAATTAAATTTCATTTTTTACTTGCTTTTTTCTCTGATATGTAGTATAATTATATGTGTTGCAAAAACATTGTAAAGTTGTAAAGAAATGTGGTGATAAAATGGAACAGACAGTAAAAAGTGATAAAAATATCGAGAAAGGTAATGCTATTTATACCATTGCCGTGAGAGGTCTTGTTGCATTTCCTAAAATGGTGATGCACTTCGATGTCGCAAGGGGAAGGTCTGTCAAGGCTGTAGAAAAAGCCCTAAAAGAGGACGGAAAAATCTTCCTCGTAACACAGCATGAAGCATATGTCGAAAATCCAAAATCTTCCGATTTGTATAAGGTTGGCGTTGTCGCTGAAATAAAACAGGTGCTTAAACTTCCTGACAATATTATGAAAGTCCTCGTTGAGGGAATTTATAAGGCTAATCTCGTCAAGCTTATTGATGACGGTGATGTGCTTAAAGCTGAAATAAAACGTACACCTACTTATTCAAGGGCAAAGTATGATAAGGTTGAGGCTGAGGCACTCATAAGGTCAATAAAAGATGTGTTTGAAAGATATGCTTCGCATTTTCCGAAAATGCCTAATGAACTCTTTAATTCCGTTATGACTGAGGACGACCCTATAAAACTCTTTGAGGCGGTTACTTTCAATTGCAGTCTCAATTACAGAGATAAACAGACACTTCTTGAAGAAACTAATATAATTAATAAACTCTCTGTACTCTATGCCTGCCTTACCTCCGAAGTCGAAATTCTCGACCTCGAAAGCCTTATAAATGAACAGACGAAAAACAGTATCGACAAGGGTCAGAAAGAATATTACCTCCGTGAACAGATGAGAATTATTCAGGAACAGCTCGGAGAAGATGAGGGCGACGATTCATACGCTTACATCAATGATGTAATGGAACTGAAAGTCGATGAGAAAAGTAAGGAGAAACTCCTGAAAGAAGCCGAAAAACTCGCTAAACTCCCTCCTGCTTCCCAAGAGGCTTTTGTTATCAAAAATTACCTCGATACAATCCTCGATTTGCCGTGGGGTAAGTACAGCAAGGCTAAACTTTCTATGGCTAAGGCTGAGGAAGTCCTCGAAAAAGACCACTACGGTCTTAAAAAGGTTAAGGAACGTATTCTCGAATTTCTTGCCGTCCATATGCTTAACCCCGAAATAAAAGGTCAGATTATCTGTCTTGCAGGTCCTCCCGGTGTCGGCAAAACTTCTGTTGCTAAATCTATCGCTAAGGCTATGGGCAGAAAATATGCAAGAGTCTCTCTCGGTGGTGTTCGTGATGAAGCTGATATAAGAGGTCACAGAAAAACTTATGTCGGTGCTATGCCCGGAAGAATCATTACCGCTATTCAGCAGGCCGGTACTGCTAATCCGCTTATCCTTTTCGATGAAATTGATAAGCTTTGCAGCGATATCAAGGGCGACCCCTCCTCCGCTATGCTCGAAGTCCTCGATAGCGAACAGAATAACGCTTTCAGAGACCATTTCATCGAAATTCCTTTCGATTTGAGTAAGGCTGTTTTCATTACTACTGCCAATAATGTCGATGCTATCCCTAAACCACTCCTCGACAGAATGGAACTTATTGAACTGCCAAGCTATACCGCTGAGGAAAAATTCCATATTGCAAAAGACCACCTTATCCCTAAACAGCTTAAAGAACACGGTCTTAGAGGTACTCAGCTTAAATTTGATGATGAATCTATAAACAGTATCATCGCTTATTATACCAAAGAAGCAGGTGTCCGTACACTCGAAAGAACTATCGCTTCAGTTTGCAGAAAAGCTGCAAGAAAAATCGCTTCGGGTGAAGTCAAAAGAATTAAGGTCAGAAGTAAAGACCTCCATGACCTCCTCGGCGTTAAAAAATATATCTCCGATATTCATTCCAAAAAAGACCAGACTGGTGTTGTGAACGGTCTTGCATGGACTTCTGTCGGCGGTGTCATTATGCCGCTCGAAGTCATTACCCTTGACGGTACGGGTAAAGTCGAAATTACAGGCTCTCTCGGTGATGTCATGAAGGAAAGTTCACGCATCGCTGTAAGTTATGTCAGAAGTATCGCTGATAAATACGGCATAAACAAGAATTTCTATAAGGAAAATGATATACATATTAATGCTGTTGAGGGTGCTGTCCCCAAAGATGGTCCTTCCGCTGGCGTTACTATGGTTACTGCTCTCGTTTCTGCCCTCTCAGGCAGAAAAGTCCGCTCAGATGTCGCTATGACAGGCGAAATAACTTTGCATGGAAATGTCCTCCCCATAGGCGGTCTGAGAGAAAAAACTATGGCGGCTTATAAGGCCGGTATCAAAACTGTTATCATTCCTGCCGATAATAAGCCCGACCTCGAAGAAGTCGATGATGTCGTTAAGGAATCTGTTGAATTTATCTGCGCTGAAACCCTCGAAGATGTCCTCGATACGGCTCTTGTGAAATAATTAATAAATTTATTCCTCCGTCTTGTGCGGAGGAATAAAAATTAAACTGCAAAGACAGGTGATGTTTATGAAACTTAATTACAATAAGGCGGAATATGTCGCATCTTATGGAAAATTTTCACAGATTCCTCCGTGCGACAGAATCGAAATAGCCTTTGCAGGTCACTCAAATGTCGGTAAATCTACTCTTATAAATAAAATTTTTAACAGAAAAAATCTCGCAAGAGTAAGCTCCGTACCAGGTAAAACTGCTACTATTAATTTCTATGGGCTTGAAAATATCTACTTTGCGGATTTGCCCGGATATGGCTACGCTAAGGTCGCTAAATCAGAAAAAGAACGCTGGGCTGGTCTTATTGAGGGCTATCTCTCTTCCGACAGGGATATAAGACTCGTCTTTATGCTCGTTGATATGCGCCATGCACCTACAAAAGACGATGTTCAGATGATAAATTATCTCATTGATACGGAAATGCCTTTCGTTCTCGTTCTCACTAAGGCGGACAAGCTTAAAAAGACTGAAAGATTAAAACGCATGGAGGCTTTTAAAACCGAAATTCCCTGCTTTGACGAAATCCATGTTATCCCTTTTTCTTCCGTCACTTTCGAGGGCGTTGAGGAATTAAGGGGAATTGTTGAAGATATCGCTGACGACAATGATGTCGCTGACGAATAGATTATCCCACGAAAGGATTGATAAAATGTTTGTATCCGAAAATTTAGCCGTGAATCAGAATGGCAACCTCACTATCGGCGGTGTTGATACCGTCGAACTTGCAAAAAATTACGGCACTCCCCTCTATGTCATGGACGAACAGATGATTAGAAAAAATTTAAGACGTTTTCACGAAAGTATGCAGAAATTCTATGACGGCAAAGGTCTTGTATGCTATGCAAGCAAGGCTTTCTCCTGTATGGAAATGTGCAGAATCGTTGCAAGTGAGGGCGACGGTCTTGATGTCGTTTCTGTTGGTGAACTCTATACCGCCCTTAAAGCAGGTTTCCCTGCCGAAAAAATAGGCTTCCACGGCAATAATAAAACTGATGAGGAACTTAAATTCGCTGTCGAAAATAATATAGGTCATATAATTGTCGATAATATCAGCGAACTGCACCGCCTCGAAAATATCGCTTCCAGTCTCAATAAAAAACCCGATATCCTTTTCCGCATAAAACCAGGAATTGATGCACATACACACGATTTTGTCAAAACAGGTCAGATTGACAGCAAGTTCGGCTTTGCCCTCGAAACAGGCGAGGCTTTCGATGCCGTCAAAGAAGCCGTAAACTGCGAAAATTTAAACCTTACAGGTCTGCATTGCCATATCGGTTCGCAGATTTTCGATATCGCCCCCTTTGAGGAAGCCGCAAGAGTTATGCTCGGCTTTATCGCAAAAATTAAAAATGAACTCGGCTACGAAATAAAAGGTCTTAACCTCGGCGGCGGTTTCGGTATCAAATATCTGAATTCCGATGACCCCCAGCCCTTTGAAGTGTACCTCGAAAGAGTCTCCAAAGTCGTTAATGAGGAATGTGAGAAACTCAATATTTCCCGTCCCTTTATCTACATAGAACCAGGTCGCTCAATTGCCGCTCCTGCGGGTATCACTCTCTATACTGTCGGCGCAAGAAAGGAAATCCCGAATATAAGAACTTATATTTCCGTTGACGGCGGTATGGCGGACAGTCCAAGATATATCCTCTATAAATCCCGTTATGAGGCTGTTGTCGCTAATAAGGCAAATGAGGAACGCTCCGAAAATGTTACTATCGCAGGTAAATGCTGCGAAAGCGGTGACTTAATAGGCGAAAATATGCCCCTCCAGCACGCTGAATCAGGCGACATAATCGCTGTGTGCGCTACGGGTGCTTATAATTACTCTATGTCAAGCAATTACAACAGATTACAGAAACCTGCTGTCGTTTTCGTTAATAACGGTGAGGCAAGAATCGCTGTTAAACGTGAATCACTTGACGATATTATCAGAAATGATATTTAATGAAAAAATTTAAAGGCTTTTTTAAAGCTGTTCTCTTAGTTTTATGGTTTCTCCGGCAGACCGTTTTCAAGTATGTCATTATTATCCTGATTTTCTGGCTGATTTCCTTTGCGGCTGGATTTTTCACGGGGAATATGAAAATTACAGAAATAGCCTGCTGTCTCATCGGGCTTGTCATCAGCCTGGTATTGATGATACCTTGCTTCGGACGGCTTGTGTCAGATATTTTTATAATCATAAAAGGCTTTAAATATGTCGGTGTCTGCAACGGTATGGCAAGACCTTACAGACATTACGGCTATCTGTCGGTTACATGGACTGACAGCAATAATCATGAGCATACACATACGTTTAATGCGACAGATAATAAAAATAAATATCCGCATGATGTGAATGTTTATTCTTATGATAATATAATGAATCTTACTAATCTCGGCTGGCGGACTGTCGTTAAAGATATCTGCTATGTGCTTTTGTTTATGCCGTTTTTTATTCTTGCTGTTGCTGTGAATTTCCTTGCATTTCAGGATATTGTAAAAAACGGTTTTGTATGAATTTTTAATCTCTCTGTCAAGTCAGGGAGATTATTTTTTAATTTGTGTTTTACAATACTAACAAATACATTGTTCAAATCTTGACAAAGTAAGCGAAATGTTGTAAAATTAAAGTATATATTTAGAAAGGAATGATTTCAATGGGTTTAACTCTTACTGAAAAAATCTTAAAGGCTCACCTCGTTGACGGTGAGTATGTCAAGGGTCAGGAAATCGGTATCAAAATCGACCAGACTCTCACTCAGGACGCTACGGGTACTATGGCTTACCTCGAATTTGAGGCTATGGGCGTTCCCAGAGTAAAAACTGAAAAAAGTGTCGCTTATATCGACCACAATACCCTCCAGAGCGGTTTTGAAAATGCTGACGACCACCGCTTTATCGGAAGTGTAGCTAAAAAACATGGTATATATTTCTCCCGTCCCGGTAACGGTATCTGTCATCAGGTTCACCTCGAAAGATTCGGTATCCCCGGTAAAACTCTCATCGGCTCGGACAGCCATACCCCCACTGGCGGCGGTATCGGTATGATTGCTATCGGTGCAGGCGGTCTTGATGTCGCTGTCGCTATGGGCGGCGGTGCTTATTACATAACCTGCCCCAAAGTCGTTAAGGTAAACCTCACAGGTAAATTAAGTCCGTGGGTTTCCGCTAAGGACGTTATCCTCGAAGTATTAAAGAGAATGTCCGTCAAGGGCGGTGTCGGAAAAGTTATCGAATATGTAGGCGAAGGCGTTAAAACTCTCTCAGTTCCTGAAAGAGCTACTATAACAAATATGGGCGCAGAACTCGGTGCTACTACTTCTATTTTCCCGTCAGATGAAATTACCAAGCAGTTCCTTAAAGCTCAGAAACGTGAGGAAGTATGGCAGCCCCTTTCCGCTGATGATGATGCCGTTTATGATGAAGAACTGAATATCAACCTCAGCGAACTCGTTCCGCTTGCCGCTTGTCCACATTCTCCCGATAATGTTAAAAGCGTTGAGGAAATCGGTAAGCTTAAAATTGATCAGGTTTGTATCGGTTCATGTACAAACTCCTCCCTCCTCGATATGCTTAAAGTCGCTCATATCTTAAAGGGTAAAACTGTTCACCCCGATGTCTCCCTTGCTATCGCTCCCGGCTCTAAACAGGTTCTCAATATGATGGCTCAGAACGGTGCGCTTTCAATCCTCATTGATGCAGGCGCAAGAATCCTCGAAAGTGCCTGCGGTCCTTGTATCGGTATGGGTCAGTCTCCTAATTCAAAGGGTATCTCACTCCGTACTTTCAACAGAAACTTTGAGGGAAGAAGTGGTACTAAGGACGGTCAGATTTATCTCGTATCACCCGAAATGGCTGCCGTTTCCGCTATAAACGGCTACCTCACCGACCCCAGAGAACTCGGTGATATGCCTGATTTCAAACTTCCCGAAGAATTTACAATAAACGATAATATGATCGTTCCGCCCGTTCCTGCTGAGGAAATGGACAGCGTTGAAATCCTCAGAGGTCCGAATATCAAGCCTTATCCCGAAACTTCTCCTCTCCTTGATACTATTGACGCTCCTGTTTCCCTTAAAGTCGGTGACAATATCACTACCGACCATATCATGCCCGCAGGTGCTAAAATTCTTCCGCTCCGTTCAAATATCCCGAAAATTTCTCAGTTCTGCTTCGCTGTATGCGATGAGAGTTTCCCGAAAAGAGCTGAAAGACTCGGAAAAAGTATCATTGTCGGCGGTTCAAACTACGGTCAGGGTTCATCAAGAGAACACGCTGCACTCGCTCCTCTTTACCTCGGTGTAAAGGCTGTTCTCGTCAAGTCTTTCGCAAGAATACACCGTGCCAACCTCATAAATGCAGGTATTCTTCCCCTTACTTTCGTCAATGAGGCTGATTACGACAAAATCAATGAGGGCGATATTCTCCTCCTCGCAGATGTCAGAAAATCTGTCGAAAACGGTGAAACTCAGCTCACTGTAATCGATAAGACTAACGGCACTGAAATTCCTGTCCTCTGCGAACTCTCAGGACGTACAAAGGATATCATGCTCGCAGGCGGTCTGCTCGACTTTACAAGAGAAAGTATGAAATAATTCAGGAGGCAGCAATGGAAAATAATTTAAAAGGCTCTTTCAATATTCTCCTTTTTCTGTTGCTGCTTATGCTCCTTTTCTGGGGAATAAATGCATATAAGCACTATAAAAAAGGCTGGACTAAATTTCAGAAAGCTGTCGATATTACAGGTATGATTTTTCTTATGGCTCTCTTTGCAGGAATGTTTATACCTATGTTTGGCAAATAAGGTGTTGTTATGGGGTATCTTAAATTAAAACTCGAAAATGATAAAATATTTAAAAACGGCAGTTTCCCTGATATGCATTCGGAAGTTTTTACAGATTTCAATAAGATTCAGGGCGTTAAAAATAATTTTTCGGTCAGGGATAATATTGTTAAACAGACTACTGTTGAATGTATTCTCTCGTATGCCGAGAATTATAACGTCCTCGCCCTGAATTTCGCTAACGCCATGTATGCCGGCGGCGGATATGTCCTCGGCGGCAATGCTCAGGAGGAAAGCCTTTGCAGAAGTTCTCTGCTGTATTATACTATCAGATATCAGAAAAAGTATTACAGACGCAACAGACTGCATATTCTTCCCGATTATACCAATACTCTCATATATTCTCAGAATGTCCCCATTATAAGGGACGGTGCGGGTAATCTGCTCGAAAAACCGCTCACTTGCGGATTTCTTACTATCCCTGCCGTCAACAGGACTTTCGCAAAATTTATCTTTTCGGACAAGAAAATAAATCAGAAAATGCAGGAGCGTATTGATATGATACTCAGTATAGCCGCTGAAAAAAATCCCGATGTACTTGTACTCGGTGCTTTCGGCTGCGGTATGTTCGGCAATAAGCGTGAAATCGTCCTCGATATGTTTGAAAAATCTATAAATGACAGTTTTCCGCAGAATATCAAGATAATTTTCGCAATTCCCGATTAAATTTTATGGAGGTAATTACCAATGGCTAAGATTATTATGAAAACTCCCCTCGTTGAAATGGACGGGGACGAAATGACAAGAATACTCTGGCAGTGGATTAAGGAAACTCTCCTTGAACCATATGTGGAGCTTAATACAGAATATTATGACCTCGGACTCAAAAAACGTGAGGAGACTAAAGACCGGATTACTCTCGATTCCGCTGAGGCTACAAAAAAATACGGCGTTGCCGTAAAGTGCGCTACTATCACCCCCAATGCCGCAAGAATGCCCGAATATAACCTCTCACAGATGTGGAAATCTCCCAACGGTACTATAAGAGCCGCTCTTGACGGTACTGTTTTCAGAACTCCTATTATCGTCAAGGGTATCGAACCCTATATACCTACATGGACTAAGCCTATCACTATCGCACGTCACGCTTACGGTGATGTTTATAAAAATACCGAAATGCGTGTAAATCAGGGCTGTAAGGCTGAACTCGTTGTCACTGACGAAAACGGCAACGAAACAAGAGAACTTATCCACGATTTCAAAAATTCCGACGGTATCATTCAGGGTCTCCATAACCTCGACAACAGTATCGCAGGTTTCGCAAGAGCCTGCCTTAA
>DGRR01000008.1 GCA_002389995.1 Ruminococcus sp. UBA4383 | reverse complement strand
AAATCCAGCCGCCGCAACCAGAAAATTAGCACTATGCAATGCTATGGGAAAATGGCTAAGAAACCCACAGCGGTTGCATAGTGCTAATATTTTTTCGCCTGTATTTCAGGGAAAATCAAGGTTTGTGAAATAAAAGGTTACGCAGACTTAAAAGCTTGGAATTGACTTTTTAGGACTATATTGCTCAGTGTTTTCAAAAGCCTTTTGCTACATGAAATCAGGCTCGTTTCCATTATATTTCCATTATTGTCATGAAAAACGGTGGTAAATGGGGAATCAACAAGAACCATTCAGGAAATTATGTTGCATTAGGGTAACAAACTCATATGAATTTCATTTCCAGTTTTTCCAGTTTTTTGAAGAAAAGTTTTCAATAAAAAATAATGCTCCCTTTCAGTGCGATAGGGAGCATATTCGTTATTCGGCTTTGTGCTTTTTATCGCTGTCTTTTACGGGGTTGAGCTTGCCATCTATAATATCAGAAGCTATCTCGTCAGCAGATTGTATGGCATGAACATAAATCTTGCTTGTTGTGGCAATTGAAGAATGTCCAAGACGGCGTGATACGGCAGGGATAGAGACACCTTCTGCTATCAGTAGGGTAGCGTGGGTATGCCTGAGACTGTGAGGGGAGAAATGCGGCAGTTTGTTGCGTTGAACAAATTTGCTTGTCCAGTCCGTTAAGCTGTCGGGGTTCATAGGGGTTGAATCCTCTTTGATGAATAATCTTTCGTTGCGGACTGATTTCCTGCTCCCGTCAGCGAGAGTTATATCAATAAAGTAATGCCACTGGTCGCTCAAATCGTTCCTTAATTTATTCCAGTAAGCCTGATATTCACGGAGCAGGTCGAACATCATTTCAGAGAGTTTTACAGTACGGTAAGAAGTCTCATTTTTTGGGGATTTCGTGATTATGCCCATGTGCTGAACATACTGGCTTGTGCGTTTGATATGTATGACATGGTTATCGAAATCAATATCCTGCCATTCAAGTCCCATAAGTTCACCTCTACGCATACCGCTGAATATTAGCAGATACATGGCAGTTTTCCACTTTATAGGTTCACTGTCAAGAAGTTCAAGGACGTGTTTAGCCTGCTCATCATCGAGAAAATCGGCTTCGTGATGTTCAAGCTTTGGGGCTTTCATGTAGTTTTTATCAGCGATATTGAACGGAACTAATCTGTCTCTTGTAGCCTGAGCGAGAATTGTGCTTATCAACCTGTGGTGATGAAGTATGGTTTTTGAGGACAGACCACCCGTTTCCGTATGAACCTGAAATACTTTTTCAAGCGGCATATCAAGTCCTTCGGCTATTTTGACCGCTGTTTCTATACTTATATGATTTCCTTGTTTGCAGGCTGCCGTAATGCTTGAAGCGGACAAATTTGAAGCCTCTGCAAGCTCCCTACGGGTGAGATTACGTGCTTTCATAATTTCTTTTAAATTTTTTGCCACGGCGTAAGAACCAACCTGTTTAATACCGTTTTCACGGAGATTGTTGTAGAACTCCTGTAAATGATGAGACTGCAATTTTGTTAATTTTATTTCTCCGATAGCTGCGTTGATGTTCTTCAAAAGAGATTTGTAGCGGATATAGGTTTTGGGTGCAAGTATGGGCGGCTTGTTGTTTTCAAGCCATGTTTCCGCATACTCAGCGAATCTTGTATCGCTGTCAAAACAAGTGCCTTTCTTTACATTCTCCTCAAACATGACTATCTGTTTTTGCAGTTCTTTTTCAATTTGTTTGGGTGTAAGTCCGTCGGGCGGTTTCCATGTCATAGAACGAACTATCTGTTCACCCTTGCTGTCATAGCCGTCAAAGGCTCTGATGTAGTAGCTTATCTTGCCGTTTTTAGCTGTGTGCTTTTTGATGTTAGCCATTGTGATTCTCCTTTTCTTCAAATTTCGGGGACGCTGTTTCCAACGTCCCCGATTTTGGTTATGCGGTTATTTTGCGTATGCCCGACTTGTGTTCATCGGGAGTGAGAGTTGTGCTGTCAAGGTATTTCATAAGACCGTCCCAGTTTATGAGAATGCTTCTGCCTGCCTTTACGGACGGTATTGAACCGCTTTTGGCAAGTTGTATTATGAGTTTGCGGCTGATGCCAATATTATTCTCTTTGCAAAGTCTGGCTGTCTCATTGATACTGTTCATTTTTTTCATATAAGATTCTCCCCTCATAGTTATAATATATGCTTGTGTTTTTATTGTTTACCAATTATTATTGGGTTAAATGTCTATTATTTTGCTTTCACTGTCTTTGTTGGCAGAATAATCGAATTTAAGAGTTAATTCGGGGAAGATATTAACCTCAATGTTCATATTGATATTACGGCGGTCAAGTTCCGATGCCATTGCAACAGCGGTTTTCATGCAGTCTGCCGAACTGATTTTTGGAGTTAATGCGTTGAGACGGCTCTTAATTTCCTCATTAGTTGTTTCAGGGGGGATGCTGAGGTTGATTTTCGGTGCGAAGTTTAATGTCATTGTCGGGTATGTTACAGCGTTGTTCTGAATGGGCTGTATTTCATTATTTGCGGTTGATACAGCAGGAGTGCTTGCCTGCTGTACGGGGTAGGGACAGTAATTGTTTGTCATAAAATTTTCCTCGCTTTCATTATCGTAGATAATCTCGCCTGTTGGGATTATTTGCGGGTGGAATTTCATTTCCTTTGATTCTTTCTTCTTGGTTATGTCCTTGCCGTCAAGATAGTTGTATAAATCTTCGGCTGTTGCAAACAGCTTTTTATCGGCGTTGATTTCCTTGTCATACTCAGTGATTTCAAGTCCGTCAAAGCTGTCTGCAAGGTCGTAAGGGGTGGTGTCAATCATATTGTCGGTGCTTGTGCGGAGTTTGTCAAAGCCGTATTTTTCGAGTATCCTGTTGACTTTGAGTTTGTTCTCGGCAAGGTCTGACTTGCCCGAATGGAATCTCTTTCCGTCAACAAACGATACAGAGTTGAAAAGAATGTGTATGTGTCTGCGTTTGGTGTCCTTGTGTACTGCCGCAATGCAGTTGTAATCACCGAATAATTTTTCTGCAACTTCAATTGCGAAGTCAAGATACGTTTCATCGGGAGTGCTTTCTCTGTCGGGAGCAGGCGAGATAGTAACGTGTTCGCCCTGCTTTCCGCCAGTCTTGTGATAAAGTTTCTTAACGGCTGTCCAGTCGTCCGTACCGTGTTCTCTGATGCAGGCAACAGAACCCACAAGTTTACCGTTGTCTGTTTTTAACGGGTCGGTTATGTAGTCATATTTCTTTTGAAGAAACTCACGGTCATTGTTTTTGCCGTTTACATGCTTGTATATACTCAAACTTTTCCCTTCTTTCTGCGGTTATTCATCGTCATCACTCATGTCGGACAGCTTGTCCGAAAGCTGATTGAACATACTTACAAGCTCTTCGAGGCTTGAAAGAATTGTGGTGCAGTATTTCTTGTCGATACTGCCGTTTTTTTCGGCTGTGTGTATTTCCCTGACAAGGCTGCATACGCCTTTGGCGATTTCTGTGCCATCATGTAATAACACAAGTTTTTTGTCCGAAAGTACGGCATTTCTTATGAGTGTACTCACATCTGTTCCAACGGATTTTGCACGTTTTTCGATTTCTGATTTTTCGATTTCGCTGACACGGAGATTGATTGTTTTGTCACGGCTTTCACTCATTTTTCCTCACCCCCTTTCAGTGTGGACGGCTGCGAATCCTGATACGAATGTCCATATATTTTTTCTTTGTAATTACATTTCTCTTTCAGACCTTTAAAGCCGTTGAGAAGGCGGTTCCCTATTGTGAATTTGCCACGCTTTATTTTATTGCTGTAATCAGTTACCTTGCTGTAAAAAGTGTTTCTGCCCTCAGGAATGACAGCATTGACGTTGCACCATTCATTGTAAACCTGATAAAGTGAAACGGAAGATATTACGCTTTCGGGGTCAGTTTCAAACTTTTCCCTTATAAATTCACTGACGTTCATAAGCTCGGTACGCTTATTGTGAAGAATTTCTCCTGACCTCTCCGACATACTGAACTGATAGCCTGATTTTATCAATCCTGCTGTCCTGTCAAGTGCCATTGAGAAGATGATATCCTTTTCGGCAATCAGCTTTTCTTTGAGATTGTAGTCGGTTGGTACTTCGCTCTCTATCCTGTCTATGAAATATATCGGTATTATCCTGTCAAGCGTTGCGGTGTCCATGTTCCTGAATTTCGGGAAAAAATTGGAAGCGGTGGTAAATTTGGCAAACGGTACAAATTCCTTTGAGTTTTCGTAAAGGTATCTTCCTGTAATCTTATCTCCCGACACAAGACTCTTGAAGGCATCGTCATTCTTCATCGCCTCGGCAGAGGTTTCTCTTGAAAGATTGGCTATTTTACTTCTGTATTTTATCCTTGACTGCTCTGTGCCGATTTTTGAGAACGGTACAGAAGACGTATTTTCACTGCCGAAAGCGTCCTCCATTACGTCAAGAAGTACTGATTTGCCGCACTTTTCAGCACCAATAAAGAACATCGCTTTACGGGCGGCAGTAAGCGTTGTACAGCTATATCCCAGCCATTCAAGCAGACAGTCAAGATTTTCTTCACCGAGACTTGTTTTGACAAATTCCACAAAAGCAGGAGCTTTGTCAAGTTTGCTGTCAGGTATGTAACTAAAATTAATCCTGTAAAGAAACAGGTCGTTTTTGTTGGGGGATTTGATGAATTTCCCTTTTTCAACATCAAACACACCGTTTTCAAGCAGTATCTTGTACTTGTTCCTGCTCATTATATCTTCGATGTCGGTTTGTGTTTCAGACATATCCCTGATTCTTTCCGCTGCTTCTTTGATGACATAAGTACCTATCTTTGCCCTGTCTTCATAATCTATCAGAGAGCGAACAACGGCATATGTCTCCCTGTCACTCATGGGAATGAGCATATTCCTGATGCGGAGATAGAATGTCTCATTGCATACAAGAAGTATGCCGATAGTTACAATGTGGCGTACAATATGAGTTGTAACGTCTTTTATGCCATTTACAGATACCTTTTCGATTGATTTCAGTATCTCCGAAACTTTTTTAAAATTCATAAAAAATTTACTTCCTTTCATTGGAAAATTATGCTATAATAGGTATAGCACCTTTCTTGTGCTTTACCCGTCGATAATGCACAGGAGTTTGTTGTGCCTTGCAAGACTGTGTGTTTACACCTTTTCTTGGTGTGATTATAGTGTAGCAGAAAAAAACAAATTAGTCAATATAATTAATTTTATCTGTTGGAAAAATTTTTGAAAATCTACATTTTTCAAGTTGATTAAAATAAATTACGAGGTATGTTTATGAAATTAGATTTATCAGGAAAAGAATTTACCGAAAAAATCAGGCAGTTAACTAATGATGAAAATAAAAAAGAGAAAGTTTTGTATGGTGATATTGAAAGAGCAATACGGTCTTTAAATATAAATCTTAGCAAAAACTATGACTTCAAGCAAAATGTAAATGTTACAAAAGGTACTAACTCTAAAATTATGATACCTTTTGAAGTAAGCAACTTATTTGCATCGTTTGTATCATTAAAAAGGCAATTTAAAACTTTTGACCTTATCTCCAGACGTGATGATGATATGTATCAATATAACGGCTCTAAACATCCGCAACAAGTTAGTAATGATAACATAAATAATGTTGATATATCAGAAGTTATTAACTTTACAAATTGTATTTTGCAGCATATGAAAAATTTTTCTGTAATAGAAAAGTTTGTATTTTCTCAATATCTGCATGATGAAGGTGTTATTTCATCATTCGATAAATATGATGACATAATAATGCTTGAAAATCAGTTTGTATATTTTATTCAGGCTGTATATGAAAATTACAGTTATGTGTCTGAAATGCAAATTGAAGAGATGAGGCTGAAAATAAAAACTTGTACTGAACGTATTGTTTGTGGAGAAAAGGAAGAAGATATTTTAGTTTCAAATAAATTCAATAATATTTACATGAGAGCTTATGATTGCTATTCAAAGGCTATTGACCATATCTTGTCAGAAACACATGATGAAAATGGCAAAAGAAAGCCAATAAGTGATTTTATAGATGAGAAGGATATATTGAAAAACGGAGAATTTATAAATTTATTCAATAGTGCTATTAATGGGAGAACATTGAGTGAAGAAAAAGTAATTAATTTGAAAAATAAACTTGAAGAACTATACGAAGATAATATAATGGTAAAAAATCAGTTTTGTCAATATAACGAGCAAAGAGGTGTTTTTTATAATTCAAGTTCATTGTTTAAAGAACTTTCTGATATAATTTTTGACCTTATGGAAATTGATTATGATTGCTTGTTTGAAGAAAAACCCATATCCGAAAAGTTTAAGAGGCACAATGAAGGGATTAAAGTAATAATTTGCCTTGCCGAATGGTGCGGTATCAGAAGAGAGATAGAAGATATTCTTAATGGTTTTTATGATGCATTGGATTCTGATGATTTACCGCATAAGTATAAATATGATTTTTTAAATGAACAAGATGAAATAATTGAGAAAAAAATATCAGACCTTAAAATGCGTTATGACTCGGATATGAATTTATATAAGGAAAATTTAAAAAAAGGAAGAAATGTTAAAATGACTGAATATTTTAACAAAGGAATTGAGTTGGCTCTTTCAGATTTAACTAAAAAAGAAGCTGACAACAAAATCTTAAAATAAAGAGTAATATCCGCTCCCATATGATATATTATGGTCGTTTGGGAACGGATATTTTAATGTAATAAATTATAAATAATTTTGTGCTATTAAGTCACTGTAATCCTCTTCGCCCTTGACTGATTGCACAATTTCGTTAAACAGAGCATTATCCATAATCATATCCTCTATCTCGTCGCAGGTATAGCCATAATCAAGGAGCAGGGCAACATCATCAGGGTCAACACCATAACAATTGCAACATTCAAGCAGAAATTCTTCGTGCATGGTGTAATAGTATTCTTCGTCATCTTCGTAACACCAGCTTGCGAATTTTGTAAAATTATGCATCTCAAATTCTGAGCGTGAAAGAAATCCCTTTCGGTCGATTTTTATAATATCTCCCTCGACTGCCTTGATTCTTTCATATGGGAAAACCTGCCAGCCTATCTTTTTAAGAGCGTTTTTCATTATGCTTTCTGTCGATGCATAGACGTAAAGTCCGAGCGATTCAAAGTGTATCAGATACATGGGATTGTTGCCCTTTATGATGTAGAGTGAATTGCTCTCGTCGAGAACAGTGAATGTGAAATTTCCACGAACTGTTTCAGCCATGTATGCCAAAGTGTCGAAATCAAGCCTTTTCTGTTTTTCTATGAGCTGAACTGCAACGTAGCTGTCGGTCTCAATCTGAGTGTCGGGAAGATTTTTTTCTCTGCGGAGTTTCTCGTCATTGTAAAGCACTCCATTGTGGGCAAAGGCAAAATTTTTGTCAGCATGACCATAAAAAGGGTGATTGTTCGGGTTGAATTTCTTGTTTCCCTGAGTAGCCATTCTGGTGTGTCCCATGACTGCGATAGTATTCTCAGGTACGTTGAATTTTATTCTGTGGGCAGGCTTAGGACGCTTGAAAATTTTCACCTGTCCGTCAAGAACGTAGCTGATTCCTGCTGCGTCTGTACCTCGCTCCTCGGCTGCGTTTGCGAGAGCCTGCGTGAGCTTTTTGAGTACCTTGTGAGGCACGACTGTTTTATATTTTAACCAACCGTATAATGCACACATAATTAAACTTCCTCCTGTTCGACAGTGATTTTTTCGTTTATGTAGAGATTTCTCTCTTTAAGGTAGGTAATGAGTTCGGGTTCGGTAATTTTGCCCACAAACTCGCTCCATGACAGCTTTTGCAGCTCGTCCTCACTGCTGTAAATCGCCATTTCAACAATGAGATTCACCAGTTCAAGAGTTGCGATGAATGTATTATATTTGAGCGTGCCTCTGAAAAGACGAAATTCAATCGTTGAGTAATTCATAAGATTGACAGCAGCATAACGACCGTTGTTGCCTTTCTTTGCCTTGTCGAGGATTTCCCTGCCTGTTTTCTCAAATCCATAGCGGGCAGCCCAACGATTCATAGCATACTCGCTCCTGCGTGAAAACTTCAAAAGCTCATTCCAATTCTTTTCGACAAAGAACAGGATTCTGCTGATAACATCGTCCTCTTCCTCACGATTATTGCCAAGACAATCACGGTTTACATGAACGTGAAGTCCGCAGGTTGAAGTGTTATGCGAACGGTATCCTAAATGCACAGCCTTTCTCATAATGTCCTCCCAGCAATAAGATTTATGGTAATCTAATGACATAGGGTGCGAGACAAGTTCCATGCCATCGTCCAGTGAACCGTCTGATTTTATATACAGACATTCATCTGAATTGTTCGCAATATCAAGAATTTCCTCTGCACTGTCATCATCTTTTCCTGCACCGTCGATTTCAAGTTCAACACCAAAGTAACGGTCATATTTTCCGTAGAATTTCGGTTCGGGTTTATAGCCGTATTCGTGAATATGACTGCATTTGTCACGTTCTTCTTCGTAGCAGTCATGGCAGTAATCATATCCGTCAAGATTGTAAGCATCATCTTCGTAAAGAAGTACATCACAGTTGCAGCAGCGTGTGTAATAATTGTCGTAACAGTGCGAACAGAGATGCGTGTATTCGTCACCGAAACTGTCACAGTCCCAGATAATTTCTCCGCAGTAATCGCAGGTTGTGGTAAAATTATTAACACAGTCAGAACAGATAGGTTCGTCACCGATTAAGTCATAGTCGTCTGTTCCGATAAGCTCTCCGCAGTGTGAACAGTAGATTTTGTTTTCTTCCATTTTGATTTCCTCCATAAATAAAAATTGCCCTCCCGAAATGAATCGGGAGGGCGTTTTGTCGTTGGTTAATATTCTTCTGCAAGCAACATTGTGCTGTATTCCTCGCTGTCGATGATGTAGACCTTTGCGGTCAGGGCTTTTGATGTGGGGATAAAGTAGTTCATCTTGTATTCGGGCTGTTCGGATTTATGCACAATATGCTGCATACTTCCCAAATCACTGAGTTCAAAAATCTGAAAATAGTCCTTCGGTTCGGGC
>DGRR01000066.1 GCA_002389995.1 Ruminococcus sp. UBA4383 | reverse complement strand
TGTATTTCTTACAGCATCAGATGTTGATAATAACGGTCATGACGGACAGTTCATGACATTTACTTTCAGGCTTCCCGAAAACCTTGAAGGCGGTGAGGTTTTCCCGATTGATATTATCTATAAAGAATACAATGTTTCCCATGATATGTTCAGAAATAAAGATTATACCAATGATGCAATGGGAGCATTTCTTTTCACAAGGGGTATATATAATACGGAATATGACAATCCGTATCCTGCTGATGACAAATACATAGGCGGAACAGGTTTTGACGGATATATCGCTGTTGAAAAGGCACAGCCCGAAACTGTTACATCTTCCGCTTCAACAACAGTTACCACTCATACAACAACCACAACTACTACTACAACTCACACCACAACTTCTGCAACGGAAACTTCTACTGTCACAACAACGGAAATTCCTTCCGAATCAGAAAATTTATTCGTTGACAGCATCAATAACTGGAAATTCTCAAATTCATCAAGAAATTTCGGAAGCAGTTATTATATTGAACAATCATATCTTCAGACTCTCCTTAACGGTATGTCAAGAACTGAACAGAAAGATTTGAAACGCATACTCGGCAAGAACTGGGGCGGTTCATGCTACGGTATGGCTTCTACCTCAATACTTTCATGCTATGGTATACTTGAACCTGAACAATATCAGAAAAATGCAAACTTTCTCAGTGATATACAGGGTCCTCCCGATAATAAAATAAAATCACTTATAAACTATTACTATGCCCTTCAGGTTACAGATGAAGTTTACCAGTATATAGCAAATGCTTTATACTATATGACCGAAAATCAGAAAATCACCAAGCTTCTGGAACAGCTCGAAGATGACTCTCCTACACTTCTGACATTCTTCTGGGAAGATGATTACGGCAGTTATGGTCATGCTGTTGTTGCTTATGATATAGAGTACGGCAGTTTCGTAAAAAACAAAAAGCCATACAATGTAAAAATTATAACCTACGATAACAATGCAGTCAATTTCAATGACAATTATTGTATGTATATAAATACATCAAATAATTCATGGTTTATTCCCGCCTACTCGGCTGATACCGCCACAGGTGCAACTATGGGACTTACAACAGATGATATTAATATCATAAATTATCACGGTTTTCTTGACGGCAGCAACAAAAAATCAATTAAGGAATACATTTCCATATTAAGTTCAAAGGCTATTGCATCTGATTTCTCACTGAGAAAAATCAATATGAACAGCAACGGTTCATACGCTATAAATTCAGGCTCAGAAGATGATATAAAAATGTTCTCGTCATTTATGGACAGTTCTGCACAGTCTGATATTAAATTCGCAATAGGCGATTCTTCAAAGGGCTGTATAATGAACCTTGACCAGAAAGAAAATATTGATATGTCAATGAGATATCAAAACGACCTTATAAGCGTTAATTTTGAAAACGCCGACAAAGTTGTATTCGACCCGTCAGGCTATGTTGAAGCAGGCGGCGAAAATTCATCATATAACCTCGATATTATATCAAATGACGGCTATGCACCTACTGACTGGTATGATATATCAGTTTCGGGTACAGGAAAAGAAGTCAATCTGAAAAAAGCTGAAAACGGATATATTTTAAACAGCGACAACCTTAAAAATATAAGTGTTTATGCCCAGAGCGACAATGCAAGCCCAGGCTGTAATTTTTCCACCGAATATAACAGCGTTCTGATTTATGAAATAAATGAAAATACCATAGGAATTGCTGTGGATACGGATAATAACGGCAGTTATGAAACTGATGTTGATATAACAAAAATATCGGCAGGCGATGCAAACAATGACGGCAAAGTAAGCATATCAGATGCAGTTGCTATCCTGCAATATCTCGCAAATTCAAATAAATATTCCCTCACAGAACAGGCAAAAATCAATGCGGACTGTGACGGTGTTGCAGGCGTTACAGGCAAAGATGCCGCTGCTATCCAGCAATATGATGCAGGAGTTATTGATTCCCTGCCTGTTAAATAAAATATTTTACAACTGATAATTTCTGATTTTATTTCTACTGATTCAACAAGTTTTAATGCAGTCTGAAAATCGCAGGTTCTCATTTTGAAAATCTGCGATTTTTGTTATCTGTCAGGACAGTCGGGCAATCTGAACTTCTCAGCCATATGAATCCGATATATATAATATATGGGAGTATATGTCATTTTTCACCGAATCACAGATAGATTCTATCTTTTCGTATCCGTTGATTTTGATTACTGAATAGAATATTTTTGCTATCTGCTTAACAAGGAATGTGATAGTGTCTATGTATATCTTGACTTATGTACTTGAAAAGATTATTCAAGTAGAGTATAATGAGAGTATAATATATACTTAATTTATGCGGTATTTTTTATGGAGGGAGAATATAAATGAATGATTGGGAAGAAAGAATAAAAATTCTTGAAAATAAAGTTAAAATATTAGAGGAGACACTTGAAACTTTAAAGAATATGAACCTTTCTGAGCAAATGGAAGGCTACATTAAGAAGAGAAGTCAAACTCTGAAAATGTTCAATCTTTTGAATGCTGTATCAGATCAGCCAGCTATTGATTTCAGGCAGGAAGAAGCTAAAGTATCAGCTATTAAAAGGCAGAAAGCTGATTTGGATAAACATTTGTTATAACTTCAAATGTCAAAAAAATAAACAATGAAATATTTAGTAATAGAATTTCTATTTGTTTTCAGTCTTATCCGCCAAAGCATGAAACAATTTCGCTTTTATTACAATGTTCAGCTTCTTCATGAAGTCCACGGAGCTTCAAATGATTATATGTAGTGTGGTCAGTTGTAAGTTGTTTCAGATAACTGCCCTGAACTGCGTATATTCTTGTATTGCCAATATGTAATATTCTTGTATCTTTGCCAAATACAACAGCCGAAAATGTTGCAGCCATTTTTTCTTTTCCATTTATGCTGAAAGCGTATTTTAGCAGACTTTCATTCAAATCTGTTGCTTTATACAGAATATTGCCTTCTGACAATGATAAAACTCTTTCACATAGAAATTGTGATGCAAGTTCTCCGCCGGCATTTCCACCTACTCCGTCTGAAATTCCTATTATTTTAGGTGAGATATTTTCAAACAACCTGTACTCATCATTAAGGATAATTTCATCAACAACTATTCTGTCCTCGCTGCATGATTTGTTTTTTCCTTTTTTTGTTGCAGCATAAATATTCATCTGTTATTCCTCGCACATTCAACAGAAACCGGCAGTTTTTCTTCATTTATAGCTGTTATTGCAATATCTGAATTATCAAATATTTCATTATCAAACAGCCATCTTGAAAGCGGATTTATAAGCAAATTTTCCACAATATTGCCTATACCTCGACCTCCGTTATCAAGGTTATTCAAAGCATTTTCAAGCAATTTACTGTAAACATTTTCAGAAATACTGATTCTGATTTGCTTATCCGCTATAAGATTATTAATAATTTTTTCAAGCTGTGCATCAAGTATCTGCTTTGCTACATCAGGGCGAATATAATCATAAACAACTATATTTTCGCCTATTCTGTTGAGTATTTCAGGTCTGCCAAGTTCTGTCTTAAAATATTCTTCTACACCTTTACGGACGTTTTTTCTCACTTCATCATAACTCATATCAGAATTAACATTTGCATGGCGGACTCCATTTTCATCACGGGTATAGATTCCCAGATTACTTGTAAAGATGATTATACATTCAGAAAAATATATTGTATTGCCTTGTCCGTCAGTCATTCTTCCGTCCTCAAGTATCTGGAGGAATTTATCAAGTACAGACGGGTGAGCTTTCTCGATTTCATCAAAAAGAAGTATCGAAAACGGATTTTCCTTAACAGCATTTGTAAGTTGTCCACCAGCTTCATATCCTACATATCCGGGAGGCGCACCAAGTAATTTCTGGTCACTGTGGCTCTGTCCGTATTCACTCATATCAAATCTTATGCAGCAGCTTTCATCTCCAAACAGCTTTTCTGCCAGAGTTTTAGCTGTCTCAGTTTTACCTGTACCTGTCGGACCTGCAAAGAACAGTACACCTTTAGGACGTGTTTGTGATGATGACTGGATTCCTGCCATACCTGTTACTGCTCTTTTGATAACATCGAGAGTTTTGGATATTGCATAATCCTGACCCTTTACACGTTTTCTGAAATCAGTTTCAGCATTTTTTAATTCTGAAATATTAAGATTTTTCCATGGATTTTCTTTTATTCCATATTTATACAAATCAATGACATCACACATATTCCTTATTGTAAAACGTTCATTTTTGCATAATCTTCTTAAACCATTCAGTTCAGTAAAACTGAATCCGTCTGTAAGTGCAACAAATCTGTCCTGTATCTTTACAAGTTCATCAGGGTGTTCATTGAAATACTCTGTCTCAGAATTGTAAACTGTTCTGTCAAAGAAACTGATAAACATATCTCCTTTGACCATAAGTTCACGTTCTTCTTTTGAAGGAGTTTGCAGGGATATAGTTTTCTCATTTGGATTATTCAGATAGAACCATGCAGGTATATCATTGACTTTATTCGCTATCATCACAATGATATTTTTCAGTATTCCGTCAGTTGTCCTGACATCATGGCTTTCCATAGATGCTTTCAGGAGGAGTGTAAAGCTTTCAACTTCTGACTGATTGAGATTGTCAGGAGAAACTATGTAGCGTGAAGCGAAATCCATTATAATAACAGTAGCCTGAGTATTTTGTGATACAGCCGTTCTTATAAGTGCAGATGCAGAATTGTTTCCATTGTTTCTGAACGAAACATTGAGATTGTTTCCACCAACCAGTTCAGAGAATCGCTCTGTATAACCGCTTTCGCAGGTATTATAAAATCCCTGCATATTATCATAAAAAATTATATTCTCATAACCGCTGTTTTTAAAATAATAATGAAGGTACTCAGACAACCTCAATATAGAGCCTTTTGGCATATCACATTCTATCGGAAGCCTGTAAGAATCATACACATTTCCTTCAATTACAATCAATGGTTTTATTTTGCTGAAAATATCAAGTTCCCTATGCCATTTCGGAATATAATCCATTACACTCACCTCTTAAAATTTAAAGTCTTTCTTATGAATACCAACTGAAATAACACTGTTACCGATTGTAAAATTCTGTATTCTGTTTTCATGGCAAAGATATTCTTCATAGGCTTTTCTGTATTTGTCATTGAAAATATGAATTTATTCATATTTTACTCCATTCGCTTTACATTTTCTGTTCTTGATTCTTTATTTGCTCTCAGTTCGGAATAGTCTGCATTTTCGTTGATTTCGTAATCATTAACATTTATTATCTGTGCATATTCCACTGTTGGGGGAAGAATGGAAATGTGTTTTGAAAGAACACCTTTTTTTGCAAGTTTTTTCTCAAATTCTGAAAAAACACCGCAAAAGCTTTCCATTTCAGCACAAAGCATATCACTTTCATCATCAGTCGGCTGACGGTCAGAATAATCCAGACCTGCAAGTTCCATAGTTATCTGTCCATTTGAAGAACGTGTGATATTGACCGCTGTTCCTTCTGAAAAAGTGTAAAGTTCACTGTGAAATTGCCTTCCGCTTCTTTTTGTAACAGTACGGTCACCTATCAGCTTATACCCCATTTCAATCATAACTTCGTCAATTGCTTTGCTGGTGTATTCCTGTTCATCAGCTTTAACTGAAGCTGAACGGATTTCTTCAATTATTACCTGAATCCGCAAAACTCAATCTAATATTATTGCTGATATTTACCGAATCATAGCGAAAAATCAGCTGATTTTTACTTAGATTTTTCTTCACCCATTGGGTGAAAAAAACGAATCTCAAAAACATTTAATTTTCGGCTATATGTAGCTTGAAATCGAATGTTTTTAAATTTGAACTTTGCGGAATTAGGTTATTACTTTGAGTTTGTTACAGCGTGTTCACATAAAAAAGA
>DGRR01000107.1 GCA_002389995.1 Ruminococcus sp. UBA4383 | reverse complement strand
TTTATACAAGTATTAAAATTATCGTCCCTCTTTTTTGATATTTACAGTATATCAAATATATTATCATTTGTCAAGGACTTTTTCGCAATTTATATATTTTTTTTGTAGCGTCAATTTTGATACTGAAAAAAGACAGGATATTGCAAATATTTCCGTTCCTGCCCCTTTACTGCATTTTGATTTCACTTTTACCGCACTTGCATTTCACTTTAAAGCCACTGAATCTCCCTTGAATCCCTTTCAGAATCATCAAAAAGCCCTGTATCTGCCCTCTATTCCCTGAAAGTGATACCGATACCCTCGGAGAATGTCAAGGGCTTATATGGCTTGCAATGCCCTGATTTGTGAAGTCAACAGGTTCGGTGGCTCTCTGGATTGCTCTCCGATACGGTGAGAACGGCAACAGTCAAGGCTTATCCACTGAATCTTTTCAAACTATGAAACATTCATGCAGATTTCAAAATAAGCGTTTAAATGTCGTTTTTAGACACGTCCACAAAACAGGGGTAACTATACTATGAATCATGCAGAACGGCATACAACGCATTTTAAGCACCTTTAAAGGCAAACATGGAGCAGAATATATATATTTCTCGTTGCTTTGTTCTTGCTTCACTCTTACTTCATCAGAATCGGAGAAATTTATATTGTCGCCCGCTTATCGTCCGCATTGTAGTTTTTTCGTACTTCGTTCTTTGTTCAATTATTTCTTTGATATGCTCATATTGCCGTCAGAATTGCCCTGTATACCCCTTGCAAGTGATTCAGGCTATAATTACATTCCCGAATGCAGACGGCTTAAAAACGGCTTTTAAATGCGTGTTTCGGAGCAGGATATATATTTCTGTGGTTGCTTCGTGCCTGCTCCTACGGTACACGACAGCGGCATTATACCGCAGTTTTCAGCGGCTTTTTCATTTCTTCAAAGTTGCGCCAGTAGTAGTAAAAGATATTAAGTATTTCGGTTGCCGTGTTGTCCGTGCCGTCAAGGCAATGCACCTGTAAGCGGTAACGGTTCGCACTCTCCCACGCTCTGAAAGTTGCATCAATGTATCCGCCAATTCCCGAGACTTTGCGCCCTTGTGCCTGCATTTGCCACGCAGGAACGGTATAATTTCGCAGATATTCACGGCTCTTGCAATTCTCAATTAAAAGAACTGCACTGCCTGTAAGCGTGAAAAGCCCTTGTATCTCCTTTTCAAAACGCTGTCTGTCGGTTGTGATGTTTCCCCACACTTCATTTATGTTTGCTTTTCTCTCGACTATGCAAGACAATGTGAAGTCCTCTCCACTGTCAAGCCTGAAAGAATAGTCTCCAAAATGTAGCTTTTTGACTTCGTGCCGAATCCCCATTTCGTCAAGGGCTTTCAGAATATGACTGTTCTGCTGCTCTCTGGTGTCGGTGATGATTGTCAGAGACTTGCAAAACCTTTTCTTTTCCGCTGAAATTGATTCGCTTTTCATTGTTTTACCTCGCTTTTACAAATGGGAACAGATAAATAATACGGAACACATCGGGAACAGGTAAATCACACAAAAAAAACACGCTGTTTTTTCCTATAAATAGCCTTGGGAACAGATAGAACAGATAAATTGCAAAAATTCTTATTACCGTGAAACTTTGAAAATTTTTTTTAAAATTACATTTTTATCTGTTCCGTGTGTTCCTAAGGCTATAAATAGCGGTTTTTTAATGCTTTTATCTGTTCTTTATCTGTTCTTTATCTGTTCTATGTGTTCCGAAACACAAAAATAAAATATTAAAATTGCTGAATTTAGGATATTATGCACAATAAAAACAGATTTTTTCTATTTCAAAATAATAAGATATGGAACACATCGGGAACAGATAAGATATTATTTGTTGCTTTGGCTTGCATTCATTGTTTCAAGCGTACGCATTTTCAATCCTTTATAACCTCTTATTTTTTTATTTGACTTGTATACATAACACTTCAAAAGTTTTAATTCTTCTTGATGAGATGCAAGATAGTTTGTGATAGTCCTGTCTTTCAACGGAATTTCCACGTTGTCAGAACACCATATTTTATAATTTCCGACTAAATCAGCAGTTGAAATTTCAAAATCCGCACCAAATTCAACTTGTTCATGAAGAAACTCCACAAAATTAAAGCTTTCATTTTTTAGGTTTTCAAGGGCTTGTTTGGATTTTTCCGACTGAGTGAACTTAAAATCATTATGTATAAGCCTTTGCAAGCCCTCGAAACACCAGTTGAAAATTCCTTGTATTTCGTTTTGAATCATCTGAGAAATATTGCTTTTGTCCTGCGATTCATCACGGGTTTTCGGTTTTGTTTGGATTATAAGCTGCCTTCTGAAAAATCCGTTTGAAGTGTCATATAAAGCCTGTAAGCAATTGTTTCCAAACATGATAACTCTTGTATACACATTTCCACTGTGTCGGCTCTTGAATTTGCCCTCTATGTGCAATTGCCCTTTGTTGGTGACGATTTTTTTAATCATGGAAGTATCGGACAACTTTTCGGCTTTAATATCATCATCAAAGTAAACAAGTTTGTTTTCAATGTCATTCAAAATAAATTTGTCAATTGCCAGTTTGTCTATTCCCTCGCATATAATATTACCCTCAAATATTGTCTTTAAAGCTGTACCAATAACTGTTGACTTGCCTTCACCTCCGCTGCCGATAACGGATAAGCACTTCTGCGCTGCCGTTTCGGGAATAAGGCAATATCCCATATATTCCTGTAATGTCAAGATGTCATCAGGTTCAAACATCTCCAAAAGGCAATTAGTGAACGTTTTCGGCTGTGGTGCGTTAGGATTATAGGCTATTTGCAGACGATTCAAACAGAAACGCTTTTCATTGGTAAAAGTGCCGTCAACATTAAGTACACCATTTAGCAGATGTATTTCACGCAAATTAGGGCTAAAATTGTCCGCTGATACACTTATTTCAAGTGCCTTGTATATATTTTCTGTTTTCCTCGCAA
>DGRR01000133.1 GCA_002389995.1 Ruminococcus sp. UBA4383 | reverse complement strand
CCGCAGGTATACATACTTACCTTACCTTTTTCAATGGGGACAAATTCTTCTTTTTTGTGTGAAAGTGAATTATAAATCTGCATTATTATCTCTCCTTTGTTAAATATGGACGGGTTTTTCAAATTCTATATTATTTTTGTCATCTTCTATCGAGTACCAGTCTTTTACTATGCCGAAAAGATTCTGACTTCTTCTGATTGCGTGGTTGACAGACGGCAGAAAACCGCCGTCACAGAGGACTTCCGTTTCTGTTTCGACGAGGAGCATATAGCCGTTATTGTCCGAAAGTTCGACTATACAGACAGAAACAGGGTCGGTATAGACAGGTTTTCTTTCGATTTTTGAAACCTGAATATAGTTATATCTCATGCTGTTGTTATGTATTATATTGTCCTCGACAAGTTCAGCCCTCCAGCCTCTTGACATTCTCAGTTTTTTGAACTGCTCAAAAATTTCAAAGAATTTATCAAAAGCGGCTTCCTGAGAACCGCACAGGCGCATTAAAATTCTGTCCCAGCCGTCAGCGGAATAGTTATTTGTTTTAAGACAGATGAAGTCCTGAAGATTTGTGAACCCCAATGGAAAAAGCCTGTAAGAATCACTTCTGTAATTGCCGTTGTCGAGTTCGCAGGCACGGTATCCGTCAAGAAAGGATTTGAGGAGTGTAATATATTTTCCGCCGAGATAAAGTTCAGGGCGCAGACCGATTCTTTCGGTAATATCATATATACTCATTGACACTCTCCTTAATCATCAAAAATACGGCATATATATTTTATCACAAAAGGGAATAATAGTCAAGATATTGTTATGACCGAAATTAATTTTCCGTATCTGTTCTGATATTTTATACAATGAATTTTTAAATTTAAAAACTGATAACATTTTCTCTTGACAATAAGAGATAAATTTGTTATACTTATTGATAAGGATTTATGCAGTTTAGCAAACTGTATATTTTGAACATCAGGCATTAGGCAGCCTGCGTTCATGTGTTCGTGAAAATTTAATGCAGCAGGCGGCTGTCCGTGCTTATGATGCGGAGGTCTTTTAAGTTTTGCTGTTTTTGTGCCCTCTCATGCAGAAACAGTCCAAAGCTTTATTTCTGATATCCTGTCTTTTTTGTACAAAGGCAGATTTATTCCACGCATATGCGGGAAAGGTGGATAATTATTGAACGTTAAAAAATTTTACCGAAATTTGTTTTCAGGTATATTGTCATGCACTTTTGCATTAAGCAGTCTTTCGGGAACTCTTTGTGCTTATGCCGCAAAAGATGAAGTTTCCGCAGAAACTCTTGCGGCTATGCAAGAAGACTATTATCATATAGAGCCGATAGATACAGGAATACCGACTTACAGCGACTACTATGACCTGTACTGTGACGAAAACCGCCCCGATGATATAGTCGAAATTCAGGGAAAGGATTATAAATCCTGCGATAACGGGGAATTTTCAACAGGTTCATACGGTTCTGACAATGATGTGAGAAATGATGTCCTCATATGGGAAAGTGCCAACGGTGAACTCTCATATTCCGTGAATATCCCCGAAACAGGCATATATTGCCTTGAAATGAATTATTTTCCGATAGAATCCAACAGCTCATCAATAGAGCTTTCCATGCTCATAGACGGACAGACCCCCTACGATACCGCTTCAAGAATAACCCTCAACAGAGTATGGGTGAACGAAACGGATATATATACCGATTCAAGAGGAAATCAGGTGCGCCCCTCACAGATTCAGAAAGGTATGTGGAAAAAAAGCTTTTTCGGAGATGTTGACGGGCTTTTCGGAGAACCGCTTTTTTTCTACATGGAAAAGGGTAAGCATGATATAACATTCACCTCCGAAAGAGCGCAGTTCGCAATAGAAAGCTTTAAGTTCTGCAATCCCGAAGAAATATCCGGTTACAGTGAATATTCATCATCAGCAGATGCCCCTGTCTCAAAGGAAAGCACTCCCTCAAACATATTCAGGATAGAGGGCGAAAATGCCGCATACAAATCGGATTCAACGCTCTATCCGACTTATGACAATACAAGCTATCTTGTATCCCCCTCAGACCCAAGAAAAGTTGTGTATAATACCCTCGGAGCAGGCAACTGGCAGAAAGCCCTCCAGTCTGTAACATGGAATATCCCGAAAGAATCCATAGGCAGCAGCGGCTGGTATAAGATAGGTATAAAATCCCGTCAGAATCAGATGCGTGGATTCTATTCAAACAGAAGAATATATATTGATGATGAAGTCCCGTGCAGTGAAATGGAACAGGTTAAATTTTATTACGACAACGACTGGAATGTCGTAAGTCCCATGACCGAAAACGGTGACTATGTGTATGTATATCTCGATGCGGATAAAGACCATACAATCACAATGGAATGTGTTCCCGGTGAGATAGGCGACTACCTCAGAAAACTCGATGATGTCGTAACTGATCTGAATACATATTACCGCAAGATACTCATGATAACAGGACCTTCTCCCGACCAGTACACGGATTATTATGTTCATGAAAAAATTCCCGACCTTGTAAGTCAGTTTCAGCGCATATCAAAACAACTTAAAGACATTCAGAAGGGAATAGAAGGTCTTTCAGGCTCATCAGGTTCAGAGGCGGCAGCCCTTGAAACCATGACTGTAATTCTTGACAAATGCGTTAAAAAACCTCTTAGAATCCCCGATTATCTTTCGCAGATAAAGGACAATATTGCATCAATATCATCATGGATGAGAGATTACAGAGATCAGCCCCTTGAAGTGGACTATATAGAATTTGCATCTCAGGACAGGGATTTTGAAAGCTGTAAGGAAAGTTTCGGAAAATCTCTCAGTTTCAGCACAAGTGCATTTTTCGGCTCATTCTTTGAGGATTACACAACTCTTTCAGACGTTACGGGAAAAGATGCCATAAATGTATGGGTATCGCTCGGACGTGATCAGGCTCAGGTTGTAAAGGAAATGGCTGAAAATGATTTCATGCAGGAAACAGGTATCCCGATAGCTGTAAATCTTGTTGTTGGAGGTGTAGTTGAAGCTACTCTCGCAGGAAAAGGACCTGATGTTGCATTATTCCTCGGCGGAGAATTTCCTGTAAACCTTGCCGCCCGTGATTTGCTTGTGGATATTTCAGATGTATCGCAGTTTGCAGATTATCCCGAAGTTGAAAAGCGTTTTCAGGAAAATGCCATGACACCCTATCAGTATAACGGAGGAACTTACGGACTTCCGATAAGCCAGACATTCCCGATGCTTTTCTACCGCACGGACGTACTCACGGAACTCGGCTATAATTCACCGCCTGAAACGTGGGAGGACTTAATAGATATGCTCCCCGCACTCCAAAGAAATTATATGTCTGTCGGACTGATACTTCCCCCTGCGAATATCTCTCCTGCAACCGAAGCAGGTCATACATTTGCAATGCTTTTATTGCAGAAAGGCAAAAATTATTACAATACCGCCCAGACAGCCTCCACTTTCGATACGATAGAGGCAGTAAAGGCTTTTGAGGAATGGACTGATTTCTATACAAAATACAGTTTTGTACAGTCCTATGATGCATTCAGCCGATTCAGAACAGGCGAATATCCGATAGTTATAGCGAACTATACATTTTTCAATCAGCTTTCCGTTGCATCACCCGAAATAAAGGGCTTATGGAATTTCTGTCAGGTTCCCGGAACTGCCGACGATAACGGAAATATCTCCCATGCCGCAAATTCAACAGGTTCAGGAGCAGTTATATTCAAGAAAGTAAAAGATAAACAGAATGCGTGGGAATTTATCAAATGGTTTACCGAAAAGGAAACACAGATAGAATACGGTACTCAAATAGAGGGACTTCTCGGAACTATGGGACGTTTCGACACCGCAAACCTTGAGGCTCTGCCTGAACTTTCATGGTCGCACAGCGAATACGACAGGCTTTCAGACCAGCAGGAGGAACTTGTTGAAATCCCTGTTATCCCGTCATCTTATGCGGTTACAAGAAATATCATGAACGCTTTCAGAGAAGTAGTAAATGAACTCGAAAATCCCCGTGATACCCTTATATGGTATAACCGTGACATCAATGACGAAATAACAAGAAAACGTGAAAATCTCGGTCTTGATACCGAATCTGAACAGTGAAAGGAGGAATCTTGTTTTGGCACAGCTTTCAGCCGAAGAAATAGGCAAGAAATCCAAAAAGGAAGAACGCCGTCTTATGTGGCTTTCCATGAAACAGAATAAAGCCTGCTATGCGATGATAGCACCGTTTATGATATTCTTCATTATATTCACTGTCATACCCGTAGTTATGTCGCTGCCCATGGGCTTTACTGATTTCAATATGGCACAGGCACCAAAATTCATAGGACTTTCAAATTATACAACACTCTTTCTTTCGGACAAGATATTCATAAAATCCATAAGAGTAACGATAGTTTTCGCACTCTTTACAGGACCTGTCAGCTATGTACTCTGTTTTCTGCTGGCATGGCTGATAAATGAACTTCACCCGAAGCTCAAAACAGTTTTCACGCTGATATTCTATGCGCCGTCAATGGCAAATGTATATACGGTATGGCAGCTTATTTTCAGCGGAGATATGAACGGATACATAAATTCATTCCTGATAAATCTCGGACTGATAAATTCACCGATACAGTGGCTTACAGATGCAAACTATGTCCTCGGAGTCACGATAGTAGTGCAGTTGTGGATATCTCTCGGAGCAGGATTCCTTGCCCTCAGAGCAGGTTTCCAGAATATAGACCGTTCAATGTACGAGGCGGGCGCAATAGAGGGTATCAAGACACGCTGGCAGGAACTTATATATATAGTTATCCCGTCAATGGGACCTCAGCTCATGTTTGCGGCGGTAATGCAGATAGTAAGTTCATTTACTGCGGGAACTGTCGCACAGAATCTTGTCGGATTCCCAAGTACGGATTACAGGGCGCATACAATAATGACACACGCTTACGACTACGGCTGGGTGCGTTATGAAATGGGATATTCAGCGGCAATATGCATGATACTGTTTATAGTCATGTATATCCTGAATAACCTCATAAGCCGTCTGCTCAGCAAGTATATGGACTAAGGAGGCAGGAAAATGGCTCAGACAATGGTCAACACCGATAAAATGAAAGCCTCCAACAAACAGGCAGGCAGAAAAATAGGCGGTACAGTAGCAATATTTGTATTTCTTACACTCCTCGGACTTTTCATGGTACTGCCCATATACCTGACAATCATAATGTCAATAAAGCCTGTCGAGGAACTGTTTATATTCCCGCCTAAGCTTTATGCAATGCGTCCCACTTTAAGCAATTTCGGAGATATGTTTGATGCTCTCAACAGCAACAGAGTACCTTTTTCAAGGTATGTATTCAACAGTATAGCCGTTACGGTATCAGTAACCGTATTGCAGTGCATATTTGCATCAATGGCGGCATTTGTGCTTGCAAAGTGCAGATTCCCCGGAAGTAAAATAATAAACAGCGTCATAGTAGTGGCACTTCTCTACCAGAGCAATGTAATTTACATAATGCAGTATATCGTAATGGCAAAGCTCGGACTTATTGACAATCCGCTTGCACTGATACTTCCCTCGATAGCATCTCCTATGGGATTGTTCCTCATGAGACAGTCCATAGGTCAGATACCCGATGCGATGATAGAAGCCGCAAAGGTTGACGGTGCAGGGCTTTTCAGAATATGCTGGCAGATAGTAATGCCAAACCAGAAACCTGCACTTATGACACTGATAATATTTGCGTTTCAGGCGGCATGGAATATCCAGACGGGTACGGTAGTATTTCAGGAACAGTACAAGACGCTCCCGACAGTCGTAACTCAGGCGGCATCGGCAGGACTTGCAAGGGCAGGCGTTGCAATGGCAGCCGCAGTATTTATGCTTGTTCCTCCGATAGTTGTATTCATGCTCGCACAGAGACAGGTAATAGAAACAATGGCTCATTCGGGCATCAAGGACTAAGCACGGAAAGGGTGATTACAGTGAAAAAAGGATTAAAAAAGCTTTTGACGCTCGTCTGCTCTTGTGTGCTTGGGGGAAGCTTTGCAGTTTCCCTTACAGCGTCCGCAGGTGAACCGTATGACGTTTACAATTATGACCGCTGGGGAGAGGCTATTCCCTCACAGGCAGGATATATCGCAGACAGGTCGGTTTCGGGATATGACCTCGGA
>DGRR01000127.1 GCA_002389995.1 Ruminococcus sp. UBA4383 | reverse complement strand
GAAAATGAAATAAAAACCGTATGCGAAATAAAAAACGGAAGCACTGTTCTTGTTGAGGGAAAAATTGACTATGATTCCTATGCACATGATTTTGTCATTTCTCCAAATTCAATAATATCAGTAAAACGCATACCCAAAAAAGATACATACCCCGAAAAGCGTGTTGAACTTCACTGTCATACAAATATGTCCGCTATGGACGCTGTAACAGACCCCGTAACACTCATAAAAAGGGCTAAGGAATGGGGTCATCAGGCTATGGCGATAACCGACCACGGCTGTGTGCAGGCATTCCCCGACTGTATGTACAATATGCCCGAAGATTTCAAGGTAATATACGGCTGTGAGGCATATGTTGTAAATGATATCGACCGTGAAATGATAGTCAAAAAACCTGACAGCAGAAGTTTCAATGACGAAATAATTATTTTTGATGTTGAAACCACAGGTCTTAACTATGAACATGACAGACTTACGGAAATAGGTGCGGTAAAACTCAAGAATATGCAGATAGTTGATACTTTCAACACAAAAGTAAACCCTGAAATTCATATCCCCGAAAAAATAACCGAACTTACAGGCATAAGCGATGAAGATGTAAAAGATGCCCCCAAAGAAAAACAGGCTCTTGAAATGTTTATGGGGTTCTGCGGTGAAAATCCCGTGCTTGCCGCTCACAATGCAAATTTTGATACGACATTCATAAACGGAGTATGCCAAAGACATGATGTGAATTTTGAATACAACTGGATAGATACTCTTGTTCTGTGCAAAGCCATGCTTCCTGATATGGGAAGATACAAGCTCAATCTTGTTGCGAAAAATTTAAAGCTCGGAAAATTTGACCACCACCACGCTTCTGATGATGCCCTTATGCTTGCAAAAATATATATCGAACTCATAGAAAGGGCTAAGAAAAGAAAATTATCCGTCCTTGATGACTTGAATAAGCTTGCCGAGGAAATAGAAATCAAAAAACTGAAAAGCTATCATCAGATAATTCTCGTGCGGAATCAGGCAGGTCTGAGAAATCTCTATAAACTTGTATCTCTCAGCAACCTCGACTATTTCTACAAAAAACCACTCATGCCGAAATCCCTGCTGAATGAATATCGTGAGGGGCTTATATTCGGAAGTGCCTGCGAGGCAGGAGAACTCTTTCAGGCGATAATATCAAAGAAACCCCGTGAACATATCGAATATCTTGCAAAATTCTATGATTATCTCGAAATTCAGCCAATCTGCAACAATGAATTTATGATTCGTGAGGGCAGTGCAAGAGATGAGGAAGAATTAAAAAATTATAACAAATACATAGTTGAACTCGGCGAAAAACTGAATATCCCCGTATGTGCAACCTGTGACGTACACTTTATAGACCCGAAAGATGCAATATACCGAAAAATAATTCTTGCAAGCATGGGATTTCGTGATACCGAAAATCAGGCACCGCTTTATTTCAGAACTACTGACGAAATGATGAAGGAATTTGCTTTTCTCGGAGAGGAAAAAGCTAAGGAAGTGGTCATAACAAATACAAATATGATTGCTGATATGATTGAAAATGTAAGACCTATCCCGAAAGGTACTTTTACCCCGAATATTGACGGTGCGGAAGATGAACTCGTTAAAATAACCACTCAGAAAGCACATGAAATATACGGTGACCCCCTGCCTGAACTCGTTGAAAAACGTCTGAAAAGAGAACTCGATTCAATTATAAAGCATGGATTTTCGGTACTGTACATCATAGCGCAGAAACTTGTATGGAACTCTGTTGAACACGGCTATCTTGTAGGTTCAAGAGGTTCAGTCGGTTCATCGCTTGTTGCATCAATGGCGGGAATATCCGAAGTAAATCCGCTCCCTCCGCACTATATCTGTACAAATCCCGAATGTAAGCACAGTGAATTTTTACTTGACGGAAAATACGGCTCAGGCTTTGACCTGCCCCAGAAGAATTGTCCGAAATGCGGAAAGGATATGCACCGTGACGGACATGATATACCTTTTGAAACTTTTCTCGGTTTTGACGGTGATAAAGAACCCGATATAGACCTTAATTTTTCAGGAGAATATCAGGCAAGGGCGCACAGATATACCGAACAGCTTTTCGGAAAATCAAACGTTTTCAAGGCAGGCACTATATCAGCCGTTGCCGAAAAAACTGCATACGGATATGTTAAAAAATACTGCGAGGAAAACAATATAAATCTCAACAATGCCGAAATGACAAGACTTTCCGCAGGCTGTACAGGAATCAAAAGAACTACGGGTCAGCACCCCGGAGGAATGGTAGTTGTGCCGTCAGATTATGAAGTGTATGATTTTACACCCGTCCAGCACCCTGCTGATTCGGAAGATTCAGAAGTTATCACAACGCATTTCGACTTCAATTCAATGCATGATACGATTCTTAAACTTGATGAACTCGGTCATGTCGTGCCTACGATTTACAAGCACCTCGAAGATTTGACAGGGCTTAAAATAAAGGATATTCCCACATCAGACCCCGAAGTCGTAAGAATGTGCGCTGACTGTACGGCACTCGGAGTTACCGAAGAGGAAATTTACTGCAAAACAGGAAGTCTCGGTATTCCTGAAATGGGTACGAATTTCACAATTCAGATGCTTCTCGATGCAAAGCCTACAAAATTCAGCGATTTCCTGCAAATATCAGGACTTTCACACGGTACTGACGTATGGGTGGGAAATGCAAAGGACCTTATTGCAGAGGGAAAATGTACCATATCGGAAGTTATAGGAACAAGAGACAGTATCATGACATATCTTTTATATCATGATGTTGAACCGAAAATGGCATTTCAGATTATGGAATGGACAAGAAAAGGCAAGGCTAAAAAACAGTTCACACCTGAAATCATTCAGATGCTCAAAGAACACAATGTCCCTGACTGGTATATTGAAAGCTGTCTGAAAATAAAATATATGTTCCCGAAAGCCCATGCCGCCGCCTATGTCATAGCCGCTATAAAAATAGGCTGGTTCAAATTGTACAGACCGCTTGAATATTATGCAACATATTTTTCCGTGCGTGGTGAGGATTTCAATGCAGACCTCGCTGTAAAGGGAAAAGAAGCTGTCCGTGCCGAAATTGAACGCCTTAAGGAAATCGGAAACAACAAGACCAAAAAAGAAAATGATTTGTATGATATTCTGCTGATAACAAACGAAATGCTTTCAAGGGGAATGGAATTTCTGCCGATAGATATTTTCAAATCCCACGCAACCGATTATCTGATAGAGGACGGAAAATTAAGGATACCTTTCTGCGCTATGTCAGGAGTCGGGGAAAATGCCGCAAGAAGTATCTATGAAACTGCTCAGGCTGGCGGATTCATTTCGATTGAAGAATTTCAGAAGATGTGCAGTGCATCAAAAACTACAATAGAAATGCTTGAAAGTACAGGAGCTTTTGGTGATTTGCCCAAATCTTCGCAGTTGTCATTTTTTTGACTTGACTTTATTGTATTATTATGTTATCATGTTATCATGTTAGCACGTTAAAGTGATTAAACAAGGAGGTTGTTATGAGAAATTATGATTTGATTACACCCGAAGGCACTAAGGATTTGCTTTTCGGTGAGTGTATTACAAGACGAAATATAGAAAATACCCTGCTCAGACTTTTCAGAAGCAGAGGCTACAATGAGATTATTACACCGGGACTTGAATTTTTTGATGTTTTTAACCTCAATTCAAGATATTTTCCGCAGGAGAATCTCTATAAAATGACCGACAACAAAGGCAGACTCCTCGTTATGCGCCCCGATACCACAATGCCCATAGCAAGAGTTGTTGCAACAAGACTGCGTGATGCAATTCTTCCGCTCAAATTCTGCTATAACCAGACTGTATACCGCACAGAACAGGCTTTAAAGGGAAGAAGTGACGAAATTGTTCAGGCAGGTATCGAAATTATCGGCTCTGATTTGAAAATGGCTGACCTTGAAGTAATTTCCTCGGCAGTAGATGCCATGAAAGCTTTCGGCATGGAATTTTCACTCGAAATAGGTCATATAGGTATTTTCAAGGAACTTGTCAGCCGTCTTGAAGCTACCGACAAGGAAAAGGAAAAAATAAGAAAATTAATCGAAAACAAGAATTTCCCCGCACTGAATGATATGCTTGATACTTTCGGAAAAAATCCGATAGTTGAATCCCTTAAAAAACTCCCTGCGCTTTTCGGAAAAGATGAAGTCTTTGAAAAGGCTCTCGATATCATGCCCGATGACAATATAGCCGTTCTCCTTGAACAGCTCAGGGAAATTTATGATGATGCCGTCCAGCTTTGCGGAGATGAGGGAAATATAACTGTTGACCTCGGACTTGTAAACAAGACGGATTACTATACGGGAATAGTCATTAAAGGCTATTTGCAGGGTCACGGTGATGAGGTTATCTCAGGCGGAAGATATGACAGGCTTATATCTGAATTTGGCTACGATATTCCTGCTGTCGGATTTGCCGTAAATGTCAATGCTGTTGCAAAAGTCATAGAGAAAAACGGCGTACTCCCCGCACCTCCCAGAATAGATGCAATTGTCTACGCTCAGGAAGGATATGAGGCTGTCGCTCTCAAAAAGGCAAAACAGCTCCGTGAACAGGGTCTTATTGTTGAAAATGCACTTTTCAGTGATATTGAATCCGTAAGAGAATACGCTAAGGAAAGAAAAATTTCCAGAATAATAGTCGCAGATGAAAATTTACAGGAGGCAGAAGAATGAGCAGACCTATAAGAATGGCTCTCACAAAGGGCAGACTTGAAAAGGATACAGTCGGACTTCTCGAAAAAATAGGTTTCGACTGCACAGCCGTAAGGGAAAAGGGCAGAAAACTTATTCTTCCCGTACCTGACGCAAATCTTGAAGTAGTTCTCGCAAAGGCAAATGATGTCATAACCTATGTTGAACATGGTGTATGTGATATGGGTGTTGTCGGAAAAGATACTATCATGGAAATGGGCGGTAAATTTTTTGAACTGGCTGACCTCGGATTCGGAAAATGCAAATTCGCCCTTGCATCAAAAAAAGGCTGGGATTTTTACAGCGGTTACGGAATCAAGACCATTGCTACAAAATATCCGAATGTTGCAAGGAAATTCTTTGAGAAAAAGGGCATGGATACCGAAATAATCAAGATAGAGGGTTCTGTTGAACTTGCACCATTGCTTGAACTTGCAGACGGAATAGTTGATATTGTCGAAACAGGTACTACACTTAAAGAAAACGGTCTTGAAGTAATTGAGGACGTTGCGCCGATTTCAGCAAGGCTTATCGTGAATACTGTAAGTCTTAAAATGAGACAGGCAGAGCTTGAAAGTCTTATCGAAAAAATCAAGAACAACATATGACTAAATGCGTAATTCAGAATTAACAGGTGGGTGGGAATAAGCCGCTGCCTGACATGAGAATGAACGAAAACGTAAGGTTTCAAAGGCACAATTTGACGATTTCAGATAGGAGAATAAAATGAAAAAAATATTTGCAAACGGAACGGACGAAAAGGCTTTTCTCGCTGAACTCAGCAAAAGAGCAGGCGAGACAAATAAGAAAGTTACTGAAACTGTTTCCGCTATCATCGAAGATGTAAGAGAAAACGGCGATACTGCCGTAAATAATTATACACTCAAATTTGACGGCAAACTTCCGCAGTATTATGAAGTACCCCGTGATGTTATAAATGATGCTCTTACTGAGGCTGACCAGAGTTTTGTTGATGCTCTGCTCAATGCTCAGGAAAATATTGCCGATTTCCACAGGAGACAGGTTGAACAGGGCTTTATAAATGCAAAGGATAACGGTGTAATACTCGGTCAGAGAGTGAGAGGTCTTGCAAGGGTAGGACTTTACGTTCCGGGCGGTACTGCCGCATATCCGTCAAGTGTGTTAATGAACGCTATTCCCGCAAAAATCGCAGGAGTAAAGGAAATAATAATGGTAACTCCGCCCCTTAAAGACGGTACTCCAAATAAGGATATACTTGTTGCAGCAGCTATCTGCGGAGTTGACAGAATATTCCTTGCAGGCGGAGCGCAGGCTGTTGCGGCTCTTGCATATGGTACTCAGCAGATTCCGAAATGTGATAAAATAGTAGGACCCGGAAATATTTTCGTTGCAACTGCAAAGAAATTACTCTATGGCGTAGTTGATATTGATATGATTGCAGGACCGAGCGAAATACTTGTAATCGCTGATGATACCGCAGACCCGAAATTTACAGCGGCTGATTTGATGTCACAGGCTGAACATGATGTTCTTGCATCAGCAATAATGATTACCACAAGCGAAAAATTAGCTGATGATACCATTAAGGAAATCGAAAGACAGAAGGAATATCTTTCAAGAAAAGATATTATTGAAAAGTCTCTTAACGATTACGGTGCGGTTATCATAGCTGACAGCAGGGAAAAATGCGTTGAACTTGCAAACGAAATCGCTCCCGAACACCTTGAAGTATTAATGGAAAATCCCTTTGAACTTCTCGGCAGTCTTGACAATGCAGGCTCGATATTCCTCGGAAACTATGCGTCTGAACCACTCGGAGACTATTTCGCAGGACCTAACCATGTTCTTCCCACAAGCGGTACAGCGAGATTTTTCTCACCTCTTGGTGTTGCAAGCTTTACAAAGAGAACGAGTTACACATACTATACAAGAGATGCTCTCGCACAGGCTAAGGACGATATAGTATTAATCGCCGAAAGAGAGGGCTTGACGGCTCACGCAAATGCAATTAAAGTAAGATTTGAATAATTCATAATTCATAATTGTCAATTCTGTGCGTTGTCAGTATAATATAATAAATTAAGAGGAAAATTGCGCCCTTGTGCT
>DGRR01000098.1 GCA_002389995.1 Ruminococcus sp. UBA4383 | reverse complement strand
ACTCCTCATCTTCTGATAATTTCTGGATTTGCCTTATGAATTTTGTTTCTGCTTTCATTCTCATCACCCTTCTTTATTTTAGCAGATTTTGATTCATTTGGCAAGGTTTAAGTTAATGACATTGGCTGCGGCTTGGGGATAATTCATATTGCGTTCAGCTCCACCTGTTATCTTTGCAGGAACAGTCAGCGTTTCACGCTTTTTTCTGTTGATAATAGCAGTAAGAATCATTTAGAGCTGGGATATATTGACTTTGTATCACGTGAATCTGTTTAATTCCGAACTTTTTACAGGGAGTTCTGACTGCTGTAATATTCCTGAATCCACAAGCTGTATTGCAAAAGCGTCCTGACCTGTTACACCTGAGCCGTTGTCAACAACATCTGCATTGAGTTTGCCTTCATCAGTGAGGGCATATTCGGAACTATTCGCAATAAACTGCAATATTGCAACAGAATCGGATATACTTACATTTTTGTCTGCATTTGCATCGCACCATAAAATATCGGATTCAGACTGTTTTTCAGTTGCAGTAATGTCACTTGCCGGATTGTCAGATGCTATATACCAGTTCTGATTATTTCCGCCGTTATATGTCCATTCCTGAACGTTTGCACCGTTTTCCTTTGATTTTGAAGTGATTTCGATACATGAAGCATCAGCAGAGACTTTTGTGCGGATACTGTAAGAGCCGTCATTATTTTTTACAAACTTAAACTGCTGATTGTCGCCTCTGTTGAAAGCATACAGTTCAATATTAGTGCCGTTGTCGGATTTTTTTGCATTTACGTCAAGTGCATATGAATTTTCGTCACCAAGCTGTGAAACAAGGTAGAAGTAGCCGTTTCCTGCATTGACAGCTTTGAATTTGTTTCCGTTATTGCCGGAAGTCTGATGTGCATTTGCACCGTTTGAGGGCTGTCCGTCAATACTGAGATACATTCCGCTGTTAACATTTTTAAGAGTTATAATCATACCGTCACTTATATCAGAAACAGGCGTTGCAGGCGGATTTGTTTCTTCCTGAATGTCGGGCTTTTCAGGTGCTTTTTCAAATTCAGATGCAAACAGTTCTGCGAGTTTGTCAGCACCGTTTCTGTTTGGGTGAACGTTGTCAATATACATTGAGTCGGCTTTTGAAGCACCGACTGATATGCAGTAATCCTGCCAGAGACTGAACAAATCGACAATCTGACAATTCTGTTCTTTTGCAATCTGTTCGATTTCGTTTATAAAATATCTGCCTGTAAGCAGGGGACTCAGTGAATAGTCGCCTTTTCGTCCCTGCTGTTTTACGAGGATAACCTCCATGCCCTTTGCTTTTGCACGTTTAACCATATCGGAAACGATTTCTTTATATTCATCACCCTTGTAATATTTACCGTCATTTATTCCTATGGAGACAACGAACACATCACCTGACTTTCCGTATTTTTCGATAGTATCGAAATTGCCGTGTTCAACGAATCCCTTTGCATACTCAACGCTTGCCGCCATATTTCGTATATTCCGGTCTTTGCTTACATAATTGCCGAGCATCTGTCCCCAGTCTGCCTGAGTGCTTGTATTGAGCGGATAGTAATTACACACGGTCGAATCTCCGCAGAGCCATATTGTCGGCGGCATTGCAGTGCTGTCGGATATTTTATTTAATTCAACTGCACTTATGCTATATGCATTATCTTCCTTGCCCGCAGCCGCACGGATATTAAGCTGACCGTCTGTTACGGGGAGAATAATTTCATCGACAGCATTATCCCCCTGTCATATTGACAATCTGGAGCATATTTTCCATATATACGCTTGTTCTTGCGGTATTTCCGAGAGTTACCTTCACCTTGTATAAACTGTTCGGAACATCAGCATTGAAAGTGGTATTACCTGTAAACTGTACTGCATCACTGAGTTCATTCTTACCGCTTGCGGCAACATTCTTTACATCATTTCCTGAGAAACCGTAACCTTTATTTTCATCGTATTTATCAGCCGCACTTACTGTTGTGAAACCGTTCTGAGCATTTGCGCCAAAATCGAATTTTCCGTTATATAATTCAGAGGGCTGTACAGACGGTTCTGTTGTCTGTTCAGCAGGTACATCGGAAGTATGCGGAGTATTGTTGAGTTTAATATCAGGTCTTTCGGGGAGCGGAGCGTCACTTCCAAGATAATAGCTTACATGGGGAGGCTGGTTGTAAGATGACTGCTGACAGCCATTCTGCGCCCTGTACTGTATATCATGATGCATAAGAGTTGTAAGGCGGACTTTTGTTGTATCAGTAGAACACCATACACGGATTCTGGAATTGTTATCAGTTCTCATGATAAGTTCTTCTCGCCGGTCACTGAAAAGGTCAACTGTCATGCATGGTTACAGATTTGGAACTGTTATTTGAAGCGCAGCCTGTTGCCGTGAAAATACCTTTTACTGAATCTGCGGCTGTCATCTTGTAAATTTTAGTGCCGTCAAGTATTTCACGTTCAAGGTCACCGTCCCAGTAGATAAAGAAATTCTGTGCAGGTCTTGTACCGCTTATTTTTTTACCTGCCGAATCATATACATTTCCGTCCGCAGCACCCCAGAATTCAGCACCTTTATCGTCACCCCATGTATTTTTTGCAGTTTTTCCTGTTGCCTCGCCTCTTGGGACGGGAAAATCTATTGTATCGAGAGCCGCACCTGTCTGACCGTCAAAAAGTGTAAGATATTCCGCACCTGTGAGAATTGTACCTGTTGATGTTCTGCAATTCTTACTGCCGTCACTGATAGTTTTACCTTTTCCGTCTTTTGAGCCGTCAGCAGTTTTGGTTATGAGTTCAGCCTTGCCGTCACATTTGAAATCAGCAACGCACATCTGGGTATAATGCTGACCTGCCCTTATATTTACCCCCAAATCAACACGCCAGAGCTGTTTGCTTTCAAGGGTATAACAGTCTATGTAAACTTTGTCTGTTGCACCGCTCTGAGAATTATCTTTTGAATTGTTGTTTTCTGTTAATATTATATTAACATTTCTTTCATAAATTATCCATGAATATTTTTATCGTTTTTTTGTCTTATTATATCATTTTCAACTTGACATATGTTAATATTTATTATATAATTATTTAAGGAAGCAAAGGAGGAAAATTGCAAATGCGTATAAATATGACGGGCTGGAACTGGACACACCCTGCGGATATGAAAATTGAACGTCCCAATGGCGTTCACGGTATGCAGATTATCCTTATCCGCTCAAAAGCCCGTGTGATGATTGGGGAAAATATATATGATACAAAAAGAAGTATTGTCTTTGTCCTTGAAAGCTGTGTCCCTCACAATTTATATGCAGTCGGTGAAGAATATGCAGATGACCGGATAAGATTCGATATGGAGGACGATGATGCTGATTTTCTTAAAAAACTGGTATCATGACAAATATCCCCATACAGCTTGATACAGATGTTGTTTCTGAACTCATAAGGCTCTGCGTTGAAATTTTTAAATCTGAAAACTTCGAAAAGGAAAATACTGTCCGATTTCTTATGAAAGCAATACTGTTGCAGATAAAAAGCTGTTATGACCCGAAAAATAAAGTCGGAAAAACTCATTATGACCTTGAACTCGATGAAATACACAGACAAATATATGCCTCTCCGTCATCTGAATGGACTATCCCTTCAATAGCCGAAAAAAATGAATCTGTCCGTGGCGCATTTCCAGAGACTTTATAAGCAGAGATACGGTATTTCCTGCACAAAGGATATACTTACAAGCAGAATGGAACTCGCAAAACAGCTTTTGATTGACACTGATATGTCAGCTGTTGAAATATCCGAAAAATGCTGGTATTACGATTACGCACATTTTTCAAAAGTATTCATGAAATATGCCTGCGTATCACCTGCAAAATACCGAAAGAAAAAACTATAATGCATTTAACAGAAAAAGCCCTGTATTTCGCAGGGCTTTTGTTTATTCATAGTTTAAAAGCTGAAATCATTCAGCGGGTCATCAAAGCCGAAATGTTCGTTTTTGTAATTTATAAGAATGACGGACATTTCGAGTTTTTTATTGTCACGGGCATAGTCGATAAGTTTTTCAATATTTTTCTTTGTGATAAATTTTCCCTGTTCTGCGACTTTTGTTGCAAATTCCGTATTATCGTTGTCAATGGCGAATTGGAAGACATTCAGGAAACTTTCCTTTATGTATGCGAGAATTTTCTCATCTTCAGGATTTTCATTGAAGAAATGACAAACAACTGCATATTTTGATGTGGTAGGAACGTCTAAAGAAAAATTCTTATTTTCAATCATATCAATAATATCTTTTATATTTCTTGTTATGGCTGTGTATCTTTCATAAAAAGGAACTGTAATATTTCTGAACGTTATCTTGGTAAGGCTTGCACAATCTTTAAAGGCAGATCTTCCGATGCTTATAATGCTGTTGCTTATTGTTATCGATTTAAGGCTTTTGCAACCGTAAAAAGTCCCGTACCCGATACTTGTTACGCTGTCGGGAATAACCACCCTTTTTTCGTATGTGGACAACAAATAAGTTTAATCACATTTTTATTATATAAAACTCCGTCAACGCTTGCATAATTTTTATTATTTTCTGCCCATTTTTTGCATGACAAAGTCTATTCAAAATGATTAAAGTACAATCCAGTCCAATGATGAATAATAATCAGCTATTTCTTCATATTCATAAGAACTTACTTCTCTGTCATTTATATAATATGCAGACGGTGAAAACAATTCGGAAATCTTAACTTCTAAAATCAGTCTGCCGTCTGAATTTACGGAATATATTGTTTGTGAATAACCTCCTCCATAACCACTGCATTTAACAAGTCCTGCTGACAAGCATACTTGCACATCATAGAGGATTTGAGAATCCTGCACATATTCTGAACCGTTATAGTAATAATAATATACTAAATATCCGCCTGCCTGCTGTTCGGTCATGGTAAACAGTTCATACATTCCATTATTGTTTAAATCCCAAAACTCATAATAAGAATGTCCTTCAACATATTTTGAAGAGTTTTTAAAATTATACAAAGTCCTGTCCATAGCTTCCCACATAAGTTCTTCCTCTGATTTCTGCGGTTCAGGCTCTTCATAGCTTTGTTGTGGCGCAGGTTCTTCATAACTTTGCTGTGGCGCAGGCTCTTCATAATTTTGCTGTGGCGCAGGCTCTTCATATTGGGGCTGTGGTACAGGTTCTTCATGATGTTCCTCATTCTGTGCAGGCTGGGGATTTTCCTGAACTTGTTCCTGAACCTGCTGCTGTACAGCAGGTTCAGGAGTTTTATTTTCGGTGGCTGGCGGAGCTGTCTCCTGAACGGCTGTAATGATTTCAGTTACAGGCAACTGAGTTTCCTGAGCAGTTGTATTGTTTTCAGTTATCACAACTGTTACAACTTCGGTTACTGTAATTATGGCAGTTGTTTCAGCAGTTGTGACGGGAGTTGTTGTTTCTTTCTGTAAAAGTTCTGTTGCTGATGATACTTCATAAATATTACGGTTGTTTTCCTTTTCTCCGCTGAAAAAAAGAACATATCCGAGAAGTGATGCCAGCATTAAAAGCAATACTATGATAACCACAAGCAGTAAAATAACAGGACTTTTGCGGGGAATCATCTGACTGATTTCATAATTTTCAAATTCAAATCCGCAGTTTTGACATATTTTGCTGTCATTTACGTTTACTTTTCCGCAGTTAGGACAATTTTTCATAATATCACCCTATATCAGTAAAATCTTATATAGTTTCCGTCTACCCAGCCGTAGTAGTCGTTATCGTCAGTATCATAGAGTTCATACCAGACAATGCCTTTTGATACGCAAGTATTCACGGCTGTAACGTGCCATGCATCGCCAAGAGTATCACGGACTGTCGAAATTGCTCCGCCGTTTACAACATAGGAAGTTGTAAATCCTGCTACTCCTGTACCGTTTATCTGACCTGTAAGATAACATGGTGTTACCTGAACGCTCTGCGAAACTGTATTGTTATTTGAATTACTGTTTGAAGAATAGAAGTCAATGAAATTAACATCTACCCAGCCATAATAATCACCGTCATCTGTATCATAAAGTTCATACCAGAAAACTCCTCTTGATTCACAGTACTGTACCGCTGTAACGTGCCATGCATTTCCGAGACTGTCACGGATTTTTGCAGATGCACCGTTATTTACTACATAAGAAGTTGCATAACCTGAAACAATTCCGCCATGAGTATTAAGCTGACCCTTTTTATTGCAGGAATATGTCTGAGCAGGTGGCTGGGCTGGCTTTTCCTCTTTCTGAACGGGTTTTTCCACTTTCTTTGCACCGCCGAGAGCGTTTATCAGTTCATCTTTGGTTAAAGAATCCAGTTTTGTATAACTGCTGTTCTGGTCAATACTGTATTTGTAATGAGAAAATGCTGATAAAAGTTTATTGTGGCAATCCGCAGGCTGGGCATAGAAAGTCTCTACGGGTTCATTTCCCGTTGCATAGGTTTCTCCGTTGCTGAACCTTATATTCCAGTCTGCCGAGTATGCGCCGTTATTTTCGGGGTAGTTTATGGATATATGAAGTGTTGTATGGGAATTTAAATGGAAATATCCCTGAGAGCTTTTATATTTCACTTCACATTTATAGTACAGATATTTCTCACCGTTGTTTCCGTCAACCTTGAAAAGCCTTATGTCATCAATATGGTGATATCCTCCGAACTTGCACGATTGAATGGTACTGCCTGAAAAATAATAAATAATATAATTCATCTCGGAAGAGTTTGTGAGAATCATTTCATTTATTCCGTCACCGTTCAGATCAACAAGAAATCCCTTGTCAGGAACGACAATATTTGCATTTTTAACTATGTTCAGATAAGCTTCCTTAACGCTGTCATTGCTTACTGAAACGGGGTCAATATTTATTTTCGGGAGTACAAATTCGGACTGTGGTGCCGGCTCAGGTACTTCGGGCGTTTCATTGATAATCGTTCCTGTCTGAAAAGCAATGACACCATTTTCATCTGCTGTCGGAAATTCATCTGCAACGGTAGTTATCACTTCGGCAGGAACTGGCTGTGCGTTGTTGTTTACCTGAAAATTATCCAGCGTACCCGTATTGTTTTCACTTTTACGGAAATATTTTCCCCCGATGAAGATACCGCCCATAACGCCTATCGCAACAAGCAACAGAATAATTATCATAACAAGCATGATTACAATGCCTGATTTTTCTTTTGTCTGTTCATAATTGCCATAATTATTTGCAACAGGTTCTTCACGTCTGTCTGCGACATTCGGAAAACGTCCACGGTTCACAGCAGGCTCGCCATATATGTTACGTCTGTTATCAAAATCATAGCTGTCGGCAACTTTTCTTAAACGTTTGTCATTTGAATATCCGTATCTTTCTGATGTATTGCTTGCATTTGATGTCTTGATATTTGCAACAGGTTTAAACTGTTCTTTTCCTGATGTATTGCTTGTATCTGATTTCCTGAGATTTGCAACAGGTTTAAACTGTTCCTGTCCTGATGTATCGCCTGCATTTGATGTCCTGAGATTTGCA
>DGRR01000136.1 GCA_002389995.1 Ruminococcus sp. UBA4383 | reverse complement strand
CTCAATGAAAAAGAAAAAGTCTACTATGACAAAATATGCGAAAATAATTCGGAAGAATATATCAGCGAATTTATTTTTCTGAGATATAAATGTATCTCATCTATTCAGAATAACCCTGATGACCTGTTCTTCTATTTTGTGGTGTTCAACGAAAAAACAAATATTAAAGTCGTTCCTGAATCAAAATATGAAACAGAAAAAAACCGCTCCGCTATAAGGGTTGAACGCTTCGCAAAATCCCAGTTCAGTGCAGTTGTTCTGAAAGAATGTTATATGCGGAAAAAATTACATTCCACTATATGAAAAAACGGGACAAATCGTCCCGCTTTTTTTATTCATCATATTTTCGTACCCTGAGTTTTGCTCCGAGCTTTTCACAAATCATGCGTGATGCCTCAATCTGTTCGGGCGGTATAACATCAACTACCGACATTATAACTTCACATTTGCCTGTTTTTACGCAGTCCGCAGTAAATTTCTGCATAGCCTCAAAAGCATTTTCATACTTAGGTCTTGTAACAGCCATATATTCTTCTTTTGTTCCTGCATTAAGGCTTACGGAAACGATATCGACAGCGTTGCAGATTTCATCTGCTATACTGCGTCCGTTCACAAGGTCGCCCAGACCGTTTGTATTTATGCGGAGTTTCGGACATTCAGGTGACTTTTTAAGATAATCTGCTATTTCAAGAAGAACTTCAAGACGGCAGGTAGGTTCACCATATCCGCAGAATACTATTTCCTTATATTTTTTAATGTCACGCTTTTCTAAATCTGCATATATTTCCTCTGCGGAGGGTTCATGTTCAAGCCACAAGGGGTCTGAACCATATGCGCCGTCCGCATTGTTTCTTATGCAGAATGTACAGGCACAGGGACATTTATTTGTGAAGTTCAGATAAAGATTATCTCCTACTTCATAGGATATTGTCATAGCTTTTTTCATATAAATTCTCCTCAGTCTATATATATTCTCGGCACTCTCTTTGATATTCCGCATACTACTTCATATCCTATTGTACCGTATATATCAGCCAGTTCATCAGCTGTTATGCAGTCGTCACCGTCTTTTCCTATAAGGGTGACGATATCTCCTGCCTTTACGTCAGGGATATCGGAAACGTCTATCATAAGCTGGTCCATGCATACTCTGCCTGTGATTCTGCATCTTTTTCCGTGGACAAGAATTTCGCCCTTTGAACTCAGAAGCCTTGAATATCCGTCAGCATAGCCTATTGTTACAGTAGCTATTTTCATTTCATGTTCAGCCCTGAATGTGCGTCCGTAGCTTATGCAGTCGCCCTTGTTTACCGTTTTCACATGGGATATGACTGCTTTCAAATCCATTACAGGTTCAAGACCCGCAGGAATTTCAAGGCTTGTATCAGGGTGCAGACCGTAGAGAATTATTCCTGCCCTTGAAAGAGTTGACCTCGGATTATTTCTGTAACAGGTTGCAGCACTGTTCATAAAATGACAGTGCTTTAATTTTATACCCATTTCGCAAAGACAGTCATATGTATCAAGGATAAATTTCTCCTGTTTGTCGGTATATGCAATATTGTCGGGATTATCGCTGTCAGCAACCGCAAAATGTGTATAGATTCCCTCTACGGAGAGTTTGTTTATTTTCATCATTTCAGCGATTTCATCAGCACATGACTGCGGATTTTCATGTTTAAGACCTATTCTTCCCATACCTGTATCAATTTTAACATGACAGCGCAGAGTTTCAGGAGTATTTTTAACAAGCTGATTTGCATATTCAGTTGATACAACTCCCTGAATTATATTGTACATGGAGATTTCGTGTGCATATTCGGGAGGAGTATAGCCGAGTATGAGTATTTCAGAATCGGGAGCGTATTTTCTGACAGCTATCGCCTCATCAAGATTTGAAACGGCAAAATAATTTACTGCACATTTTTCATAGAGAAATCTTATTATATGTTCGTCCCCGTGACCGTAGGCATCGGCTTTGACAACCGCCATGACCTGAGTTTCCTGCGAGTTGAGATTTTTAATTATTTTTACATTATTTTCAAGACGGCTCAGATATACCTCTGCCCAAGCCCTTTTCAGATATGGTTTCATGATATTATCCTTTCTTTGTCTTAAATTCAGCACGGAATATTCATCTTTCAGCCCTTAACTATTAAAAAAAAGTTACAGGTGAAAAAACTTCTTGAAAAGTTCAGGAACATATGATATAATATATTATATTGCTGATAATTCAGGAGGTTTCCGATGCTGTATTCTTTAAATTCAGGAATGCCCGTATGTCCTGCCTGTGAAGTTAATTCAGATATGAAAAGAACTGTGTGTATATCAGGTCATCGTGATAAGTCAATCATACCGCATAAAAAAGATGATTCAGATGCAACTGTGTTTGCTGTGAGAAAAATGCTTTTCAGCTTCATCAATATAGCAGTAAATCGTGGATTTGACACATTCATCAGCGGTCTTGCGGAAGGTACTGACCTTCGGGCTGCCGAGTATATATGCAGTATAAAATCCGAAAAAAATTTAAAGCTTATATGCGCCATGCCATTTATAAAGCATTCACAGTTCTTTAAGCCGCCATATCTCACGATTCTCGAAAAAGTCGAAAAAAATGCGGATATTCTCACTGTTGTAAATGATGAAGCCCAGATAACATACGGAAAGAATATCACAAAATTTTCTTCTCCATTTGTCTACCGTGAAAGAAATTACTTCATGGTTGAAAAATCTTCGGAGGTCATAGCTTTTCTCAATGATAACAGCTACCGTTCGGGAACTTATCAGACTGTAAACTATGCAAGACGCAAAAATAAAAAAATTCACTGCTTCAGTATCAATGACATATATACAGTCATAGACAAGGCAGGCACGGATAAAAACCGCATAGAAGATGAAATAAATCTCATATCTGAATATCTCTACGACATTCCATAAACTATTATACCACTTCTGCGGAATTTTGCAAGGGGTCACATGAATTTTTCAGCACATTTTTTTAAAATGATGCGTATGCATCGAATAATGAAATAATATCCCGTAAAAACGGGACTTGCGAAAGGAGTTTTATTAAAATGGCAAAGAAGAAAAAAAGCGGAAGAATAGCAGTTCCATTTCTTATTACAGTATTTCTCGGACTGCTGATAGTTGGCGGAGGTGCTTACGGAATATATAAATATTTCGGTCTCGGCAATGAACAGGAACTCAAAGAACCTTCCCCGAGAGTTGTCGCTACAACTTCATATGAGGACAGCCATACTGTTCTCCTCGTTCTCGATGAACCCGACCTGAAATGTTCGTCCACATTCGTGCTTATGAGGTCTATACCAAAGGATAAAAAGCTTATGTTCCTCGGTCTGCCTACAAATATGATTACAGTTATTGACGGCGTTCAGAGAAGTCTCTCAGGCTCTTACAAGGCGGGCGGTGTGAGCGCAGCAAAGGAATTTGTTGAAATCGTATTCGGTATAACTATCGACAGATATATGAAATTTGACGGCAATTCCCTCAAAAAAGCCTGCGATATGATAGGCGGTGTAAATTATCCCGTAAAAGTCCAGATGTCAGGATTCAACAGTGACGGCTCTGAACAGTACCTCAGCGGTGAACAGATTGAAAAATTTATAACATACTCCATGTTCGATGAGGGCGAAGTGCAGAGAGCATATATCGCAAGTTCCGTAATATCAGACATGATTAATCAGGCGGACGGAAAAAGACTCGCTGACGGTCTCGACAACTCCTTCAATACTATAATAAATATGGTTGACTCCGATATTACCGCTGTTGACTATAAAAAACGCAAAACCGCTATCAAAAATATGCTTTCAAGAAGCGAATCAATTTCAAGATTCCTCACAATGGACGGAAATAACGCTGACGCAGACTTTATCCCCAGCGAAGGATTTATCAAAAATATCGTTGAGGAATATTTTGCAGTAAAGACAGGCTGATAATATGATAAATAATATATTCGATACCCACGCACATTATGCTGACAGCGCATTTGACTGCGACCGTGAATCACTCCTCGGAACACTCCCACAAAAAGGCGTTAAATATGTGACCGTCGCATCATCTTCAATTGAAGATTCTGCCGAAAATTCCGCACTCGCCGAAAAATACAGCTATATATTTTCAGCCGCAGGCATTCACCCCGAAAATATCAGTTCAACACCCGAAAATTATCTCGATATAATCGAAAATATTATCAGAAATAATAAAAAAGTAAGGGCTGTCGGCGAAATCGGTCTTGATTACCACTATGAAGGCTATGACAAGGATAAACAAATAAAATTATTCTCCCAGCAGCTCGAATTTGCCAAGGATATGAATATGCCCGTCATAATCCACAGCAGAGATGCCTGTCTCGATACTCTCAATATCCTTAAAAAATACCGCCCAGAAGGCGTTATGCACTGTTTCAGCTATTCCGCCGAAACCGCTCAGGAAATTATAAACCTCGGTATGTATATAGGATTTACAGGTGTCATAACCTTTAAGAACGCTAAAAAGGCAATAAAAGCTCTCGAAACTGTCCCGCTTGAAAAACTCCTCCTCGAAACTGACTGCCCCTATATGGCACCCGTACCTTTCAGAGGAAAACGCTGCGACAGTTCAATGATAGAATATACTGCCAAAAAAGCTGCCGAAATTAAAAATATACCCGTTCAGAAACTCCTTGATATTACTTGCGAAAACGGAAAAAGATTTTACAGGATAAATTCAGAGGATTTTTAATATGTTTTATTGCTGCGGAATTACAAATAAAGGCGTTATGCCACATAATGAGGACGCTTTCCTCATAGGCAGGGAAGTCCGTGACAGCGGGAGCATTACAATGAATATTGATGTCCCCTTTGTCACCGCCGTGTCTGACGGCGTTTCAGGCGAAAGGTCGGGCGAAATGGCTTCAAGAATGTGTCTGGGCATAATGAGCGGTATGGATTTTCTCTCCGCTGATACCCTCGTTACAGACCTTTACAGCGTCCATAACAAACTTATGGATATAGGCAGCCAAAACCCCGAACTGAATAATATGCAGACTACTCTCTGCGGATTCGCTGCTTTTGAAGAAAATAAAATCATTACTTTCAATTCAGGCGATTCAAGAATGTATCTTTACAGAGATGACTATATCAGACAGCTTACAAGAGACCAGTCACTCGTACAGATGCTCTATGAAGAAGGCTCTATAACCTTTGCAGAAACTAAAACCCATGTACACAGAAATATTATATGCCCCGTTTTCGGCAACCTCAAAGCTAAACCACAGGTGGATACAAGAGAATTTGATGTGATGCACGGAGATATATTTATAATATGTACGGACGGTCTTTCTGACTACGTTCCTGCACTCGAAATTCAGGAAACTCTTGAACTCCCCAAAAACCTCGAAACAAGACTCGAAATTCTTGTAAAAAAGGCTCTCGAAAAGGGAAGTCAGGACAATATTACTATTATCGCTGCGGTATATCTCGAAAATATACAGCCGCAGCAGAATGACGGAGGTACAATATGAATTACAAAAAAATAATCGCCCTTATGTCTGCCCTCTGCATCATGGGCGGTACTTTGCAGACATTACAAAGCAGAAATATTATCAATACCGCTTATGCGGAGGAAGATTCTTCCAATACACTCAATTTTACCGCAATAGGTCAGACTATCCCCATAAAACTCACCAACAACGATAATTTAACTGTCACATGGAAAAGCGATAACGAAAATGTCGCAACCGTTGACCAGAACGGAAATATTACAAGTACAGGTGTCGGCTCATGTAATGTATACGCAATAACAAGCTCTCAGGTTCTCAGCCTTACAGTAATAGTTACAGAAGAATCTGCCGAAACTCCCGATGAACCCGTTACTGTTACCCTCGATGAAATCCGCCTCGACCATGCCCGCAATACCGCTGTACCTTCATTCAACGGTGCGGATACAAGTGCCGCTCAGTGGAGCAGTTCAGATACAAATGTCGCTACTGTTGACGAAAAAGGCAATATAACCGCTGTCGGAAAAGGAAACTGTAATATAACCGCTGTACTCGGCAATACTACTTATATTATCCCTGTCGTTTCGGATTATGACCCCGCTGAGGATTCAACCCCTGAAATTCAGGAACAGTATGTAAATTCCTTTACACTCACCAATGAAAAGCCTACACGAAAAATTACCACTCAGGCGGAAGGTCTTACATGGAGCAGTACAGACGAAAATGTCGCAACTGTTGACCAGAACGGAACTGTTACTGCTGTGAATAAGGGTAACTGCCGTATATATGCGGAAAATGATACTGTAAGATATTATTTTGAGGTTACTTCCGAATATGACCCCGATTATGTCCCCGAAACTAAATTTATCGGCACTATTGAACTTTCAAACGAGCAGAAATCTCAGGTAATCACACTTTCAAATATTGAGGATACTTCTTCAATTGTATGGAAATCCCTTGACGAAAGTATTGCTGTTATTGACGAAAAAGGCGTTGTTACTGCTGTAAGTTCAGGTACTTGCACCGTCACCGCAACTGTCGGTGATACCGTCTACCCGATAAAAATAGTTTCAACATATGAACCCGATAACGAAAAACCTGATGAAATTCAGGAGTTTGAAATAAAAGGCATAGGAAATACTTTACAGCTTAAATCTTCCGATTCCGCTGAATGGATTTCCCTTGATGTCAATGTAGTTACTGTCGATAACAACGGTCTTGTAAAGGCTGTCGGTGTCGGTGAAGCCGAAATTTTAATAAAATCCGAAAACACTGTGACTACTGTAAAAATTAAAGTAACCGCTGAAAAACTTGTCGGCGATGCTAACCTTGACGGCAGAGTTTCTATTTCCGACTCTGTAAGAATATTACAGTATATCGCAAACAAATCAAAATATTCCCTCTCGGACGAGGCTTTGACAAACGCTGATGCGTATAACGGAAATGACGGTGTAACAGGAAAAGATGCCTATGCTATACAAATGTACGATGCAGGCGCAGTAACTCAGCTCCCTATGATAGAATAATCAGAGTTTTCAACAGCTTTTTTCGTGCATATTTTTCATGGTTTTCTATGGAATTTATCTGATAAATATGTTATAATCTATATAGGTTTTATCCCACAAAGGAGGACTCTATGACTAAAAAAGGCAAAATAATTATCGCTACGGCTATAACTACCACTGTTCTCGCTGCTTCGGCAGCCGTTGCCGCTGTTGTCGTGTGCAAGAAAATCTACGAGAAGAAATACTTCTCCGCTTATTAAGCTGTATCCCGCTTTATGCGGAAAATATTATAAAGAAGGTTGTATGAAATGGAAATCAAATTCACAAAAGCAGAAACTTTAAAGGCTAAACCACAGCCTGGTGACAAACTCGGTTTCGGTCACGTTTTTACCGATTATATGCTCCTTATGCCCTATGATGAAGGTCAGGGCTGGCATGACCCCGAAATCCTCCCCTACGGCAATATTGAACTTTCTCCTGCTGCTATGTGCCTGCACTACGGTCAGACAGTTTTCGAGGGCATGAAAGCTTACAGAACTGCTGACGGCAAAGTTCAGCTTTTCCGCCCTATGGAAAACTTCAAGAGACTTAACAAATCAAATGAAAGACTTGTTATCCCTGAACTTCCCGAAGAACTCGGTATGCAGTGCCTTATGGAACTCCTCAAAATCGAAAAGGACTGGGTTCCCTCAAAAGACGGTGAATCACTTTACATAAGACCCTTTATCTTCGCAGTTGACCCTTTCCTCGGCGTTAAACCCGGCTCACAGTATTACTTCATGATAATCCTTTCTCCCTCAGGTGCTTACTACGAAACAGGTCTTAACCCCGTAAGTATCTACGTTGAAAGCAAGTATGTAAGAGCCGTAAGAGGCGGTATGGGATTCGCTAAAACAGGCGGTAACTATGCGGCTTCACTCATCGGTCAGGACGAAGCTCACAAGCAGAATTATTCTCAGGTTCTCTGGCTTGACGGTGTTGAACAGAAATACATTGAAGAAGTAGGTGCTATGAATATCTTCTTCGTTATTGACGGAAAAGTCGTAACTCCTATGCTTCAGGGCAGTATTCTCCCCGGTATCACAAGAAAATCCGCTATTGAAGTCTGCAAGTCAAAGGGTATCGAAGTAGAGGAAAGACGTATCGACATTCAGGAAATCGCTGATGCTTATGATGCAGGCAAACTTGATGAAGTTTTCGGAACAGGTACGGCTGCCGTTATTTCACCTGTTGGTCACCTCAAATGGGGCGACAAGGTTATGGAAATCAACGGTAATAAAATCGGTAAAATCTCTCAGATGCTCTATGATACAATGACAGGTATTCAGTGGGGCAAGATTGAAGATACATTTGGCTGGACAGTTCCCGTTGAATAATAAAAAATTGCCGTCTGTATTGTTACAGACGGCATTTTACATTATAATTTCCGATTGAAAATATTTTTCCTGAAAATTAATTTTATCAATAATTTCATCTTTTGTAAAGGTCATGTTTTCGGGACATACTACCCATTTTTCCTCAACATCATCAAAGCGGTGAACTATTGCGATTATTTTGCCTGTAAAAATATCAACAGGCTTGTCCACACCTAAAATATAAGCGTCCTGTTCCTCACCGTCAGGTGCTATAATGCCCTCAATATAGCCGTAATTTACAGGATAGTAAAGGCTTTTGTATTCAGGGTGATAACTGCCGAGAGGTCTGTCAACCTTTACTGTAATAATTTTACCTAACATATTTCCTCCTATAAAAATAAGACTTTCTCAAAAGAGAAAGTCTTAAAGTGGGCCAACAGGGACTCGAACCCCGGACCGTCCGGTTATGAGCCGGATGCTCTAACCAACTGAGCTATTGGCCCTTGTTTTGCCGAACTTCCGCTCGGCATTGTATCGGCATAGAACTACATTCCCGGGTCGTCGCCAACCAAGTATTATCATCGCAAATGAGCTTAACTTCTGTGTTCGGAATGGGAACAGGTGTGACCTCACTGCCATATACACCGATTTTGAAAACATAAGAAAAAAGCAATTTCAATCAAACTCATTGAAACAAAAGGAAAAGCCCTCGAC
>DGRR01000169.1:1566-13037 GCA_002389995.1 Ruminococcus sp. UBA4383 | reverse complement strand
AAGGAAATGCAGTTCTTCGGTGCAAGAGCTAACCTCGCTAAATGTCTCTTATACGCTATAAACGGCGGTGTTGACGAAAGACTCGGTATTCAGGTAGGTCCTAAGTACAGACCTGTCGATACCGAATACCTCGACTTCGATGACGTATGGGAAAAATATATGGATATGATGGAATGGCTTGCGGGTCTTTATGTAAATACCCTCAATGTTATCCACTATATGCACGACAAGTACAGCTATGAAAGACTCCAGATGGCTCTCCACGACAGAGATGTAAAACGCTATTTCGCTACGGGTATAGCAGGTCTTTCCGTTGTAGCCGATTCACTTTCAGCTATCAAGTACGCTAAGGTTAAACCAATAAGAAAGGATATCGAAATCAAGGACAAAGCAGGTAATGTAATTGATATCGCTAAAAATGTCGTTGTTGACTATGAAGTTGAAGGAGATTTCCCGAAATACGGAAACAATGACGACCGTGTTGACGATATAGCCGTTACTGTTGTCCGCAGATTTATGGACTGCATAAGAAAACACCATACCTACCGTGACAGCGTTCCTACAATGTCTATTCTCACTATAACTTCAAATGTTGTTTACGGCAAAAAGACAGGTAATACACCTGACGGCAGAAAACAGGGCGTTCCGCTCGCTCCCGGTGCCAACCCCATGCACGGCAGAGATACTCATGGCGCAGTTGCTTCACTCTCATCTGTTGCTAAAATCCCCTTCCGCCACGCTCAGGACGGTATATCAAATACTTTCTCAATTGTCCCCGATGCCCTCGGCAAGGATATGCAGGTATTCGTCGGAGATATAGACCTCGACAAACTCAAGGAAGAAGAATAATGAATATTAATCCCGATATAATCAAAAATGCAGACAACCCCGAAGAACTCGCTGATTTGATAGACGCTCTCATGGCTCAGGGAAGCGGTCATGTCAATATTCAGTCAGGTGACGGCGGCATTACAGTCAATACTGTCAGAAGTACAGACTGCTCAGGCATAAAAGGTGCTTGCTGTCAGCCTACTGAAAACGCTGTTGATGATGAAGATTAAATTCAAAATCCCGAACGTGTAATTCAAATTAATCGGCTGTAATTATTAAATATAAATTAACAATAAAAAACAGGAGGATTATTATGGCAAACGAAAAACAGATTGATAATCTCATCGAACTCATTGACGGTTACGTTGAAAAAGGCGGTCATCACCTCAATGTAAATGTGTTCACAAGAGAAACTCTCCTCGATGCTCAGGCTCACCCCGAAAAATATCCACAGCTCACTGTAAGAGTTTCAGGATATGCAGTAAATTTCGTAAAGCTTACAAAAGAACAGCAGGACGACGTTATTTCAAGAACTTTCCATTCGTCACTTTAATTAAAACTTAAACCGCCGCTGAAAATGCGGTGGTTTTTTTATGAACTTTTTATTATGTTTTTAAGGTATTCTGCGTATTTCTCAGGCTCATTCATCTGGAATCCGCAGTAATTTTTGCCCTGATAACCCGAAAAACGTGCGAGCGGATATTTGCTTTCAAGACGCTTTTTGCATTTGTGGGCAGGTTCTCTGTATGAAAAATGGAAAAGGAATTTTTCTGTGATTTCATCTTCAATACTCGGAAGATGACAATTATAACAGCTTTCCGCTGCATTTTTTATGGTATTTTCTGTCATGAAACTTAGAGTATTAGTGGCTATACGGATTATATCGGCATAATTTTCAGGATTATCACCGCAGAACCAGTTTACGAATTTTTCATGCATAACCTCGTCAACAGTTGAATTTTTCAGATTGTTTGAAAATTTCAATAATCTGTTGTATGTAAATTTTTTTACTGCACCCGTAAAACGATAGAAAGAACCTGCATCAAAAAAATAATTATCAACGGGAATATGGCATACCTTAGCCATTTCAAGGGCAACAACAGCTCCGATTGATGTTCCGTGTATCATGGCTATTTTGTCAAGTTCCATTTTTTCAAGTGCAACAGTCAATATTCTGCCCTGCTTTGAAGCGGTTGTATAATCCTTTGAATCAGGATAATGTCCGTCAAGCGTGGGGAGTATGAGGAAAAAGTCGTCCTGCAAATACTTTGCAAAGTGCATTACAGAATTGTAATCGCAAAACATACCGTGTATAAGAACAATTGCGGGATTGTTCTTGTCTCCGAATAATTTTATCTTCATAGTACCGACCTTTCATTGTAATTTATATAATAAAATTATAATATATTTTCACAAAAATGTCAACAGTTTTTTGAAAACTCCCAGTCATTTATATTTGAAGAGTTCTGTTCATCAGGTACATAAAATATTATTACAAAATATCCGATTATATATTTGTTTTTTTGTACAATACTTGACATAAATAATCATGTGTGATATAATACTGTAAAATGATTTTATGCCGAAAAATATGGAATAACCCTCTCTCTGTATTCCTTATTTTTAATATATTTATCTTATGAAAGGAGTTTTCATATGAAAGAAAACTTTATCAAAAAGGCAGCGGCACTCATTCTGTCGGGAGCTATGCTTTTCACTGCTTCGGACTTTTCCCCCTCTATGACTTCCGATGCGGCAGTAAATGCAGCCCGTGTTTCAGTGCATGACCCCTCAATCATCAAAGACCCCAAATCAGGGCAGTATTATGTGTTCGGCTCTCATGTAGATGCCGCAAAATCAAACGATTTGCTTAACTGGAACAGATTCACAAACGGCTATACCACCCCCAAAAACGTTGAATTTGGTGATATGTCCGCAAACCTCAAAAAAGCTTTCGACTGGTGCGGTGAATATATGGAGGACTGCAAGGACGGTTATGCTGTATGGGCTCCCGATGTTATATGGAATCCCGATTATGTCAATACAGACGGCTCAAAAGGTGCATATGTGATGTATTTCTGCACATCATCAACATATATACGCTCCGTTATATGCTATGCAGTTTCAAAAAATATCGAAGGTCCTTATACTTTTGTCGATACCCTTATATATACGGGCTTTACCAGTAATGACCAGTATGTTACAGGCGGTTCAAGAACTGTAAACAAAAAATATACATCAACTAATATTGATGAACTTATCGCAAACGGTGAAGTTGAATACAACAGCCAGTGGTTCAGCGGAAACAATTACAATAACAACCTTTTCCCCAACGCTATCGACCCTACTATCTATTATGACACGGACGGCAAAATGTATATGGTTTACGGTTCATGGTCAGGCGGTATATTTACACTCGAAATCGACCCCGCAACAGGCAGATGTATTCACCCCAAATCAGGAACAACTTCCGACGGAAGAATGATTGACAGCTATTTCGGCACTAAACTCATAGGCGGTTATCATAAGTCAGGCGAAGGTCCTTTCATTGAATACAATGAAGAAACAGGTTATTACTACCTCTGGGTGACATTCGGAGGACTTTTCTCGGACGGCGGTTACAATATGCGTGTATACCGTTCAAAGAATCCGACAGGTCCTTTCGTTGACCCGTCAGGAAAGACAAGCATCATGAATGCAAATTCAAACCTTGACGAACACGGTCTTAAAGTTATGGGCAACTATAAATTCAGTACAAATGACAGGGCTTACATGGCTTGCGGTCATAACTCCGTACTTAAAGATGATGACGGAAACTGGTATCTTTTCTATCATGCAAGATTCGATGACGGTACTGAATACCATGAAGTAAGAGTCCATTCAATGCAGTTCAACTCTGAGGGCTGGCCCGTTGTCGCTCCCAATGAATATCAGTTCGATGCAATAGATGAAGGCGGTTATGAAGTTTCCGACATCGCAGGCACTTATGAATACATCAACCACGGAAATGATACGGGAAGCAAAATATATAACTCATCAAAGATTACTCTCTCCGCTGACGGTAAAATTTCAGGCGCAGTTTCAGGTACATGGTCTCAGGAAAACGGTTCGGCAGATGCCGTTATCACTATCGGAAATCAGAACTATTACGGAAAATTCCTCGCCGCAAAGGACGAAAGCGGTAAAAAAGTCATGTCGTTCACCGCAGTCGGAAGCAATAACCAGACTATATGGGGAAATAAAAACGACGAATTTAAAGGCACTCCCAGAAATGCATCTCCTGCTTTCCCTGACGGTTCAGCCGTAACTATCAAAAATGTGAACAGCGGTCTTTATATGGAAGTCGCAGGAAATGTCGCTGAAAACAATACCAACGTCCAGCAGTGGGATTTGAACGGCGGTGACGAAAATGCCGAAAATATCCCCGATACATGGAATACATGGAGACTTTTCAATGCGGGTGACGGATATTATTATATCGTTTCCGAAGTCGGTGACGGTGTGACCTATGCCCTCGATGTCACAGGCAAAAAGTCCGCAAACGGCACTAATATAGCTATATATCAGTTCAACGGCAACGATAACCAGAAATTCAGACTCACTAAAAATTCTGACGGCTCTTATAAAATCCGCACCAAAGTTTCAAATAACCAGTCAGGTATCGAAATCGAAAGCGGAAGCCTCGACTACGGTGCAAATGTTCAGGAATGGGAAATAAACGGTGCAAACTGTCAGGACTGGTTTATAACTCCCTCCGAAAATCACGGCACTGAAATGAATACAAATCTCCTCTATACATTCAAAAATGTAAACAGTGATTTTGTCATGGATATAATCAACGGTGAAATGCAGGATAATTCCAATGTCCAACAGTGGGAATCAAATAATGCTGACTGCCAGAAATGGGAACTCGTCCCCTTCTCTCAGGGCGGAAATTATTACTATATCCGTTCGCTTATGGACGAAAATTATGTCCTCCGCTGTGACGGTGCTGAAAACGGCGGAAACCTCAGCATACAGACTTATTCTTCAAAAGACAGCTCAATGCTCTTTAAATTCGCCAAAAACCTTGACGGCTCATATACCATTATGACACGTTCATCAAAGGATTCAAAAATCCTCGAAGTATCAGGAGCAAGCAAGGATTACGGCGCAAATGTTCAGCAATGGGAACTCAACGGAAATGACTGCCAGAAATGGATTGCCATAACAGAAGATTTACCCGTGACTGAAACTACTACCACAACAGCCACAACAACTACTACAACTGCTGTCACAACTACTGCTGCTGAACCCACTACTACTACAACTACTGCTGTTGCAGATGATTCGGAAATTATGTGGGGCGATTCAAATGTAGACGGAAAAGTAAGTATATCCGATGCAGTCGCAATTCTCCAGTCCCTCGCAAATTCAACAAAGTACGGTCTTACAAAAAAGGGCAGTCTTAACGGAGATATCGTTGACAACGGAAACGGCATAACAGGTCAGGACGCTGCCGCTATACAGCTTGTTGATGCAGGTCTTGTTGATATAACCGAACTTCCCATAAAAAATTCTGACCTCAACAGATAACAATAAATACAGGGTACTAAACAGTACCCTGTATTTTTTCCATTTTTTTCCAGTTTATAAAGCCGTATATATCATTTACAAAAAATACCGCAAAGCATATCAGTACAGATATGTATTCAATATTTTCCCTCGATGCAAGCCCCCACAAAACTATCAGTATCATATCATTCATGGCATATACTGCCGCAAAAAACGGACTTCTCCTGAATGTGAGATATACTGCCGCAAAGCTTGTCGTTACGGATATTGTGCTGAAAAATAAATTTGCCGTATTGAAATATTTCAGTATGAAATAAAATATGACTGTAACTATCAGTGTAAAAAACAGCATGAATACAATTTCTTTTTTATTTATATGATTTACTTTTACTTCTGATTTCTTGCCCTCATATGGATTTTTAAGCCATGCTATGAGCGAAAACAATGCCATAGGTCCTGTCATTCCCACATAGGTTATCATTTCGCCATAGTAGGAAAACTTAAAGGATATTATTCCGTACATCACGCTGAATATTACCATTAAAAGAGGTCCTAACGGATTTCCCTTTGCCGCAAAGATAAGCGATACAACTCCTATAAGCGAGGATATTAAATTGATATAGTTTCCTCCGAATATCAAAAATGATGATATTATAAGCAATACTGAACCTGTAAGGAGAAATATTTCTCCCTTTGTAAAATATTTCATAATTACCTCCAAAAAGTAAAACATTCATATGCATATCTTCAAAGACCTAATGATATGCACACGAATGTTTTTTACATTCCTACCCGGTGGCAGACTGTTTATTCTGTTCATTGATGAAATCCTTGAAAGAATCAACTTTGTTTGTTGATTTCAGGGAATAATATTCAAGTATGAATCCTGCATCTGATGAATTGACAACACCGTCAGCATTTATATCATATACAGCCATTTCAACGTCTGAAAGTTTTCTGCCTGATGTTGATGCTATGGAATAGACCGACAAAAGCTGTGATGCATCACTTGTATCAATTTTCCCGTCATTGTTGATATCTCCGAATTTTATACTTAATCCGTCCGATTCATCTGATTCATCAGGTTGTTTCAATTCTTCTGAAACAATTCCCGCTGATTTTTCAGTTGAAGGATTATCACTTCCCGATGAAACCGCAACTGCTGTAATGATGCCTGCCGTCACGAGAACAGCCGCAGCCGCAGCTATATACAGAGGTGTTCTGTTTGTCTGGGAAATACTTTCGATATCTGTTATGATTTCGTCTATATTCATATATCTTTCGTACTTGCTGACATCGCAGGCACGTTCGACGATACGGCTTATTTTTTTGCTTCCTGTTCTGCGTGAAAACATATTTCCGGGGAGATTGCTGACGATATAGCTGAGACATTTTCCGAACATATATATATCTGATTGTCTGTCATAAGTTCCGTCATAGAGCATTCCCGAAGAATTGAGTCGTCTTTCATCAGAAATTACAGCAGCCCGTCCGAGTTTATATCTTCCGTTTTCGCTGAGGAATATATTTTCGGGGGCTATATACATATGAGTTTCGCCTGCATCGTGGAATGCTTTAAGGGCTTTGCAGACATCTATTGCAAGTTTAAGGATATTTTTTTCAGTATTTTCAAAGCGGTTTTCTTTAAGCAATTGTTCAACGCTGGTTCCGTACTCACTCAGGGAGAGCAGACACCATATTTTGTCGCCGTTATTTTTTTCAAAACAATGGCATTTCATTGAAAATTTATCATGCTGATATTTAAGGATACTCTGGCATGAATAAAATTTAATCATAACTGAAAGTCTTTTATTTATACTGCCTATATCTTTCAGAACTGCATCATTGTTTCTGTAATCGTGAAAATGAAGTTTCTCTGCCCTCAGACGGTATTTATTGCCTACTGATACAAGGTTGAAATCAGCAATATTCTCATTTGAATAACCCAGAGATGTGCGGTATTGTTTTCTGAAATTCTGAAATGAACTGCCGTTGAGTACTTCATTTTTAATTATGTCAATGGACATACGCTCCCTCGTTTCTAAAAAAGCGGACAAAAAATGTCCGCTTTTTATTATGCATATGCTTTGTCGGGACTTGGGAAAACTCTGTAAGAAGGAGTTCCTGAATTATTTCCCGTCCAGACTTCAACTCTGTTATTTTCGGCACTGTAACCTACTACCCAGCAGTCTGTATCTTTTCTTGCACTGTGATATTTAATATTTATACCGTTGCTTACCTCGACTATATCTGATTCATCGTTGAGCAAATCAGCAAATTCATCTGAAGTGCTGTCAAAAGCTTTCCAGCCGTCCCCGTCATTCATGCAAAGTGCAGTGAATTTATAACTTTCCGTTCCGGAAGTTGTAAGCGCACTCACGATGAAATCCGAACCGCCTGCAAAAATATCTTTTTCGGTAGTTTCGGCATTTACACCCATAGCGGCTTTACCTATTGTGGAGGCTGCAGATTTATCAGCGGTTTTTTTGGCTTTGTCAATATAGCCGACCATTGAAGGAATAAGCAGTGCAGCGAGAACGCTGATGATAGCTATAACAGTGATAAGTTCAACAAGTGTAAATCCATTCTTTCTCATAACAAACCCTCCGTTAATTTATTCATAAGTTGTTCACATCATGTATATTATAACTGAATTTTAATTAAAAGTCAACAGTTTTATTGACGGAATAGACTAACGATATAATGCATATATTGGTCAAAATGACAATTGATTTGGGTCACCGAGTTCCTTGGCAGGTTTTCCTGCGGCCGGAAGAGTATTTACACGGTATTTTTCGAGATTATTTTCACCTGTTACAGTTGCGGCAAATGAGAGTATTGCATTTTTTTTCAGACTGATTACCTGAATGCCCTGAGAATCTCTTGTGGATTTCTGCATTATGAGTGAAGAATTGAATAAAACGGTATGTCCGCCTGATGCCCTTACAAGCATATCACAATCTTCGGGAATGAATACGGCTGCGGCAAGGGGGGATTTATCGGAATAGGCTTTGGTAAGTTTTCGGCGGTTAGTTTTTGTTTCATAGGATTTCATCGGGACTTTTGCGGCTTTTCCGTTTTCAAAGAAAAATACTATATATCCGCTGTAATCGGTGGTAGGGACGAGGAGTTTAAGACCTTCGCCCTCATCAAATCCGAGTTTTGCGGGGATATAGTCACCCATAACGCTTGCCTTTGTATCGTCAAAGGAGCTTGCCTTTGATTTATATGCCTGAGCCTTGTCGGAGAAGAATACAAGTTCGGTTTTGTTTGTAGTCTCGAAATTCTGGACTATATAGTCTCCCTCTTTGAGTTTCTGTTCACTGCTCATGCGGAGGGACTGGGGAGTTATTTTCTTGAAATATCCGCTTTCTGACACGAAAATATTAACGGGATAGTCGGGAGTATCATCAATAATTTCCTCCTCCTGAATATCGGACTGATAATAGAAAAGAGTTTTTCTGGGCTGTGCGTAATTTTTGATAACGTCCTTTAATTCTTTAATTATTATCTTTCTGATTTTTTTCTTATCCTGCAAAATATCTTCCATTTCGGCAATATCAGCTTTAAGGGTATCGACTTCTTCGATTCTGCGGAGGATATACTGTCTGTTGATGTTTCTGAGTTTGATTTCAGCGACATATTCAGCCTGAATCTCATCTATGCCGAAACTTTTCATAAGATTCGGGACAACATCGGATTCCTTTTCGGTTTCACGGATTATTTTTATTGCCTTGTCCAAATCGAGTAGTATTTTTGAAAGTGCTTCAAGGAGATGAAGTTTTTCCTTTTTCTTCTGCAAATCAAAATATGTACGTCTTTGTATACATTCCTCACGGAAAGCCGTCCATTCGGTGAGAATTTCCCTTACTCCCATAACTTTCGGAGTACCTGCGATAAGTATATTGAAATTGCACGGATAGCTGTCCTGCAAAGGTGTAAGCCTGAAAAGTTTCTGCATGAGTTTTTCGGGGTCAGTGCCACGCTTCAAATCTATTGCGATTTTAAGACCGTCAATATCCGTTTCGTCACGGATATATGAAACTTCCCTTACTTTTCCCTGTTTTACCAAATCAACTATTTTGTCAATTATAGATTCAACAGTAGTTGTATAGGGAATTTCGGTTATTTCGATACAGTTTGCAGATTTGTCGTAGCTGTATTTTGAACGGATTTTAATACTTCCCCTGCCTGTTTCATAGACTTTTTTAAGTTCGTCCTCATCATAGAGCATGAATCCTCCGCCGGGGAAATCAGGACCTTTGAGAGTTGACAATATATCATGATTGGGATTTTTCATTAACTGGATAGTAGTTTCGCATACCTCCTGCAAATTGAACGGACACACGTTGCTTGCCATTGATACGGCTATTCCCGTATTGGAATTTACAAGGACTGTCGGGAATGTTGCAGGCAAAAGCGTAGGCTCCTGCATGGTATTATCATAATTCGGGACAAAATCCACTGTTTCCCTGTCGATGTCACGGAAAAGCTCGTTGCATATTTTTTCAAGTTTTACTTCCGTGTAACGTGGTGCGGCAAAATGCATCTTGCTTGAATACTGTTTTCCGAAATTTCCCTTTGAATCAATATACGGGTGCAGGAGTGATTCATTGCCCCTTGTCATACGGACGAGAGTTTCATAGATAGCCTGATCGCCGTGTGGGTTGAGTTTCATAGTTTCGCCGACAACATTTGCGGACTTTGAACGTTCCTTATCGGGGTTGAGAAGTCCCCTCTTATACATCATGTACAACAATTTTCTGTGTGAGGGCTTAAAGCCGTCTATTTCGGGCAACGCACGGGATATAATAACGCTCATGGCATAGGGCATATAATTCTTTTTAAGGGTATCGGTAATTTTTTCATCAACAATACTTCCCGAACCCTCGATGTATGCCTCATGCTTGAAAGCAGGTTTTTTATTTTTAATTTCTTTTTTTCTTGCCATTTCTATCTCCTGTTTAGAATTTATTTTTATAATCGCTGTACTGTACAGCTATTCTGTTTTCGGGCTGTCTGTCGAACGCATAAAGCACAAATATGAATACCCATTCAAGCGGTTTCATTAAAATATACACTATATCAGCCCTTAAAGGTGTTGTGATATGTTTTGAAATCGGATAGCCGTACTTATTGTAAAAATTTCTTATTTTCCTGTGAAATCTCGGCAGTTTTTCGGCTATTAAATCCTCAAAGGCATTAGCTGCGGCAAGCTGTCGGTTCACGAGAATAATATTTTTACCTCTTTTGCCGTAACGAATCGGCTTTACTAATTTCTTATGACCGCCTGCGGCAACTGTGCATAAATAATGCCCGTCATGTTCAAGCGGAGGCGGAGGCTGCTGCTGTGAAAAAGTCCAGTCAGCCGTATCTGTAAATACCTTTATAAAGCCGTCCGCACCTTGTCCCATAAGTATATACGCTACTTCAATTATCACGGCTATGGGGAGTATCATCATAAAGCAGAAAGCTGTCATTTTTGAAATATCGGAGCATATTTCCGCAAGTTTTTCGGCAAATTTACTCCTGTAAACTCTTTCGGTATCGTTTGCAATTCTGACATTTTCGGTTATATGAACTCTTGTGCGCCTTGCAAATATAAGTAAAAGATTTGCATAATAAAGCCATGCCATAAAGTCAATAAAACTGTAATCCGCCATAAGCTGAATATTTATAAGCAAAAATATTACAAGTCCGACCGCTGACATTGATATTGCAAATGCCGAAAGAAACGGAGTTAATTTCACGGGATTGAGGAAAATCAGAATCAAAAATGCAATGATTGAAAAAACAGTGACAATGCCTATAATATCAATATATTCCGAACTTAAAAATTCATGCAGGCTTCCCATGTATACAGGTTCATTCCAGTATTTTCCCGTTATTTCATGTGTTGCAAGGAGCATCAGCCAGCAAAATCCTCCGAAAGCAGGTGTAAAAAAATCCGACATATGCCTTTCCTTATCATTTTTAACAAAAAGCTTTATATTGACATATGTCAGATAAAATGGCAGTCCGAAAAAAATCAGAAATACAATTATTCCGCCAAATGATTCCACAAAAGCCTCCCTTGTATCCATAAG
>DGRR01000169.1:0-1362 GCA_002389995.1 Ruminococcus sp. UBA4383 | reverse complement strand
TTTATAAGGCGGCGTGTTTCGGGGTTCATAGTCGTTAAACTCATCATATCGGGTTCATTTTCGCCCAGACCCTTTGAACGCTGGATAGTATACTTTTTGTTTTTGATTTCGTTGAGTATGCGTTGTTTTTCCTGTTCGGTATAGGCGAAATATGTTTTCTCCTTTGTATTTATCTCAAAAAGCGGAGATTCAGCGATATATACATATCCCTGTTCTATAAGGGTAGGGGTAAGGCGGTAGAGCATTGTAAGAATCAGGGTTCTTATCTGGAATCCGTCAACGTCCGCATCTGTACATATAACTATCTTGCTCCAGCGGAAATTTTCTATATTGAAAGTAGCCAGTTCCTTGTTAGCCTTTGCAGTAACTTCAACACCGCAGCCGAGGACTTTTATCAGGTCTGTTATTATTTCGCTCTTGAAAATTTTTGCATAGTCGGCTTTAAGGCAGTTGAGAATTTTACCCCTTACAGGGATAACAGCCTGAAATTCCGCATCACGGGCGAGTTTTACAGAACCGAGGGCAGAATCTCCCTCAACGATATATATTTCACGCCTTGAAACGTCCTTTGTACGGCAGTCAACGAATTTTTCAACCATATTTGAGAGGTCAATAGTTCCCGTTAATTTTTTTCTGACATTAAGACGGACTCTTTCGGCATTTTCACGGCTTCGCTTGTTGATAAGTACCTGTTCGGCTATTTTCTGGGCTTCATCGGGATTTTCTATGAAATATATTTCAAGATGATGCCTTAAAAACTCCGTCATAGCCTCACGGATAAACTTGTTTGTTATAGCCTTTTTGGTCTGGTTTTCATATGAAGTTTGAGTGGAAAATGATGATGATACAAGCACAAGACATTCTTCAACATCATTGTAATTTATTTTGCCCTCATTTTTCTGATAGGCATTATTCTGCTTCAAATAGGCATCTATCTGTGCGACAAAGGCACGTTTCACGGCATCTTCGGGCGAACCGCCGTGTTCAAGGAAAGATGAATTGTGATAGTATTCTGTGAGTTTTATCTTATTGGAAAAAGTCAGTGCAACATCAAGCTTTACCTTATATTCGGGTTTATCCTCACGGTCTTTTCCGACTTTTTCGGCAGACCAGTGCTGAATTGAAGTGAGTGCATTATCGCCTGATATTTCCTTTACATAGTCTGTTATGCCGTTTTCGTAGATAAATTCCCTTTCATCAAATCCGCCTGTTTCATTTTCAGACCTGAAAACAAATAATATATTCGGATTTACGACAGCCTGTCTTTTGAGAATATCAAAGAAATATTCATCTGATACCGCTATATCGGTAAATACCTCTAAATCAGGTCGCCAGCGTGTTTTAGTACCTGTCTGTTTCTTT
>DGRR01000171.1 GCA_002389995.1 Ruminococcus sp. UBA4383 | reverse complement strand
TGTCAGCATTTTTCGGACTGAAACCTTGCAGAAGTTCTTCATAGTTGAAATCTGTATCTGCATTTGTTATCATCATATTTGTGTGAGAGAAAGCGGGTGCGGAAACCGTATAGATTCCAAGCGCAAACGACAGTGCAGATGCGAGAACTTTATCAATTTTCATAATTCTATCCTTCCAATCCATAATTTAAACAATGAATAATGATATTCATAGTAATATTATATATTAAAATGGAAAAAAAAGCAAGAGTTTATCTGTGAAAACCGATAAATTTCGGTAAATTGACAAAAAAAAACGCTGTCGGACAAAAATATCCGACAGCTGTATCAATTATTTAGACGTTAATTCTGCAAATTCGTCAAGAGTAAGGGGAAGGTCAGACTGTTTGATTATTCCGGCATCAATGAATTGAATTGCGGCAGCGTCCTGACCTGTGACACCGTTTCCGTTGTCAACGATATCGGCATTGATTGAACCCTGTTTTTCAAGGGGATATTTGCTCTTGTTTGCTATTGACTGAAGCACAGCAACTGCATCGGAGATTGAAACTTTTTTGTCAACGTTTGCATCGCCCCAGATGATAGCCACGGGTTCAGCAGTAGTAGTTTCAGTTGTGGTAGTTTCGGTAGTAGTTTCAGTTGTAGTAGTAGTAGTTGTTGTTGTTGTTGTAGTTGCAGTAGTTGTTGTGGTGGTAGTTTCGGGAACATTGTAGTATATTTCAACATTGTCAACGGATATTGCATCAGCTTCGCCGTAGTAGTAACCTATCTGGAATTTTCCGTCCTTGGTATTTACGCCGTTTTCGTGAGTTGCATCGCCTGCTGCCTTAGTGGGAACAATCCACATTATCTGAACTTTGTCGCCTGCTTCGAGTACGCAGTAATTCTGTTCTTCCTGGAACCAGTAGTCCTTGTTTACACGCTCGTCAACGCCTGTACCGATATTGTACACCATTTTGCCTATATCTGACTTTGCGGATATATCGAAACGGATAGCATAAACGTCCTGAGTTTCATCAAGGTCGAAATCTGCATAAACGAGTTCGAGATTCTTCTCAGCTTCCTTGCCTTCATGTTTGAGAGATTCGCTTACAGTCTGTGCAACTGAGCTTGTATAGGGAACAGTGACAGTTTTTGTATATGTGAGGACAGCACTTGTGAGGTTTACGGACTCAACTTCTTCGCCCTCTGTATCGTTGCCCCACCAGTACTGGAATGAAATTGCATCGGAGGTAGTTGTTGAAGTATAGGGCTGAACCTCTGCGGGAACTTCCCAGTAAGCCTGAATATAGTCGCCTGCATCGAATATTTTTCCGCCGTTGCCGGGGGTTACGCCAAATTCAACGCCCTGCTCCTCGAAATATGCAACAGAACCGTCACCGTCAAGACCCATATCGTTATACCAGTAGCTTGCATTTTCCTTGCCTTCGATACCTGCAACCTGTTTAGCGTACTCGGTATCTGCGGGAGAGCCTTTCTGGACGTTAAGACCGCCGCCGTATACGAACTGGTCCATAGGTGTATCGGATTCAATGGTAGCTGTAAGGGACTCTATAACAACACCGTCCATATCGGTAAGACCGAAATCGGAGAATTTGAATTTATAGCTGTTTATGGGCTTATCGGGGTCATCGCTGGGGTTAGCTGCGTAGTAGTCCTCATCATAGCCTTTTGTAAGAACTATATCAAGACCGTCAATCTGTCTTGCGACTGTTGAAGAAATGGTAGCAGTACCGTCACCATTGTCCTTAAAGCTCCAGTTATCGCCGTTTGTATGCTTGTTGTTGTTGGGGATAATATTAGTTCTCTCGTCCTCCTGAGGAGCAACGGTAGTAACAGTGCCTTCCTGAGGGGAATCGGGGGCAGTTGTCACGGTTGAAGAACCGCTGTCGTTTACTTTTACGGACTGGAGGGTAATGGAGTTGTCAACCATATCCTTTTTGCTGTTGTCCCAGTGAGCGGAGTAGTAGTTTCTGAATTCGTAGTGTGAGTCTGAATTGTAAGTGATATCGAGGTCTGAGAGGTCAATAGTTATATCGAGCGGAACGCCTTTTTCGAGTTTAACGGCATATCCTCCGTTCTCAGGGCTTGCCTCCCATTCGCCGTCGGAATTGTGTTCAATCCAGTATTTCGGAGCGTCTGTGGATTTCTCGACAGAAATTCCGAAACCGTATGAAAAGCTTGTGTCATAGTCTGCGACAACGGTGAAAGTGATTGACTTTATGCCTGATGAAGCATACTGAGCGAGTTTTCCGCTGTAAACGTCACTTACGTCCATTGTTGCGAGGCTTGCTGTTTTTGCTGTTGAAGAAGAAATTGCGGGTACTGATACCGCATCAGCCGTGAGCATATAGGCGGGGATTGCAGAAGCAACCATAGTCATGCTGAGGAGTGAAGCGGTAATCTTCTCTGTGATGTTTGATTTTTTCATGTTAATCATCCTCCCTGAAAAATATAACAATATACGAATTATTTTTGTGAGTATATTATATCACGGTTTTTTGAGGAATTTGTTAACAAATTGTTAATTTTAGAAGAAATTCGTAAGAAAATACAAAAAGTTTATGAATTTTTGTAATCAATTAACAAAAACATAACTTTATTAACTTCCAGCCGAATAAAAAGAAATATTTTTCCTTTATAAAGCTGAAAATTCTGCGTATAACAGAATTGTAAGGCGACCTTTGCAAAGTGCATTGTTTTTTGCAATATATTCCGCCTAATTTTTGCAAATTGCCACATTTGCGAAAAGTGGTTGACATTTAGATTTAGAGTGTGTAAAATAAAATATGGAAATTTAAACAGGATAGGGTGGTTTTTTGGTATTCAGCAGTCTGGAGTTCATATTCATATTCCTGCCCCTGTTCATGGCAGCTTATGCATTTACTCCGTTTAAATATAAGAATGCTGTTATTTTTGCAGGCAGCATTATTTTTTACAGCATGGGCGTACTTGGTCAGCCCATATATATACTTTTGTTTGTCGTTACGATACTTTTCAATTTCATTGTCGGGCAGTTCATTGAAACATATCGGAAATCAGGCGAACTATGGCTTTTTTTCGGAGTGATTTTCAATTTTGCATGGCTTTTGTTTTTCAAATATACAAATTTTTTATTTTCAAATATAAACGGGCTTTTCGGAACGGATATTGCGATGAGAAATATAGTTCTCCCTATCGGAATAAGCTTCTATACTTTCCAGAATGTCTCCTATATCGTTGATGTTTACAGGAAAAAAGCCGCCGCCGAAAGAAATCTGATAAACTACGGTGCATATATCAGTATGTTCCCTCAGCTTATCGCAGGACCTATCGTAACTTATCAGACAGTTGCAAAACAGCTCAGGGAACGCACTCATACACCCAGAAAAATAGAAAACGGTCTTAAAACTTTCACAATCGGTCTCGGCTACAAAGTTCTCATAGCAAACCGCCTCGGCGCACTGTGGAGCGATATTGATGCAATCGGTTACGGAGGAATCAGCACAAAGCTTGCATGGCTTGGAGTTATAGCATATTCATTTCAGCTGTATTTTGACTTCAACGGCTATTCCCTCATGGCGAGAGGTCTTGGCGAGATAATGGGATTTGATATCCCGAAAAACTTCGATTATCCCTATCTTTCGCTTACCATGACGGAATTCTGGAGAAGGTGGCATATGACACTCGGCTCATGGTTCAGGGATTATGTCTATATTCCGCTCGGAGGAAACAGAAAAGGTCAGAAAATGATGATAAGAAATACCGTCATTGTATGGCTTCTTACAGGTCTGTGGCACGGTGCAAGCTGGAATTTCGTAATATGGGGAGGTGTTCTGTGCGGACTTATTCTCCTTGAAAAGTTCTATATCGGAAAATACCTTAATACATTCAAATGGGCGGGACATATATATATGTTCCTTATAATTCCGCTCACATGGACACTTTTTGCAATAACAGACTTCCATGACCTCGGAGTATATTTCCTTAAACTCTTTCACCTCGGAAAAACAGGCACAAAAGTTATTTTCGCAGGGGATTTTGCAAAATATCTCGGAATATACTGGAAGTTCTTTATCGCAGGAATATTATTTTCAACAAGACTTCCCGAAAAAATTTACAGCAAAATCAAAAATACTCCCTTCTGTGCGCTTCTGCTTCTCGTGGTGTTCTGGCTGTCGGTATATTGTATGTATAAGGGAATGAATGACCCGTTTATGTATTTCAGATTCTAAGGAGATAATAAAATGAAAATCAACAAGAAAAATATGTCCCGTATAAAACAGAATATATATACTCTTACGCTTATAGTTACCTGTCTCGTGGTATCGCCTTTTATTTTCGTGAAAATATGGAAAACAAGTGCAGAATCCAAAAAGAGTCCAATTCCGAAAACTTCTGTTTCCGAGGCTGTTCCCGAAAAAGATGCCGCTGCACCTGTCGAAAATGTCCCCGCACCAAAAGAAAATTCCGAACCTGTAACCGTTCAGACAGATGTATCTTCCGCCGCAGAACAGGAAATCGTCACAACTGTAACAACTGCCGCTGAAGATGAAAGCAAAGTAAAATTTTCTTCTTCCGATATGAGCTATTTTGATGATGCACTTTTCATAGGAGATTCAAGAACAGTCGGAATAAGAGATTACGGCACTATAAAAAATGCCGATTATTTCTGCGATGTAGGTCTTACTGCTGCCGCTGCATTTGATTCTCCTGCCGAGGGAGTATATCTCGACAGCATCATAGATGCAAAACAGTACGGAAAAATATATATAATGCTCGGAATAAACGAAGTCGGCAACGATTTTGAATACACCATGACACAGTACCGTGCGCTTGTGGATAAGGTGAGAGCGCATCAGCCCGATGCAATTATTTATATTATGGCAAATCTCCATGTAACTGCATCAGCCGAAACATATTCAATAAACAATGAGGCTATAAACTACCTTAACAGCAGAATGGCGGAACTTTGTGACGGTAAAAAGGTATTTTACCTTGATGTAAACGAAGTTTTTGACAATGAATACGGCTATCTCAATGACGAATACACAAGTGACGGTGTTCATGTGTATGCGGAACATTATGCTAAATGGTGCGAATGGCTCTGTGACCATACAGTGCTTTCCGATTAAAAGAAAAACTCCCCGTTGCAGGGGAGTTTTTTATTCAGAAATTTGAGCCGTTCCAGCCCCAGTTTTCCGTTTCGGAATATTTGACGTAGATACGGTTTGTGGGGATACTGAGTTCATCTGTGAGAATGGTGCTGATTAAACCTGTAAGCTTGGTGTATGCGGCGGAAGAAGCTCCTCCGAATATGCTCACATCAACCATAGCGGCAGGAGCAGGACTTCCCTTGAAATAGAGAGATATTTCAGGTTCTATGCCCACCATGAGCCACGCTTCTGACTTACCGGGCAGGGCAGTAATGGCATCACCGAGCTGTTTTTTAATAATCTCACGGCTTTCGGCAGGTACGGGGATATTTGTTTTTACATCAATAAACGGCATAATTTTTTTCCTCCTGTTTTTTCTTATTTTTTCTGTATATTATTGTAAGACCTTTTATCAAAAGGTTCTTGTCGAGGATAATATTTTTTCTGCAAAGAGGGACAACTACTTCCGCAAGACCGCCCGTAGCGACTATTGTGCAGTTTTCTCCGAGTTTTTCCTCAATGCGCTGAGATATTCCGTCAAGGGCGCAGGCATTTGAATAGAGTGCGCCGTTTTTCATGCAGTCTATGGTATTTGTACCGATTATATTTTCGGGCAGTTCAAAGTCTATTTTCGGGAGCTGTGCGGTGCGCTGTATGAGTGCATCGGTAGCGGTTTTCATACCTGTCATAATTAATCCGCCGAGGTAATTTTTATTTTTATCCACAACGGAAACGGTAGTAGCCGTACCCATATCAATAATTATCAGCGGTACGGGATAATTATTTACTGCGGCGACTGCATCAACAACCTGATCGCTTCCGAGCTGGCGTGGGTTATCTATGAGAATATTGAGACCTGTCCTGACTCCCGGACCTGCCGTCATTACATCTATTCCGAACAGTTTGCGGACGGATTCTTTCAGTGTATTTGTGACGGACGGCACGACAGAAGACATAACGGCATCGGTTATATTTTTCATATCAAAGCCGTTCATTTCGAGGATATTTTTTATAAGTACGGCATATTCGGCAGAAGTTGCACTGTGGTTGGTGGAAATTCTTTCGGAGAGAATTATATTGTCGTCATCATCTGCACAGCCGAAAACTATATTTGTATTTCCGATATCTATTGCCAAAAGCATTTAAAAACCTCCTATTTGACATCGTAAATTTTCGCCTTTGGTGCTTGTCATTTCGTTCACTCCGCTTTGCTTCGTTCACTCTCATGACAAGGGCGAAAATTTCCTCTGATTTGACATCGTCAAATTTGCACTTTTATAGCCTTGCGCCTTCATTCACTTCACTTCGTTCCGTTCATTCTCGGTGCAAGAGTGCAAATTTTCCTCTGGTGTGAAATTATTTTCTATATTATAACATACTTTTTTTGAAAAATCTATATCTTTTTTTGAATTTTTGTGTTATAATAAAAAAAGAATATAATAAAAATTACTGATAGGCTTGGTGATATGAAGAAAATTTTTTTGTATATTGTTTTGACAACTATCGGAATATTTATGATTTATCCGCTTTTATGGCTTGTGGGAGCGTCTTTCAAGACGAATGACGAAATATTCAGCTCAATATGGTTTATGCCTGAAAGATTTGATTTTTCAGTATATAAAAGGGCATGGGAGACAGTTACTCCTTACAGCATGGGGCATTATTTTATTAATACATTTATGATAATTATTCCGAAAACATTTTTTTCCCTTATATCCTCTACACTTGTCGCATATGGCTTTGCGAGGTTTGAATTTCCGATGAAGAAGTTTTTCTTTGCCATGCTTATGGGAGCGATGTTCATGCCTTCGATAGTCACAATAATGCCGACATATCTTTTATGGGGAAAAATTCATCTTCTCGATACATATATTCCCCTTACAGTACCGTCACTTTTTGCGGCTGAGGGCGTTTTTGTATTCATGATATTTCAGTTTATAAAGAATGTTCCGAAAGAATTTGACGATGCCGCAAGAATAGACGGCTGCGGCACACTGGGGATACTCTTTTATATACTTGTCCCGTGTATAAGTCCTGTGCTTGTATCAGTGGGGATATTCAGCTTTTTATGGACTGTCAATGATTTTCTGAATCCTCTGATTATGATAAGTTCAGTGGAAAAATATCCGCTTTCGCTTGCATTGAGACTTTCATCAGACAGCACAGGTGACGGATATGAACAGTGCAAAATAATTGCCATGTCTGTTATGGGGCTTATACCCTCCGCTGCGGTATTCGCCATAGGTCAGAAAAAATTTGTCAGCGGAATAACTGCGGGAGGTATAAGCGGATAATGAATATAAATCATATCAGGAAAACAGCGGAAACTTATATAATTAACTTCATACTTCCCTCAGACCCTTTAAAGCCCCTCTGGAACAGGGAAAATTTTATCTTTGCAAAAAAAGCAAAGTGGAATTACATAGACAACTGCCTCATAAGGGCTGTACTTATGATTTACAGCAGAACAGAAAATAAAATTCTCCTCGACTATGCAGTTAAGTTCATCAATGCATATGTATCCGAAAACGGCGATATTCCGACTATGAATGTTCAGGATTTCAACCTCGACAATATCTGCGGCTGCCGTAATCTTGTATATTTATACAATGTAACAGGGGATTCAAGATATAAAAAGGCTTATGAGAAAATCTATAAAAATCAGCTTGTGAACCAGCCACGCCTTAAATGCGGAAATTTCTGGCATAAGGCTGTTTATCCGCATCAGTTATGGCTTGACGGTGCATATATGGCAATTCCTTTCATGTGCGAATATGCAATTATTCATGATGATATGAATATTATCCGTGATGCAGAAAATCAGTTGAATAATATTTATAACATAATGCGTGACAAAAAGACAGGGCTTTATTATCACGGATATGACGAAACAAAAAATATGTTCTGGGCTGATAAAAATACAGGGCTTTCCCCAAATTTCTGGCTCAGGTCAATGGGCTGGCTGAGTGCAGGTCTTGCGGATATATGCGAAATTCTTCCCGAATGTAAAATTTCCCGTGATATGCTTTCAGACCTGCTTTATTCCCTCGAAAAATTTTCCGACAGTGACGGTATGCTTTTCCAGTTGCCCGCAAAACCATATCTGACGGAAAATTATCCCGAAACAAGCGGAACACTTCTTTTTGCATATTCATGCATGAAAGCCCAAAAACTCGGAATATGCAATATTCATGCAGGCGAAAAAGCCCTCTCCGCCGTGGAAAGTAAATTCATAAGATTTGAAAATAATATCCCTGTCCTCGGAAATATCTGTCTCATGGGCGGACTCGGAGGAAGTCAGAACCGTGACGGCTCGGAAAATTATTATATCAGTGAGAAAATTGTCGAAAATGATGCAAAGGGAATAGCCCCTTTTCTTATGGCTTATAATGAATATTTATCCTGAAAACAAATTATATTTGTGCAGTATTTATGAATTTCTGCATAACTATTGACATATACTTCAAATTGTATTATAATGTATTCGTCAAATGACATTGAAGAGTAAAAATATGTTCGTTAAGTGCTGTCTGAACGGGGAGTTGTCAGACAGACGAAAGGCTTAAAGCTTGCGGTTCATATTTTGCATCCCGCTTCATAGGACATCTTTAATGAATGGTTTATGCCTTCTTTTTCTTGTCGTATGAGTGAGGAAAAGGAGGTTTTTTTATGAATAACAATCAGAAAACAGCAGGAAAAATCAAATACTTCGGCAACATAAGGGTAATGGTAGTTTGCGCCCTCCTGATTGCCATGAGTATAGCTTTCGGAAAGCTTCTCGCCTTCAATATAGGAAACAGTATAAGAATCAGCTTTGAAAATCTTCCTATACTTATGGCAGGAATTTTCTTCGGACCGCTTGCAGGTCTTGCAGTCGGAGCAGGTGCGGATATCATCGGCTGTCTCATTGTAGGATATGCCATAAATCCCTATATTACCGCAGGTGCGGCTCTTATCGGTCTTGTGGCAGGACTTTTCCAGATGATGATGCTCAATGACAGAAAATTAATTAGCATATGCGGTTCAGTAATGACCGCCCATGTTATCGGCTCTATGATTACCAAATCACTCGGTCTTTATATCTACTATTCAACACCCGTTCCTGTACTCCTCACGAGAATACCGCTCTATATATGCATAGGCGCAGTTGAAACCTATATAATATATCTTCTGACCAAAAACAAAAGCTTTTCGGAACTCATAGAAAAGGTACGCACAAATGGCAGATTTTAAACAGGCTTGCGATTACCTTAAAATCGCATCATCAAGAGGCAGCAAACTCGGTCTTGAAAGAGTTGTCGGATTAATGGAACTTCTCGGCAATCCGCAGAATAAATTAAAAGTTATTCATGTTGCAGGTACTAACGGAAAAGGTTCATTCTGTGCCATGCTCAGTTCAGTTCTCACGCAGGCAGGCTATAAGACAGGCTCTTTCAATACCCCTGCACTTACAGGCATAACAGACTATTTCAGAATAGACGGAAAAGAAATTTCAGAGG
>DGRR01000074.1 GCA_002389995.1 Ruminococcus sp. UBA4383 | reverse complement strand
AAGATGAACTCAAAGACTATTTTGAAGAAAATTTCGCAAGAGTCAAATATTTCACAATCAGCATGACTGATGACGAAGGCAACGCTCTCGGAGATGACGAAAAAAGAGAACTCCGCAAAAAAGCTGAAACATATGTTAAACAGATAAATGCAAAATCAAGCGAAGCCGATAAAATGGCTGAATTTGACGTTGTGAACGATGACTATAATGCATACCTCGAATCTCTTACAACATCTGCCGAAGGCGAAGAATCAGCAGATACCGAAACTACTGTAACAACCGTTGCAGAATCTGATGATGAATCTGCCGTAACAACAACTTCCGATATCAGCGAAGAATCAGACGATACGGAAGAATCCGAAGATACTGACGAAAATACAGACGAAGAATCACAGGAAACTACAACTTCTCAGGATTCACAGACAGATTCCACAACTACTGCCGTTTCTTCCGAAGATTCCGACAGCGAAACCACTACCACAGACCCCCATGCAAATGAACGAATTGTCCAGAAACAGACCACTGCCGCTGAATCAGATGACGAAACCACAGAAACTACTACGGCAGAATCCGACAGCCAGCGGCAGGAAAGAGAATTTAATGAACATCTCTTTGAAATGTCACTCGGAAAAGCAGAAGTCTATGATTACAGCGATGAACAGATATATGTCGTAATCAGAGGCGACCTCAGAGAACGTATGACGGAAGATGACCTCTGGTCACAAGATTATGTTGACAGCCTTGTCCAGAGCCGTTTCTATGATGAATTTACAGACTATATGGAAGACCTTGCAAAGAATGTTGAGGTAAATAAAAATAACAGAGCCTATAACAGATATGCTCCTTTCAAGCTCAATCTTGAAACTCAGCAGGCATAATAAATTTTGTGATATTATATCCCTCGCCAAAGGACGGGGGATATTTTCTTGATATCAGATACATGAATAAAGAGGTGCATAATGAAGAAATTACTTGTATACCTTAAAAATTATAAGAAAGAACTTTTTCTCGGTCCGCTTTTCAAATTATTGGAGGCAATATTTGAACTTATTGTACCCATTGTAATGGCTAAAATAATTGATAACGGAATCGGAAACAATGACAGCGGATATATACTGAGAATGTCGGGAGTTATTGTAATTCTCGGCATATGTGGACTTGGATTTGCGCTTACCTGCCAGTATTTCGCATCAAAATGTGCATACGGATTCGGAACTGAACTGCGTGAGGCATTATACAGGCATATAAACAGTCTTTCATATGCGGATATAGACAAAATAGGAACATCTTCCCTTGTGAACAGGCTTACAAACGATTCAAACACCGTCCAGAACGGAGTAAATATGTTTATAAGGCTTGCGACAAGAAGTCCTTTTCTTGTTGTCGGGGCGGCAGTAATGGCGGTTATGATAGATGCAAAGCTTGCGGTTATATTTTTCATAGCCGCACCGCTGATAGCTTTTGTTATATTTATGATAATGAGAAAAACTGTACCCATGTATAAAAATACTCAGAAAAAACTCGACAGGGCAGCACTTCTCACCCGTGAAAACCTTGAAGGTACAAGGGTAATCAGGGCATTTTCAAGACAACAGGAGGAAATTGAAGAATTTAATACGGCAGTAGATGAAATTTCGGAAAGTTCAATAGCTGTCGGAAAAATTTCAGCAATACTCAATCCCTTTTCATTTATGATTATGAATCTCGGAATCGTGGCAGTATTGTATTTCGGAGGAATAAGAATAGATTCAGGAAATCTCACACAGGGCGAACTCACGGCATTTGTAAATTATATGACGCAGATACTTCTTGCGCTGATTGTCCTTGCCAACCTGATAGTAATATTCACAAAAGCCCTTGCATCTGCAAACAGAATAAGCGAAATATTTGAACTGAATCCCGAAGAAAATTCAGAATTTGCAGGCGATAATAATTCTGAAAATATAATTGAATTTAAGAATGTTTCATTCTCATATGAGGGAGCAGGCGACAATTCACTGAAAAATATATCATTTGCTCTTAAAAAGGGTCAGACGCTCGGAATAATAGGCGGCACGGGAAGCGGAAAATCTACCCTTGCAAATCTGATTCCCTGTTTTTATTCTGCAACAGAAGGGGATATTCTTATAAATGATATAAATATAAACAAATATGATAAAAATTATCTGCGTAAAAAAATAGGCACAGTCCCGCAGAAAGCAGTATTGTTTTCGGGAACTCTGCGTGAAAATATGAAATGGAGAAACGAAAACGCATCAGACGAAGAAATAATATCCGCACTGAAAACCGCTCAGGCTTGGGAATTTGTTGAAAAAATGCCCGATAAGCTCGATACATTCATATCACAGGGCGGAAAAAATCTCTCAGGCGGTCAGAAACAGAGAATATCAATCGCAAGGGCTATGGTTGGCAGTCCCGATATATTAATCCTTGACGACTCAACAAGCGCACTTGATTACGCAACAGATTTGAAACTCAGAAAAGCCCTCGAAAATGATATGCCCGATACAACCGTTATAATGATTTCCCAGAGGACAACTTCTTTAAGAGATGCTGATAAAATAATCGTCATGGAGGACGGCGAGGCTGTCGGTACAGGCACAAATGATGAACTTCTCGAAAATTGTGCCGTATACAGGGAAATATATAATTCCCAGATGAATGTAAAGGAGGGTGAATAATGACAAAGACTTTGAAAAGAGTATTTTCTTACGCAAGACCTTATCTTATATATTTCGTTCTGACTGTAATTTTTGCAGCGGCAGGGGTAATATTATCGCTTGCCGTACCTGTATTCATAGGCGAGGCAGTTGACTGCTGCGTGAATAAAAATGTGGATTTTGAAAATCTGAAAAAAATACTTCTCAGACTCGGAATAATAGTCATTACAAGCGGAATTTTTCAGTGGACAATGAGTTTATGCACAAACAAACTTGCATTTCTTACAGTCCGTGATTTGAGGGCGGACGCTTTCGCAAAGCTTGAAAGAGTACCGCTTAAATATATAGATTCCCATACAAAGGGAGAACTTTCAAGCCGTGTGATAAATGATATCGAAATAATATCTGACGGTCTTTTACAGGGATTCACGCAGTTTTTCAGCGGAATGATGACTATAATCGGAACACTTGCCTTTATGCTGTCGATTAATGTCAGGATAGCTGTTGTAGTAGTTGTACTCACACCGCTTTCATTCATAGCCGCCTCCAAAATAACAAAGGCTTCACATGATTCATATGTACAGCAGTCGAAACTCAGGGGCGATATGGTAGGTTTTGCCGAAGAAATGGCTGGAAATCAGAAAATTGTAAAGGCTTTTGTATATGATAAAAGGGCAGAGGAAAAATTTATTGAAATAAATAA
>DGRR01000070.1 GCA_002389995.1 Ruminococcus sp. UBA4383 | reverse complement strand
GGCTTTTTCTGCAAATCAAAATGCGGAATGAATGTCGCAAAAGTTTACGGAAAAGAACTCACGGAAGAACAGCTTAAAGCTCTCCTTGACGGAAAATCAATTTCCTATACATCAAACGGCAGAAAAACAGTCGTTCTTCCGCAGGTCGTACAGAACGACTACAAGGGAAAAACCTACTATCAGTGGGCAACAGGAAAGGAAAAATAATATGGACTACATAAAAGAAACGGCTGAAATCCTCGGTGTTTCGGCAGACAGCATAAAAGCTATGCCCGATGAAATTCACAGCGGTATACAGGCAATTTTCGATACTATAGAGGTCAAAAACGATGAGGACAGAAATCAGTTTTATGAAGCACTTGACAGGCTCTGGGTAAAGGGTTCGGTTTATCTTGAACTTAAAGAAATTGCCGAAAATACGGGGATTTCCTACACAGCACTCCGCAGTCTTGATTATGATTCACAGCAGGAAATTATTTTTGAATACATGGCAGATATGAATAATTATGAAAATATTCACAGACTTGTCAATAAATTCCTTGCGGTCAGTGATATTGAAAAAGTGGCGAAACTGCTTGAAATTTCCGTTGATGAACTGCATAAACTTCCGTTTGGTATCCGTGAAAAAATTTGCGGTCACTACGCTCTGGAATACGATGAAAACGGTGATAATTCAGGACTTACCCAAACTTTGAAAGGACTGATATTTTCATGAATATTTACACAAAAAATAAGCGTAAAGAGGGGTTAATCCATGCCCGTACAGGATAATGAAATCAAACAGAAAAAGTCCGAATTTTCGGAGGATTCCGACGAATTAAAAGGTCAGAAAACTGCTAATCATCAGGAAAAAACAAGCATTCAGAAATCGGGAAAACTGCTCCCTTTTCTGAACGCAAAAGCGAATTTTCACGCTGAACGCATTGAAACACTTGACCATAAAATTGCCGTAAAACAGGACAAACTCGCAAGGAATAAAGCCGCAATTGACAAGCTTTCCGTAAAGGCTGACAAGTTGGAAGATACAAATAAGATGCTCAAAGCCACTATCGGGAATTTCCCAATTGTCCGCAAAATGATTGAATCAAATGAGAAGAAAATTCAGAATATCCGTGAGAATAAAATCCCGAAACGACAGGAAAAATGCAGTCAGCACCGACAGCAGATTGAAAAATTAACTCATAAGCGTGACAATATTCAGCACAAACTTGACCGTGTTACGGCTCTCAGCAACGTGATTACAAGTTTTGCAGTCGGCAGGAATCAGGAACGCCGACAGACCTTTGCAAAAGCTATGGATTCCCTGAATACAGCCAATTTCCGGTGTTTATGCGATAAGCGTGAAAACCTGTCCGTAAAGAAAAATATGCTTGCTGAAAAATATGAAAACACTCTTTCGCTTGCGGAGCGTATGGGTATCCAGAAAAAAATCAGCAGTTTGACAGCAAAAATTGACACGCTTGACACGAAAATAAATGATTATCGGAAAAATACCGATTTTGAGAAGTCCGTGCCTGTTTCCGATATTCAGTTCGGCAAACATGATTTTGATGCTGTAATGGTCGGTACAATGGAAGGACTTGTTTCAAAAGCCGAAACGGGAAATTTCAGTATTCCCGAAATGGCTGAAAGTACCGTGAATGTTGCTGTAAATATTCAGCAGATGAACTATGAAAATCCTGAAAAAATCTCTGAAACAAAGGAAAAATGTGACGGCAAAACTGCATTTATCAGCCGAAAACAACTTCATCAGGAGGCACAGCGCATCAGCGGTCAGCGTTCCGAAAATACTCACGAAAAATCACATCAGAGAAAAAATCACGGACTGGAGTAAATCATGAAAATTTCACAGGAAGATATTGACATGGCGAATATGGTAAATTTGCCGATATTTCTTATGGAAAACGGCTTTAATCTGAAAAAATCGGGGCGTGAATATATCTGGAAAGAGCATGACAGCCTTTTCATAAAAGATAATGCTGTCGGTGAACGTGGGGAATGGTACAGATTTTCGGAGCATCATGGTGGTGACAATATCTCTTTTGTGCGTGAATATATGAACAAATCTTTTATTGAAGCGGTTGAAATGCTCAACGGTGAAATCTATGACCGCAGTTTTAAGCCGATTTCTGAAAATATTTCGCATGAGAAAAATAATATCCTTTCCGAAATTCGCCTGAATGAAAATCCAGACTGTAAGCGTGTAATTGCATATTTATGCAAAACAAGAGGTTTGGATTATCAGCTTGTATCGGAACTTGTAAAGAGTGGAAAAATCGCACAGGAGGCGAATTTCGGGAATGTTCTTTTCAAATATTTCGATGAATCGGGGAAATTGGTCGGTGCTGAAAAATGCGGTACATCAACGGATAAAAAATTCAAGGGCATTGAAAAGGGGTCATCAGGCGAATACGGATTTGAAATTATTAGGGGTAAAGGCGAAAATGTTCTTTTCTTTGAAAGTGCAATTGATATGCTGTCATATCTGCAAATGCACAGTCCAGAATTGCCGAATCACAGGCTTATTTCAATGATGGGAGTAAAGCCCGAAATCGTATTTTCTGTGATGAAAAGAAATGACATACCGCCCGAAAATGTATATTTATGCAGCGACAACGACAAGGCAGGAAACGATTTTGCAGACAGATTAAGACAGGAATATCCCGAAATGAAGCGTATTGTCACTCCTGACAATTGCAAGGATTGGAACGATTTGCTTCGTGGGATAGAAATTAAAAGTGAACATAAGGAGGTCAAAAATTTGATTGAATACGGTAACAAAACTTGGAACGATGCAACTGACAACAAAGACAAAACTCTCATAACAATGGATGAACAACAGTTCCGTCAGATGCGTGAAAAACTCGATAATTCGGGGATTAACTTCTTTTCATACATCA
>DGRR01000102.1 GCA_002389995.1 Ruminococcus sp. UBA4383 | reverse complement strand
TTGACGATTTTAAATAAGGAGGAAAAAATGAACGAAAAATTCTATATTTACAAAGGTTATCCGCTTGTAAGAAGCGGGAATCAACTGTATTACGGCTATATGTCAGACCCTTATGTCATATGGATTACAATAGCCGATACAAAAGAGATTAACGGCGAAAAAATGACTTCAAAAGTCAGAATAGTTCAGCTTGATACCAATGAACCCAATCCGATTAAGGCATTTGTCAGAAATGCCGAGAGAGAATGCGGACTCTATGAAGCACTTGACTTTGCAAAGGTATGGCTTGACAAAGCCCTTAAAAATTCATAACTTGCAGTTTTTTTCATATAAATATTATAAAAAACCTGTACCGGAGAGTACAGGTTTTTTTATGTGATTTTAATTGTCAATTAGTTATGTCTATGATGACAAATTCTGAGAAAGTACCTGTTTTGAAAGGTATTGCCCAGCCTGAAATTCCTGATGTAACTATGAAATCGGTATTGTTTCTTTTTTCAGTGCCGTAAACACGGTCATTTGCCTTAATCCAGAGACCTATCTGCCCTGCGGGAAATATATGTCCTCCGTGGGTATGTCCTGAGAGAACAAGGTCAACTCCCGACTGGGCTTCTTCATCATATGCATTCGGCTGGTGGTCGAGAGTTATCATGTATTTTGAAGAATCGAGGTCTGATATAATATCCTGCATGGAGGAACGCCCTCCGCTGCGCTGTTCTTCGGACTTGTCCTGTCTGCCTATAACATAGAAACTGTCATTTACAAGAATACTCTCGTCTTCAAGAATGGTTACGTTATTTTTTTCAAGTTCGGTGACGAGTTCATTTGTTTTGAAGTTTCTGTACCCTTCATAATAGCCCTTGTCATGGTTGCCGAATATGAAATATACTCCGTAATTTGTCTTTGCATTTCCGAGGGCTTCGCAGGCACGAATCATGTCATCTTTTTCCGAATCGTCATCGACAAAATCTCCTGCAATTACAAGAATATCGGGGTTGGTCTGATTGACACGTTCAATCTGCTGTGCGAATTTTTCACCGTCAAGAGTTATGCCGAGATGAGAGTCTGCAATTTCTACGATTCTTAGATTATCCTGACCGAGAGATTTATTTGTTTTAAGCTGATACTGAGTTACAAATACATGATGTGCGAGATACCAGCCCATGCCGAGATAAACTGCTGTTATGAGTATTGCGGCGAGTCCCTCATAATTTTTTCTTATTTTGTCGGGGTCGGGCTTAGATTTTTTTAATTTTCTTATGAATGATGCAATTATGTCGCAGCCAATCCAGAATACAAAAAGATGAATAAATACTATGATTACAGACCATATGTTTATTATTGAAAATAATCCGCCTGTTATGATTAAAGGTATGAATGAAATTATCCATGAAAGAATTTTATTTTTCTTTTCAAGCTTTTTAATGAAACTGAAACGATGTATCCTTGAAACAAGATAGAAACTCGCTGCTATGGAGAGTATTATAAGTACTGCAAACAGAACTATCCAAATCATAATTATTTTATAACAGCTTTTATTGCACTGAGAAGTTCGTCATAAGTTTCAAAAGCGGGTAGAGAGGGATTGTCGTCTTTAATCTGCTGAGTGCTTCTGAAAAGGAATCCTGCCTTGCTTGCCTTAATCATGCCGAGGTCGTTATAGCTGTCACCGCTTGCGATAGTATCGTAGCCGATAGACTGGAGAGCTTTTACTGTTGTGAGTTTGGACTGTTCACATCTCATTTTGAAGCCTGTAATTTCGCCGTTTTCGGCAACTTCGAGACTGTTGCAGAAAATAGTCGGGTAGCCGAGTTTTTTCATAAGGGGAGAGGCAAACTGTGTGAAAGTATCGCTTATGATGATAACCTGACAGATTGAGCGCAGTTCATCGAGAAATTCCTTTGCGCCTTCCATGGGGTCGATTTTAGCGATAGTTTCCTGAATTTCTTTAAGACCGAGACCATGTTCCTTTAAGATACCTAAACGCCAGTTCATAAGCTTGTCGTAGTCAGGTTCGTCACGGGTAGTTTTTTTGAGTTCGGGGATACCGCTCGCCTCAGCGAAAGCAATCCATATTTCGGGAACGAGAACTCCTTCAAGGTCAAGACAAGTAATATACATAAATATACCTCCATTTAAAATCTGTTTGTAAAATTTTACATACTCATTATACACTATTTTTTCAGATTTGTAAAGCTTTTTATAATTTAATTATAATTTAAGCTGTAAATTTATTCATATGTAAAAAAATACTATTTAAATTTGTGCATATGAACAAAAAAATATCTGTGTACAGAAAATGTTTCTTAAAATCTTGACTTTATCCCGAAAAAAGGTCTATAATTACAGTGACAGGTTATAGTCCGTATAGGCACGGAAAATAATCAATATTATGTATCTTGGGAGGATATTAAACATGAACAACAAATTAAAGAGATTCGTTTCAATGACGGCAGCCGCTGTTATTTCGGCTGTTTCAATGCCTGCTGTTATGCCTGTTACTGCGGCTGACACGACTTCTTTCCCTTATGTCATAGAGGGCGAAGATATGGAGGGAGCTGATTTGTGGACTGCAATATATCAGACTGAAATCCCCGGCTATTCGGGAAAAGGTTTCACATATATAACAGGCGGTCCTATGAGTTTTACAGTAAATGCTCCTGCTGACGGTATGTACTCAATTTTAGTAAAAGGTGCGGAGATACTCGATGAGAACGGCAAAAAGGAAGGACGTTTCCAGACCATTGAAGTAAACGGCAGTGAGTATTCAAAAACTGTTGCATATTCTGAGGAATGGACTGATTACGATTTCGGCATGGTAAGACTTAAAAAGGGCGAGAACGAGATAAAATTCCTCAACAAATACGGCTATATGGCTATCGACTATGTAACTGTTTCCGAGGCTGAATTTCCCGATTTGAGCATAGCTGACGATACTCTCACAGACCCCGATGCTACCCCCGAAGCAAAGGCTCTCATGAAATACATGAAGAGCGTTTACGGTAAGAATATCCTTTCAGGTCAGCAGGAAATATACGGCGGCGGTCACAGTGTTGAAACTACTATCAGATATGACGCATCTCAGGATAAATGCCTCGATTCAGACGGAAATGAATACGAAATAGACCGTGATTCAAAGGATACCGACAAGGACGGAAATACTTTCTACTGGCACTGCACAGGTTCTGACGGTCAGGTTTATACCTATAATTCACAGAACAGAAACTACGGCTATAATGACTATGATTTTGAGATGAAATATCTCGAAAAAACCACAGGCGAACTCCCTGCAATAAGAGGTTTTGACTTCGGAAGCTATTGTCCGTGTTATGCATGGGACGACGGTGTTGCTCAGAGGATTATTGACTGGGGTACTAAGAAAAACGGTATCGTTACTGCATCATGGCATATAAATGTACCTACCACAATGGCAGACTATACTCTCGGTGAACCGCTTGACTTTGCTAAAACTACTTACAGCGAAAAAACTGATTTCGTAACCGCAAACTGCTATAAGGAAGGTACTGCCGAATATGATTACTTCCAGCTCTGTATCAAGAATCTTGCCGCTGAATTGCAGAAAATTCAGGACGCAGGCGTTCCGATAATTTTCAGACCTCTCCATGAAGCTGAGGGAAACGGTCCTGCTGACGGAAAAGGTGCATGGTTCTGGTGGGCTAAGGAAGGCGCAGAAGTTTATAAGAAACTCTGGGATTTCCTCCGTGACGAACTTCAGAACAAGTACGGTCTGCATAACCTCATATGGGAACAGAACCTCTATACATGGGGCGATACTTCAAATCAGTGGTATTCAGGCGATGACAAGGTTGATATTGTCGGATATGACAAGTATAACACACAGTATCACCGCCATGACGGAAATGCTTCGGGCGTTCCGAATGAAGACGCTGAGGCAGGTATTTTCTATGCGCTCTATGATATGATTGGCGGAAAGAAAATTATCGCTATGGCTGAAAATGATTCAATCCCAAGCCTTACAAATATGGAGGTTGAACACGCTTACTGGTCATATTTCTGCCCGTGGTACGATTCAGAACAGGCTCATTTCGTAATGGGCGAGGAATACCAGAATGTTGATACTCTCACTGAACTTTACAAGAGTGATTTCTGCATAACTCTTGATGAACTTCCTGCAAATCTCTACACTGATTCAGATACGCCCGATGATGTTAAAGTCACTACAACAACTACTACCAATGATTCCGATACTGATTCTGCTCTCAAAGGCGATGCGAATGAGGACGGAAAAGTAAGTATCTCAGATGCTGTAAGAATCTTGCAGTATGTAGCAAATGCAAGTAAGTATGACCTTTCATCTCAGGGAAAAATAAATGCTGATGTTGACGGAAAGGCTGGCGTTACAGGTTCAGATGCCGCAGAAATCCAGAAATATGATGCAGGTCTTATAAAGGAATTTAAGTAATAATTTTTAATATTTCCGCTCGTAGTCTTATGGGCGGAAATATTATAAGGGGGAATTGTAATGAAAAATAAAAGAATTTTATCTGCGGCTGTTGCTGTTGTTTCAGCCTTTGCAGTTTCAGCATCACCTTTGTGTTATAACTGCGGATTTTCCGTAAATGATTCCATAACCGCAGATGCCGCAGATGCAAATATCACCATTGACGATATGCCTGCCGATTTCAAAGCGGCTGCGGACTGGATATGGACTAACAGAATCGAAAGAGAACAGTCAACCGTCCGCAGAAATACTGTTTTCGACCAGATTGATGCAGGCAAGGGTACTATAAATTATGTTGTTAAATGGCAGTCATACAGACAGGTTACTTATGAACAGAGACAGAAATTTGAGAAAATGCTCTCCGACTGTATCAATGCATGGAATGACTGGCTTGCGGGTTATGACGGCTGGAAATATGACCATATTGATGTAAAAGTAGTGGGCTGGGCTGTAATTGACAAAAATTCAATGCTTGATGTTCATGATGACGAAGTTATATATACAGATACGAAATATTATGACTCGCAGTATGATACTTCAAACGGCAATGAGGAAATTCCGAATCTTGAACCTTTTGCACCGTCTGAGCTTTCAAGATTTGACCATTTCTTTGATACTTCATACCAGTATCCGGGCGGTCTTGACAAGAGATTTGATATGTATGCATGGGCAACACAGGGATTCCCGTATATAGGCGGCTGCGGAGGCGACTGGGGTCAGAGACTCGGAGATGTTGCTTATCTTAATATGCTTGACGGTGAAAACCTCCATGTGCTTGAACATGAAATAGGTCACGGCTTCGGAATGACTGATTTCTATGGCGGTGAGGGCGAAAGTGACGGCTACCCCGTAGGCGGATTCCCAGGGGGAGAAAATTCTATCATGATGGCTGGTTCAGCAACTAAAATTACCAATTTTGACGGCTGGATGCTCCGCTATATGTGGACTAAAATAAAGAATGAGGAAGGACGTTTTGACCTCTCGAACACTCAGCCTGATATTGATGATGATATTCATGAGTACGGAAATATAAAACTTGACCTTCCCGAAATAGATGCCTTTCAGGGCGATGACCTGAATATAAGACTTCATGCTTCAAATCCTGACAATGATGAAGTACCTGTTTATTCGGCTGAATTTGATATAAAATATGATATTCCGATGACATATCAGTGGTATGACAGAGGCTCATATTATAATTGTGACGTTGAGGAGCATGATACTTATGTACACGTTAAGTTTACTGCGGACAATGAGGATATAACCACGATTAACGATGACAGCGGTTTATTCTATCTTGGTCTTAAAGTACCTGATGACTGCCCTGTCGGAACTTATCCGCTTTATCTTGACAATGTTGTTTTCAAAGATGTAAACGGAAATGACTTGGCAGGAAATGTAACTCTCGTGGACGGAAAAATAAATGTTTTCGGCAAGGAAACCACTACTCAGACTACTGCAACAATTCCCGTTGAAACTACTACAACTACTACAACAACAGGCGGTGAAGATTTACCCCGTGAACAGAAAAATATATCTTTTACTGCCGAAATAGAAGATATAGGTGCAGGCACGGTAAGATTCAAGGGTATCGGAACATTCAGCTTTACTGATGCAAATAATTACTATGGCGGAAATGAAAATTTCAACCTCTCCCATTACGAAAAAGGTGATGTAGTCAGCATAGATTTCGACTTTTCAACAGGATATTCGGGAATCTATGACCGCATAGAAAAAATAAACTCCCTCGAACTCGTTCAGAATGTCCGTGAAACTACAACAACTACCACAGATGATACAACAGGTACTTCAACGGAAACTACCGTATCAGAAGAAAATATATCAGGTCTGAAAGGCGATGCAAATGAGGACGGAAAAGTAAGTATCTCCGATGCTGTAAGAATTTTACAGTATGTAGCTAATTCAGGCAAATATGCACTTTCAGAACAGGGGAAAATAAATGCTGATATTGACGGAAAGGCTGGCGTTACAGGTTCAGATGCCGCTGAAATCCAGAAATATGATGCAGGTCTTATAAAAGAATTTAATTAATATCAAAGGACGCTGAAATATGCGTCCTTTTTCACATGATGTTCATTTGACAAATCAGATATAAGATGTTATAATTATAGTGCTATTCACTAAAGGCAATTTTAACCCCATTTCAGACAAGGGGGCTTGGGGGGATAAAGCTGTCCCTTGACATGAGAGTGAACGGAGTGCAACGCAGTGAACGAAATGTCAAGGCTCAAAGGGCAGCTCTCCCCATTTCAGACAAGGGGGCTTGGGGGGATAAAGCTGCCCCTTGACATGAGAGTGAACGGAGTGCAACGCAGTGAACGAAATGTCAAGGCTAAAAGGGCAGCTCCCCCCATTTCAAACAAGGGGGGCTTGGGGGGATAAAGCTGCCCCTTGACATGAGAGTGAACGGAGTGCAACGCAGTGAACGAAATGTCAAGGTTCAAAGGGCAACTCCCACCATTTCAAACAAGGGGGGCTTGGGGGGATAAAGCTGCCCCTT
>DGRR01000145.1:2910-12133 GCA_002389995.1 Ruminococcus sp. UBA4383 | reverse complement strand
TGGCAGCCGTTGCATTTTATGAGGGCGGAAAACAATATCATTACCGCTGCGAAATAGATGATGTCAGAGCAGGGGATACAGTAATAATTGAATCATACAGGGAATTTAAGGAAGTAAAGGTCATGGATATATTTGAACAGCATGAGTCTGAACTTCTGCTTCCAAGAGAAGAATATAAATTTGTACTCAAAAAGGTACAGTGAATAACAGGGGGTTTTGATTTAATTCTGAATTAATAAAGGGCAGCGTTCCCCCATTAAGAATAGAGGTTTTTAAAATGATATACAATATTGCTTTGCTTAAAGGTGACGGAATAGGTCCTGAAATTGTTGACAGCGCAGTTAAAGTTCTCGGAAAAACAGCAGAAAAATTCGGTGACAAGTTCAATTTTACATCTTATCTTATAGGCGGTGCGGCTATTGACGAAACAGGTCAGCCGCTCCCGAAAGAAACAGTTGAGGGCTGCCTTAAAAGCGACAGCGTACTCCTCGGAGCAGTAGGCGGCTATAAATGGGATAATCTCTCAGGCGACAAAAGACCCGAAAAAGCCCTCCTCGGCATACGTTCAGCCCTCGGACTTTATACAAATCTGCGCCCCGCAAAATTATATCCTGCGCTCAGAAGTGCATCTCCGCTGAAAGATGAAATAGTCGGTGACGGTTTTGATATAATGATAGTCCGTGAGCTTACAGGAGGTATATATTTCGGTGACAGGGGATATAATGACGGAAAATTCGGCAGGGAAGCCTTTGATACGGAGCGTTACAGTATCATGGAAATCGAAAGAATCGGAAAAGCCGCTTTTGAAATCGCCATGAAAAGAAATAAGAAGCTTTGCAGTATCGACAAGGCTAATGTCCTTGAAACATCAAGGCTTTGGAGAAAAATTATGCACGAACTTTCGGAGCAGTATCCCGAAGTTGAATACAGCGATATGTTTGTGGACAATGCCGCTATGCAGCTTGTAAGGAATCCCCGACAGTTTGATGTAATAGTTACATCAAATATGTTCGGTGACATACTTTCAGATGAGGCATCACAGATAACAGGCTCAATCGGTATGCTTGCATCTTCTTCTCTGGGCGGAGTGGGAGACAATAAATATTCGCTTTATGAACCCATTCATGGAAGTGCGCCCGATATCGCAGGAAAAGATATCGCAAACCCCATAGCAACCATACTTTCTGCGGCTATGATGATGAGATATTCTTTTGACAGGGCTGATATGGCGGAATGTATAGAAAATGCCGTTGATAAAGTCCTCGAAAAAGGATACCGCACAGCAGATATATGTGCGGACGGTGAGTATATAAAATGCAGCGAAATGACGGAAAGGATAGTTGAACTTCTATAATGACAGATAAAATATTTGAACTTTATCAGAAAAGAAATACAGTTATAGTATTCCGACCCATAGGCGGAGACAATGTTATAAATGAGCTTCTGCGCCTGCTCGATACGGATATATCAAAGACAGAGGATTTTATTTTTCAGTACTCAAATTTTGTCACGGAACTCTATATAAACGGGACTTCAAATTTAAGCGAATATATTCTTAAAGCTGTCCTTGAATCCGATAATCTTTATACATTTCTGATGACTGAGGGGAAAACTCCCGATTCAAACATGAATAACTGCCTTATGAATGAACTGCAGTTTTTTCAGGAACTTTCGCAGGTTACTCCCGAAGATTTCACGGAGGAGCTTGAATATGACGGATTTATGCCGAAATGGGAAATATCAGATGTCGATATAGCAGGAAGTTTCTTTGAAAGAATGAGGTTCATAAATCATTACGGATTCGGCAAATGGACTAAAAGCAATATGTTCATTTTGAGAGAAAATGAAATAATGCCCGTTGAACACCCCGACAAACAGAGACTTTCCGAACTTTACGGCTATGAGAGGGAGAGACAGGCTGTTATAAAAAATACCCTCGCTCTGCTTGACGGCAAGCCTGCACAGAATGTTCTCCTTTACGGCGATGCAGGTACGGGCAAATCATCAACAATAAAGGCAATCGTAAATGAATATGCTGACAAGGGTCTGAGACTTATTGAGATAAAAAAGGAACAGCTCCGCAATATTCCCGATATAACGGACGAAATCAGCGGAAATCCGCTGAAATTCATAATATTCATAGATGACCTTTCATTTTCGGCAGGTGAGGACGGTTTCGGAGCATTGAAAGCCATGCTTGAAGGCTCTGTATCCGCAGGAAGCGAAAATATGGCGATATATGCCACAAGCAACCGCAGACATCTTGTGCGTGAAAGATTTTCCGACAGGGAAGGCGATGACGTACACCGCAATGATACCATGCAGGAAAATTTATCGCTTTCGGCACGTTTCGGACTCCGTGTGAATTTCAGCCGACCCGACAAGAAAAACTATATATCAATTGTGAAAGAACTTGCAAAGTCAGACAGTATAGACATGACGGAAGAAGAATTATCACTGAGAGCAGAACAGTTCGCAGTATCATCAGGGAACGGACGTTCACCGAGAACTGCAAGACAGTTCGTTGATATGCTCCTCTCGGAAAAATAAACGGAGATGAATAATATGCTTACACTTGACAAAGTATACCATGCAAAATATGTTCTTAAAAATGTCATCAGAGAAACAGACGTTATATATGCACCTAAGATAAATACAGAATCAGAAATATATCTAAAGACGGAAAATTTGCAGATAACAGGTTCATTCAAGGTCAGGGGAGCGTATTACAGAATGTCATGCCTTTCCGATGATGAAAAAGCAAAGGGAGTAATAGCCTGTTCCGCAGGAAACCACGCTCAGGGCGTTGCACTCGCCGCAGCAAAGAACGGTATAAAATCCATTATATGCCTGCCTGACGGTGCGCCCATATCAAAAGTTGAGGCTACAAAAAGCTACGGTGCGGAGATATGCCTTGTCAAGGGTGTATATGATGATGCCTATGCGGAGGCTCTGCGTCTTAAAGATGAACACGGCTATACATTCATTCACCCTTTCGATGATGAGGACGTTATCGCAGGACAGGGTACAATAGGTCTTGAACTCCTTGAACAGATACCCGATATTGATGCGGTAATAGTCCCCATAGGCGGAGGCGGACTTGTTTCGGGAGTGGCATACGCTATAAAAAGCCTTGACCCGAAAATAAAAGTCTACGGTGTGCAGGCGGCAGGCGCACCAAGTATGTACAATTCCATAAGAGACAAGAAAATCGAACGCCTTGAAACTGTTTCAACCATAGCGGACGGAATAGCCGTCAAAGAACCAGGGGAGAATACATTCAGGATAATTTCCGAATATGTTGATGATATAGTTACCGTGACAGATGACGAAATATCAGCCGCTATACTTGCCCTTATGGAACAGCAGAAACTCGTTACTGAGGGAGCAGGTGCGGTATCAGTTGCAGCGGCTATGTTCAACAAAGTACCGATAAAGAGCAAAAAAACCGTATGCCTTCTTTCGGGCGGAAATATAGATGTGACAATTCTTTCGAGAGTTATAAAGAGAGGACTTCTCATGACGGGAAGAACTTATTCCATGAATATCGAACTCATAGACAAACCCGGTCAGCTTATGGACGTTTCAAGGATAATCGCACAGCTTGGCGGAAATGTCATTTCAATTCACCATGAACGTGCAAACGAAGGCTCTGCCGTAAACGGCTGTTACCTGAGAATCGTGCTTGAAACAAGAAACTATGAGCATATTGAGGAAATCAAAAAGGCTCTGCGTGACAATAATTTCAGAATAGTAAACGAATAATCAGAAGTTGTATTCCTCCGCCGCAGGCGGAGAAATACCAGAAAATATAAAATTTTATTCATTCACACCGATAAAGGAGAATTTATATGATAAAAGTACACACTGAAAAAGCCCCTGCCGCAGTAGGACCATACTCACAGGCAATTATTTCGGGCGGAATGGTTTACACAAGCGGACAGATTGCAATTAATCCCTCCACAAACAAGATTGAATCCGATACAATAGAGGGACAGACCGAACAGGTTATGCAGAACCTTAAAAATGTCCTCGAAACAGCAGGCTCATCATTTGAAAAGGCTGTAAAGACTACCTGTTTTCTTGCTGATATGAATGATTTTGCGGCATTTAACGAGATTTACGGCAAATATTTCACATCACTCCCCGCAAGAAGCTGCGTAGCCGTCAAGACGCTCCCGAAAAATGCACTTGTTGAAGTTGAAGTAATTGCAGAGACAGTATTATAATGGAGGTTTTTTATGACAGTATATGAATTACAGGAGAAAATATTAAAATTAAAAAAAGAAACAAATACAGCGATTCTCGCCCACAGCTATCAGGCAAGGGAAATTGTCGAAATTGCAGATTATACAGGCGACAGCTATAAACTCAGCGTTGATGCATCAAAAACAGATGCGGAAAATATTCTTTTCTGCGGAGTGCATTTCATGGCTGAGACTGCAAAGATGCTTTCCCCTGAAAAAAGGGTATTCCTCGCCAATAAAGATGCAGGCTGTCCCATGGCTGAACAGATGGATAAGGAACTCATATCGCAGTTAAGGGAAAAAGACCCTGACAGAACTGTTGTTGCATACATCAATACTACCGCATCACTTAAAACTGTCTGTGATGTCTGTGTTACATCATCAAGCGCACTCAGAATCGTAAAGGCACTCGATACGGATAAAATATTATTCATTCCCGACTGCAACCTCGGAAGCTGGGTTAAAAAACAAGTTCCCGAAAAGGATATACAATTACTTCACGGAGGCTGTCCGACTCATGCGGCTGTTACTGTTGCGGAGGTTAAAAAGGCTAAGGAACAGCACCCTGATGCACTTTTCCTCGTTCACCCCGAATGTGTGCCTGCCGTCACCGAACTTGCCGACTATGTTGGTTCAACATCAGGAATCATGGACTTTGCAAGAAAATCCGACCATAAGGAATTTATAATAGGTACGGAAACTTCTATCGCAGAGCATTTGCAGTATGAATGTCCCGAAAAGAAATTCTATCCTGTGACAAAGAATATTGTTTGCAGGAATATGAAGCTTACCACGCTCCCCGATGTATATAATGCGCTTGTCGGAATAAAAGACAATGTTCAGAATTATAATTCCCTTGAAATTATAATGGAAGATGAACTCATTGCAAAGGCAAGAAAATGCATTGATGAGATGATAAGGCTTGGAGGCTGAAATGCTTGAACTTGTCGGAAAATTATATGAAACCCATGATTTGACAGATGAGGAATTAATCAGCCTTATAAATTCTGATGACAGTGAAGTTTCAGAACTTTTAAGACAAAGGGCTGACGAGACAAGACAGAAATATTACGGGAAAAAAGTATTCCTGCGTGGACTGATAGAGATTTCAAGTTTCTGTAAAAATAACTGCTTTTACTGCGGTATAAGGCGGGATAATAAAAATGCCCAAAGATACAGGCTTTCCCGTGAGGAAATACTTTCATGCTGTGAAAACGGCTATGAACTCGGATTCAGAACCTTTGTAATGCAGGGCGGTGAAGATGCATTTTATGATGACAGATTCATGTGTGATATAATCAGCGAAATAAAAAACAGATACCCTGACTGTGCCGTGACGCTTTCCCTCGGTGAACGTTCAGCGCAAAGCTATAAGCGCATGAAGGAAGCAGGTGCAGACAGATATTTGTTAAGGCATGAAACTGCCGATACTGAACTTTATAAAAAACTGCACCCGAACAATATGAGCTTTGCAAACAGAAAGAAATGCCTTTTCAGCCTTAAAAAACTCGGCTATCAGGTGGGAGCAGGATTCATGGTGGGCGCACCATTCCAGACCGTTGAAAATTTAGTATCCGATTTGAGATTCTTGCAGGATTTACAGCCCCAGATGATAGGCATAGGACCTTTTATCCCACACCACGAAACGCCTTTTGCGGACGAAAAACAGGGGAGTCTTGAACTTACTTTAAGACTTCTCGGAATAATCCGCCTTATGTTCCCGAAAGTGCTGCTGCCTGCCACAACCGCCCTCGGAACGATTTCCCCGACAGGGCGTGAAATGGGACTGAAAACAGGCTGTAACGTAATTATGCCGAATTTGTCCCCCGTAAAGGTAAGAAAAAAATATGACCTTTATGACAATAAAATCTGTACAGGCGAAGAAGCCGCAGAATGTAAGGGCTGTCTGCAAAGGAGAGTACAGTCCGCAGGCTATGAAATAGTTTCCGAAAGAGGAGACTGCGTTTGTTAATTTGAAATAAAAATAAACAAGAGGAAAATCTGCGCTCTTACACTGAGAGTGAACGGCTCAAAAGCGCAGATTTGACGATTTTAAACAGGTGATAATATGAGAGTAAGATTTCATCTTCCTGATTTTGCGGGGAGATTCAAACTTAATTTAATGTTTGCGGAAATGCTTAAAAACAAGCCCGAATTTTTCCGTGAGGGCGTGGAAATTGCATCATTTTACGGAGTATTTCCGCCGTCAATATGGAACGGAGGACGTACTCAGGGCGGTGTATGCGACAGAGTATTTGTAAAACAGGTTATCAAGGCTTTCAATGACAGAGGGATTCCGCTGAGATTTACATTCACAAACCCTGCACTTGAAAAGAAACATCTCAACGATAATTTTTGCAATATGGTAATGAACCTCGCAAACAACGGCTTGAATGAAGCAATTGTCATGTCGCCCCTGCTGGAGGACTATATAAGAAAAAATTATCCGAAATACAAGCTTACAAGTTCAACCTGCAAGAGAATTACCGACCCCGAAAAATTAAAAGAGGAACTCGGAAGGGATTACAGTATTGTTGTTGTGGACTATGATTTTAACAATAATTTTGAGGTGCTTGAAAAACTCCCCAGAAAACAGGACTGCGAACTGCTTGTAAATGCCTGCTGTGAACCGAACTGCCCCAGACGTTCTGCACATTATTATTCAATAGGTGAACAGCAGATAGCTTATAACGAGCATATTAAAAAATATCCTAATCTGCCGTTTGATGTGGAAAAATATGACCCCCAGCATTTCAGGGATTGTCCGTATTCGCAGAGGGGAATTTTTGAAATAAGAAATCTGAGGACACATATATCTCCCGATGATATATGGGAAAAATATGTTCCTATGGGTTTTGAACAGTTCAAAATTGAGGGCAGAACCGCAAGCCCCTTCAATATCCTTGAAACCTATATGTATTATATGGCAAAGCCTGAATGTCGTGATGAGGCAAGATTCACACTACTTAAAGCCCTCGAAAATACGGGAGCTTTAATATATAAGTAAGGAGTTATAACCATGAGGAAAATTATTGCAGGAATTATGGCTTTTTGTATGGCTGGCAGTATATTCCCCGTTTACAATTCAAATATTTCGGGTTATTCTCTTACAGCAAATGCAGAGGAGACAATAACAGAGGGTGAGCTTACATTTACAGTATATGACAATTACGCAGAGGTTACAGGGTGCAGTAAATCGGCAAAGGGAAAAATTATTATCCCTGAAAGCGTGAACGGTTTGCCTGTCAAGGAAATATTATTTATGGCTTTTGTCGGTGACCAGTCTGATTCTGATGTAATAAACGACCGCATTACTTCTGTTGTGATACCCGACAGTGTTGTTAAAATCGGTGATATGGCATTTTATAACTGTACTGCCTTAACAGAGATAACCATTCCTGAAAGTGTTCAGTACATTATAGGTCATGCATTTGAGGGTACTCCGTGGCTTGAAAACAAACGCAAAGAAAATCCTCTTGTCATAGTAAACGATATTTTAATTGACGGCAGGAAATGCGAAGGGGATATTATTATACCTGACAATGTTAAAAGCATAGCAGAATTAGCGTTTTTTCAAAATGAAAATATCATCTCGGTAGAGATACCTGATAGTGTTGAGTGTATAAAAGATTCTGCATTTTTTGACTGTTCTTCCCTCAGTTCTGTCACGATAGGAAAAGGAGTTAAGAGAATAGAGAAATTTTCATTTAAAAATACAAAGATTGCTTCCATAGTTATTCCTGAAAATGTTGAGGTAATAGGTGATGCAGCTTTTTTATACACTCCTTCACCGTTTGAGATAACCGTGTTGAATCCTGAATGTGAATTTCCGATTGGAGGTATTAAGTGGGATACAGATTTTGCAGTACCACTGACAACTGGTAAGTACGAATTTCAAGGTACTATCTACGGTTATGACGGTTCAACTGCCGAGGAATATGTTAAAAGTCTGCCCGAAGCAATGTGGAATTTCGTCTCTCTTGGTACAGCACCCGAAAAATCAGATATTATTTATGGTGATGCAAACCTTGACGGTAAAGTAAGTATCTCCGATTCTGTTATGATATTGCAGTATGTCTCAAATGCGGTGAAATATCCGCTTTCCAATCAGGCTATGCTCAATGCGGACGTATACGGAAATGACGGTGTTACCGCAAGAGATGCATTTTCAATAGAAAAATATGATGCAGGGATATTGACATCACTTCCCGAAAAGGAGCAGTTATGAAAGCAAGATTTCATCTTCCTAATTTTTCAAATCATTTTATGTTCAACCTTATATTTGCGGAAATGCTGAAAAACTGTCCGCAGTATTTCCGTAAGGGTGTTGAGATAGCATCTGTATACGGTACATTTCCGCCTGCATTGTGGAACGGCGGACGTTTTCAGGGCGGTGTCTGTAATGAGGGCTTTATAAAACAGGTTATATATTCTTTCAATTCAAGAGGTATTCCGCTGAGGTTTACTTTTACAAATCCCATGATTGAGGAAAAACATCTCAGCGATGAATACTGCAATATGATAATGAGGCTTGCGGACAACGGGCTGAATGAAGTTATAGTCATGTCGCCTCTCCTTGAAAATTATATCCGTGAGAAATATCCGAATTATAAGCTTACAAGTTCAACCTGCAAGAGAATTACCGACCCTGATAAATTATACAAAGAGGTTGAAAATGATTATCATATAGTTGTGATAGACTATGATTTGAATAATAAATTTGACATTTTAGAAAAGATTCCCGACAAGAAAAAGTGTGAAGTTCTTGTAAATGCCTGCTGTAATCCGTCCTGTCCGCACAGAAGTCATCACTATCAGACAATAGGTCAGGAACAGATTCTCTATGCACAGCACATTAAAAATAATCCCGATACGGATTTCAGTTTCAGGGAATTTTTCGATACTCACCCCGAAAGCGAATACGAAAGAAACTGCAACTGTATGCAGAGAACTATATTTGAAATAAAAAATTTAAG
>DGRR01000145.1:0-2763 GCA_002389995.1 Ruminococcus sp. UBA4383 | reverse complement strand
GATATGTTCAATCTCATGGAGCATTATATGTATTATATGATACGTCCCGAAGTCCGTGATGAAGCAAGATTCATGCTTATACGACAGCTTGTGAGAAATAACGTCATCAAATTATAATTCCATTAATACAGGGGGGATTTTTATGAAAGCTGCGGCAATATTCAGCGATAATATGGTTTTGCAGAGAAACAAGCCCGTCAGAATTTTCGGAACGGGTAACGAAAATGAAAAAATAACAGCGGATATACTCGGAAATACTGCCTTTGCATTTGTTGAAAACGGTAAATGGGAAATAGTTCTTCCGCCTATGAAAGAAAATAAATCATGCACGATTACAGTAAAATCCAATAATGATACAGTAGTTTTCAAAAATGTTGCCGTAGGTGAGGTATGGCTCGCAGGCGGTCAGTCAAATATGGAATTTGAACTGCAAAACGATAAAAACGGTTTCAATGCCCTGAAAACCTGTGCTGATGAAAATGTAAGGTTTTACTATACAGGCAAATGCAGTATGCTCGATGAAAATTTGTATGAAAATGAAAAAAATTCCTGCTGGAAAATATCTTCCCCCGAAAATTCAAAGAACTGGTCTGCTGTCGGATATTATTTTGCAAGGGAATTGTCAAGAAAATTAAATGTTACTGTCGGAATTATAGGCTGTAACTGGGGCGGTACTTCCGCAAGTGCATGGATTTCAAGGGATTATTTACAGCGTGATGAGAGACTTCTTCCCTATATTCGGGACTATGAAACCGCTATAAAAGGCAAGTCAACCGAGCAGATGATTAAGGAATATGATGAATATGTCATACATCAGGAACAGTGGGACAGGAAAAAAGATTTGTGCTATATGGAAAATCCAAGGATAAAATGGAGCAAAGTCATTAAAATCTGCGGAGAAAATCTCTACCCCGGACCTATGGGCTGTAAGAATCCCATGCGCCCATGCGGACTTTATGAAACTATGATAAGCAGAGTAAAGCCCTATACTCTGAGGGGATTTCTCTATTATCAGGGAGAATCAGACGACCACAGACCCGAAAGCTACTATGCACTTTTATCCGCATTGATAGAGTGCTGGCGAAAGGAATGGAAAGATAATCTGTCTTTTCTGAATGTACAGCTTCCGATGTTCAAATATGCCGATGACCCCGACTATAAAAACTGGGCTGAAATAAGACAGGCTCAGATGAATGTATACAAGACCGTAAAAAATACAGGGCTTGCAATAACTCTTGACTGCGGAGAATTTAACAATATTCACCCCGTTGACAAAGAACCTGTTGCACACAGATTATATTTGCAGGCTTTGAGTGAAGTGTATGGAATTGCAGAAATATCCGAGACTATGCCACCTGTATTCAGGGAATTTTATCGTGAGGGCGATGATATAATCCTTATGTTTGACAATCCGAGTGATTTTGACTTAAAGGGCGACTTAAAGGATTTTGAAATATCATACGGTGAAGAATATTTTCCTGCAAAGGCAAGAATTGACGGCAAATGCATAATTTTAAGTGCAGAACATGACAGGGAAGTAAAATCCGTGAGATATCTCTGGACAAATTATACAAACATAACTCTCTATGCCGAAAATGGTCTGCCCGTACCGCCGTTTAATACAGAATCCGATTCCTGTTTTTGAAAAAATCCTCTTGTAATTTTCTTTGAATCATGATATAATATTAATACAGCAAGTTTATAATTGAGTTATGAATTAAAGAAAGGTTGTCTTATGAATTATACAGGTGAAAAATGTGTTGTCTGCAATAATGTCTTTGATGATGAATCAGATGTGGTAGTCTGCCCCGAATGCGGTGCGCCTCACCACAGGGAATGTTATAAAAAAGAAAACAGATGCGGACTCTATGAAAATCATGCAGGCAAAATAAAATGGGAACGTTCAGTAAATAAAACTGTAATAATTGAAGCCCCGAAAACAGAGAATCATTACACTGAATCCGAAACAAATGCCGAAAATGATTTCCATGATGAGCGTTTCAATATAACAGAAGATGAATACCTCTTTTCAGAAAAATATCTCGGCTATAACCCGAATGAAGATATAGGCGGTGCAACCCTGAAAGAAGCTGCTGCATTCGTCAAAAGCAATACCATGTATTATATACCTATCTTCAAAAAAATGAAGGATATGGGAATAAAAATGTCATTCAACATTCTCAGCCTTTTGTTTCCTCCGTTTTTCTTTGCAAACAGAAGAATGTGGGGCTGGGCATTGCTGAGTTCGGCAATATCGGTGATATTGTCCATGCCTGCGGCTCTGATGATGATAATAGACGACAATTTGCAGAACGGCTACCAGATGTTCACGGAAAATGTGATGAATTTTATACTCAGCAATAAGACTGAACTTGCATTTGTATCGAATATATGTAATTTTGTCGATTTGGGAATAAGACTGCTGTTTTGTTTTTTAGGCAACAGGATTTACTATCATTTTGTTATAAAAAGCATCAAATCCATGAAAAGCAGGGGAATCAGCGACAAAGATACCATTTCATCGGCAGGCGGTGTAAAACCTCTTAGTATGATTGCAGTAATTGCAATAAATTTTGTATTTATCATGGCAGCATTATTTATTATGAGTTTCATGCTCGAATTTACAGCGATGTTTTTAAGGTAAAACCATGGTGGCTTTTATACGGAAGCCGCCTTTTGTTTACAAAAATTTAACAGTAAAACAATTATCTAATTAAATTTTGATTAACAGTGTGTGCTTTCTTATTTAGTCTATTCTTTTTA
>DGRR01000020.1:23703-29773 GCA_002389995.1 Ruminococcus sp. UBA4383 | reverse complement strand
ATGTGGCTTAATTCTCAGGCATTTGAAATAATGGGCTATTGTCCGTATGACCGTATTCCCGACTGATACAGTATAATTTCCCTTTATTTTCACATAATATATGCATAACTTTTACAGAGGTGCATTATTATGAAAGTCAGGGAACTTATGCGGTTTTCAAGAAAATATCTCAAAGGCAGAAGAACGGCTGTTCTTATGATATGTATGCTTCCCATAGGCGCAGGGCTTATTTTCAGACTTGCCGAGGCGGCTATATACAGTATGCTTTTATACTACGGTTATATGAAACCTATGGATATTCTAACGGGAGCAGTTGAAATACAGCTTGCGGCATGGGGAATATTTACACTTATTCGCTGGCTTGTATGCACTCCGCTGTATTATGCATCAGCAGTAAGACTGAGCGAAATATGCTGCGAAAAAAAGAATTTTACTCCGATTTCTTCAATAATACTCGGCAGATACTCATTCAGAAAATGTACAGCCGCAGTATTTCTGACTAAATTAATCGGAATAATATTTTCGCTCCCTTTTATAGTATCATCTGTATGGGCATACAGACTTATGGAAAGGGATAAGCTTTTTCCTGCGCTTCATGCATTTGCGGCGGCGGTATTTTTTCTGTATATTTATATTTCCGTGAAGATAAATATATTTGCCGTACCCTTTTTAATGGCTGAATACAGGGATAAAAGCATATTCAGAATAATTCTGTATTCATTCAGGATTCTTAAAAAGCGAAAGGGAATATTGTTCAGACTTATCCTGACATACGGATTTTTAATGCTTACAGTAATTGCCGTCCCTTATGTACTGCCTGAATTTATGACGGCTTTTTCGCTCTGCATATCAATATTTATAAGAGAGGACGAATATTTTGAAGGAAATAGTATTCTCAGCCATAACAGACAAACCGCTTACTCTCGAAAATTTTCTGACAAAAAAGGGCGTTTCAAAACGTCTGCTTAAAAAACTTAAACATCAGCAGAACGGTATGACAAGAAACGGAATACTTATCCGCTCCGTTGATACTGTAAATAACGGAGATACTATCGTCCTGCGGATTAGTGATGATAAATTCCTCGAACCTAACGGAAACCTTGATATCCCGACAGCCTATGAGGACGATAATGTAATAGTATTCAACAAGCCCGCAGGAATACCCGTTCACCCGTCACTTAAACATCATAACGATACTCTGGGGAACTATTTTGCATATCTTTTCCCCGAACTGACATACAGACCTGTTCACCGCCTTGACAATTACACATCAGGGCTTTGCATGGTCGCAAAGGATTCACATTCCGCAAATGTTCTGCAAGGAAATTTCAGAAAAGTATACTATGCCGTAGTTCACGGAATAACCGATGAATACGGCACAATTGACGCTCCTCTTGCAAGACGGGAGGACAGTATAATTCTGCGCTGTGTGCGTGAGGACGGTCAGAAAGCCGTAACACACTACAAAAGATTAAAATATAACAATAAATATTCCCTCCTCGAAATAAACCTCGAAACAGGAAGAACTCATCAGATAAGAGTGCATTTTTCGCATATAGGTCACCCACTCGCAGGTGATGAACTCTACGGCGGAAATTGTCAGGATATACAGAGACAAGCCCTCCATTGCGGACGGCTTGAATTTAATCAGCCCGTTACAGGTCGGAAAATAACTGTAAATGCTGATTTCCCTGAGGATATAAAAAATTTGTCTGAATTATAAAATTTTGTGCAGTCATACGAAATATTGAAAAAACTGCATTTGATGTTGTAATTTTTTCTGAAAATGATATAATTAATAAGTACGGTCTTTAATTATTCCGTCTTTGAATATGATGAAAGGAGTATTGCTGTTGAAATATATAATAAATATTTTTGAATGGATAGGACGCTGTGCAGTCAATATTTTTGTTGTTGCAATCCGTGCGGTTATAAAATGCATCGTGTTTCTTTTTTCTGAAATATGGCAGTTCATAAAAAATACAGCTAAAGGAATTTCAGCTTTTTTTGATGTGTCAAGGGAATCTTTTCACAGGCGTGTCGAACTGTCGCAGAAACTTTCAAAAGATGTTAGAAAAGCTAAGAAAAAAGGCGAAAATGAATACCGCCATGCAGTCCTGAAATTCATAGGATATTTTCTTTTCGGAGAAGAAGGCGTTTTCCGCACAGCCTTCAATTACATACTCCCCATAGTTTCAATAGCAGTCCTCCTCGGAGTTATAAGCTGGGGCGTAAATCTTGAATATGGAATAGTCGTTGAATATAACGGAAAAGAAATAGGTATAATCTCCGCTGAGGCTGATTTTGAAGAAGCTGAAAAAGAAGTGAAAAAACGTCTTGCTTACAGCGATGAAGATGCGGATTTCGATTCAAAAGCTAAACTCTCTGTCAAAATCCTGTCAGATGATGATATTTATGTATCATCTTTACAGCTTGCAAATGCCATGCTTTCGGCATCGGAGCAGGAACTCGCAGAAGCTTGCGGAATCTATATAGACGGTGAATTTACAGGCGCAGTAAAAGACTATAAGCCCGTAAAAGATGCCCTTGACGACAGACTTGCAAATTTCTCGGCAGACGGCATTGTGAAAAATATATCCTATGTCAATAAAATTGAATATACTGACGGAATTTACCTTACAAGCAGTATCATGGAAGAAAATGAAATGATAAGCCTCCTCACTTCCACAAATGAAAAAGATGCAACATATGTCGTTCAGGATAAAGATACCCCCGTCACAATCGCTCAGAAATATAATATGGATTTCAACGATTTTGAGGAACTCAATCCCTTTATAAGAAACAGATGCTCGGCAGGGCAGGTCGTGAATGTAGTCGAACATGAAAGCTATCTCCCAATTCAGTATACAAGAGAAATGGAAACTCTTTCATATCTCGATTTTGAAACTATCGAAGTCCAGACCAGTTCCCTTGAATACGGTACTAAAAAACTCCTCGTAAAAGGCGAAAAAGGTGAGAAAAGAAGCAAGGTCGAAGTTACCTATGTTGACGGCATCGAATCCTCACGCAAAACTATAAGCAGTGAAATAACAAAAGAACCCGTAATCCAGCAAATGGGCGTTGGTATGGAAGCCGCAAGACCCGATTACCCCGATACAGTCTATAACGGAGGTCCTCTCACAGGTACAGGACAGTTCGCATGGCCCGTAAACGGCGGCTGGATAAGTGATGTGTTTATCAGTAACAGAAATCATATGGGTCTTGATATCGCCGCAGATTCAGGCACAAATATCTATGCCGCAGATGACGGCTATATCGTAACGGCAGGCTGGAATGCAGGCGGCTACGGAAATGTTGTAATGATTGACCACCTCAACGGCTATCAGACTGTTTACGGTCATATGAGTTATGTTGTGGCAACGGAAGGACAATATGTCACAAGAGGACAGCTCATAGGTCTTGTTGGTTCAACAGGAGATTCAACAGGTCCTCACTGTCATTTTGAAGTGCGTTATCTCGGTGTTCATGATGACCCTGCAAAATATCTCAATACCTCAGGCGTTATATACAGTCCCGAACAGGAAAAGCCCGAAGATAATACAGATGTAAATAATACTGATGTGAATAATCCCGATGTGGATAATAATTCCGTTCCGTATGCGGACAATTCACAGAATGAATATGCCGACCCGAATATATATGACCCGAATGCATATGCTGACCCGAATCTGTATGACCCGAATGCATACGCTGACCCGAATATATATGACCCCAATGCATACGTTGACCCGTATGCATATGACCCGAATTATTACGGATATTAAAAAAATCCCCTGAAAAGGGGATTTTTAATTATGAATCAGAAGTATAGGATAATTTTCATTATATGGTCTTATTATTTCAGGGTATGCATCTGCATGGGAAAATATTTCATCTGCAAGCCCGTCTTTAAGGAAATCAACAAGCTGAGACAGCGGACGGTTATAAAATTCACTGCATACCGAAGCGGCGGTTATTACTTTCATTCCGTTGAGTTCCATTATCATATACGGGAATATACGGCATATAAAAGGCTTGTCATCACCGAGAATACAGCCTTTTTCTGAAAGGGCGGGACATTTGAAATTTCCGTATGAATCGGTATTTTCGGCTTTGAAAATATATCCCCCGTCCTTACGGATAAATTTGGACTGCGGACTGAAAGAGATTATTTTATTTTTCATATTTTCCGAAAATATCGGAGTATTCCATATATCATAGATATCAAATACACAGCACAGCTTACATTTTTCGCAGGTCTGCGGGTTGAGTAATTTTTTTATCATAGCATATATATGAAAAAACCGCTGATAAACAGCGGTTTTTCTGCATTATTCTTCGATAGTGACAGAAACTTTAAGGTCTCTCTTTGCAGCACCTGCTCTCATGATAGTTCTGAGTGCCTTTGCGATTCTGCCCTGCTTGCCTATAACTCTGCCCATATCGTCGGGAGCTACTGAAAGGTGGAAAACGATAACGCCTTCTGCATCGGGTTCGTCCTCAACGATTTTGATAGCGGACTTGTCTTCAACAAGACCTGCTGCGATAGCATAAAGTAAGTCTTTCATTATTAAATCCTCCATAATTCCGCAAACGAGAGGGCTTGGACGCTTGTCCTCCCTCTGTTTTGCAGTTTTTAACAATTAAAGTATGCCTTCCTTTTTAAGAAGAACCTTTACTGTATCCGTAGGCTGTGCGCCCTTGGCAATCCAGTCCTTAGCCTTGTCAGCGTCGATTTTAACAACTGACGGCTCTTTGGTGGGGTCATAGAAACCGATTTCCTCAACGAATCTTCCGTCTCTGGGGTATCTTGCATCAGCGACAACCACACGGTAGAAAGGAGCTTTTTTAGCACCCATTCTTCTGAGTCTTATTTTAACTGCCATTATCATCACCTCCGAAAAAATTTCTTGTATATCAAGCGGCGGGAGACCGCATTGAAATCATTCAATAATATCATCGACTGTCCATGAAAGTATCATTGCTGTCAAGCCGAAAATATATCCTGTAACACGAATTATCGTGCATATTTTTTTATTGTCTGTTATCAGTGAAAGCAGACCTTTTCTGCTCACTGCGAGTATTATAACTGCACCGATTACCCACATAAGGAAACCGATTAAAGTTTTATGACCTTTTATATTATGTCTGCATTTGTAATCATAGCTTAACATATAAAAAATCCTAAAATCATGAGAACAGCTCCGAGTACGGTATAGAAAGTTCTTGCGCCCTCTCTGCCGAATAATTTAACAAAAGGCTGTGCTTTCATATTTTCAAAGAACCAGTCCCAGTTGTAATAAGAGGCACATATGCAGAACACTCCTGCGAGTATTGCGAATATTTTCTGAAACATAATTTAGAACGGTATATTTCCGCCGCCTTTGCCAGCCATTTTATCGAAATTCATACCTGCGATAGCTTTTCTTGCCTTACGCATATTCATTTTACTGCCCTTGCCCGTAAACTGTTTCATAAGTTTCTGCATCTGTTCAAACTGTCGGAGGAGTTTGTTTACATCTTCAACCTTAGTGCCTGAACCTGCGGCGATTCTTCTTTTGCGGGAGGGATTTATGATAGAGGGTTTAGCTCTTTCGGCTTTTGTCATGGAAGTGATGATAGCTTCAATTCTTCCGAGCTGACTTTCGTCTATATCGGCATCTTTGAGTTTATCGCCGACACCTGGGAGCATACCTATGATAGATTTCATAGAACCCATTCTTCTTATCTGTTTCATCTGGTCGAGGAGGTCGTCCATATCGAAAGTATTTTCCTTGAATTTTCTGGAAAGCTTTTCGGCATCTTTCTGGGACATGACGTTTTCAGCCTTTTCGATGAGGGTGAGGACATCGCCCATGCCGAGGATTCTTGAAGCCATTCTTTCGGGGTGGAACTGTTCAAAGTCGTCAAGTTTTTCGCCCATGCCGACATATTTGATAGGTTTGCCCGTAACGGAGAGGACTGAAAGTGCCGCACCGCCTCTTGTATCGGAATCGAGTTTTGACATGAGGATACTTGTAATGCCGACAGCTTCATCGAAAGTTTTGGCAACGTTTACAGCGTCCTGACC
>DGRR01000020.1:0-23593 GCA_002389995.1 Ruminococcus sp. UBA4383 | reverse complement strand
TTGAGTTCCTGCATGAGGGCTTCATCAATATGGAGTCGTCCTGCGGTATCTATTATAAGGATATCGTGACCGTAGTCCTTAGCATATTTGAGGGCTTCCGAGGCGATAGTGAGTGGGCTTATCTGACCCATTTCAAAGACCTTGACATCTGCTTTCTGACCGACAACCTGAAGCTGATTTATAGCGGCAGGACGGTAGATATCGCAGGCAGCAAGGAGAGGTCTGTGACCTTCTTTTTTGAGGAGTTTTGCGAGTTTTGCGGAGTGGGTAGTTTTACCCGAACCCTGCAATCCGCACATCATGATAACCGTGGGCGGTTTTGATGCAAAATTTATTCTTGAATTGCTGTTGCCCATGAGGGAACAGAGTTCCTCGTTTACGATTTTGATAACCTGCTGGGCGGGGGTAAGACTTGCGAGGACATCTTCACCGACAGCTCTTTCGGAGACTTTTTTAACGAAGTCCTTAACGACCTTATAGCTTACATCGGCTTCGAGGAGTGCGAGTTTTACTTCACGCATAGCGTCTTTAACGTCACTTTCCGTGAGTTTTCCTCTTGATTTGAGTTTTTTGAATACATTGTTTAATTTTTCGGAAAGTCCTTCAAAAGCCATGCACATCTTCCTTTCAGCGGTAGTCAAAGTAATTTCAGAGCGTCCGAAATCTGTTCAGCGAGGGCATTTCTGATATTTTCGTCGCTTATATTTTCAGCGACAGCAGAAATATTGTCGAAACAGACCCTCATTTTTCCGAGTTTTTCGGCAAAGCGGAGTTTTTCCTCATAATTGAGGAGGAGTTCCTCAGTTCTTTTGATGATACTTCTTACAGCCTGACGGGTAATGCCGAGGGGCTGACTGATTTCCGCAAGTGAGAGGTCATCGCAGTAGTAGAGTTCCATTATATTTCTCTGGTGCTGGGTGAGCAGGTCACCGTAGCAGTCGAGGAGCATAACGAATTTGAGTTGTTTTGCCATGAATAAAGCTCCTGTTCGGGGTGTAATCCAAAATTACTTTACACATTATACACCATAAAAAACAATTTGTCAAGGGGAATTTTAATATTTCAAAAATTATATAAATATTTATAGACAAATGCAGAAAAATATGTTATAATAATATAAAAGTATTTAAAAGGGGGGCTTGGGGGGAAAAGCCGCCCCCTTGAATCGGGAGTGAACGGAATGAAATGGAGTGAACGGAGATTCAAGGCTCAAAGGGCGGCGTTCCCCCCATTCAGGATAATAAATTTAAAAAGGGCTTGGGGGGAAAAGCCGCCCCCTTGAATCGGGAGTGGACGGAATGAAATGGAGTGAACGGAGATTCAAGGCTCAAAGGGCGGTGTTCCCCCCATTCAGGATAATAAGTTAAGAATTTGCATGATTAATTTAAATAAGGAGGTTTTTTTATGAAAATGACATTTATCGGTGCTGCACATGAAGTTACGGGAAGCTGTACCTATATTGAAGCCTGCGGTAAAAAATTTCTTGTGGATTTCGGTATGGAACAGGGCGAGGATAATTTTGAAAATGCCAAAATTCCCGTTCCTCCGCAGGATATAGATTTTGTTCTTCTCACTCATGCGCACATAGACCATTCGGGAATGCTCCCGCTTTTGTATGCAGGAGGATTCACAGGCGAAATCCATGCAACGAAAGCCACTTCAAATCTCTGTTCCGTAATGCTCCTTGACAGCGCACATATTCAGGAATTTGAAGCTGAATGGCGCAGCCGCAAGGCTAAAAGGCGTGGCGAGGAAGATTATCAGCCGCTTTATACCATGGAGGACGCTATCGGTGCAGTATCGCTTTTTGTACCGCATGAGTACGAAACAGAATATCAGGTATGTGACGGAATAAAAATATTTTTCCGTGATGCAGGGCATCTCCTCGGCTCGTCAAGCATCATCATCACCATGACTGAGGACGGTCAGACAAGGAAAATTGTCTTTTCGGGCGACATCGGAAATACAAATCAGCCCCTTATCCGTGACCCGCAGTATATTGACAGTGCAGACTATGCTGTTGTTGAATCTACCTACGGAAACAGACTCCATAACCGCCCGACAGACTATGTGACATCTCTTGCGGACGTTTTGCAGACTACTTTTGACAGGGGAGGAAGTGTTATAATTCCGTCCTTTGCAGTGGGCAGAACTCAGGAAATGCTTTACTTCATAAGAAAAATAAAGGAACAGAATTTAATTAAAGGGCATGACGATTTCCCCGTATATGTTGACAGTCCCCTTGCAATCGAGGCTACGGACATATTTATAAATAACCGTGAAAGCTGTTATGATGAGGAAGCTCTCTCATACGTCCGCAGAGGTATAAATCCCATAAGTTTCCCGAATTTAATCAGAACTGTAAGCAGTGACGAATCAAGGGCTATCAACAGCGATACAAGACCCAAAGTTATAATTTCCGCAAGCGGTATGTGCGAGGCAGGACGTATAAAGCACCACCTTAAACATAATCTCTGGATACCCGAAAATACAATTCTTTTTGTCGGATATCAGGCTATGAATACCATAGGCAGAAGTATCGTTGACGGTGCGGAAAAAGTAAAGCTTTTCGGTGAAACCGTCTATGTTGCCGCTGAAATAAAACAGCTCCCCGGAATAAGCGGTCATGCCGACATGAACGGTCTTGTAAAATGGGCGCAGTCAGTGCAGGGCGTTAAAAAATATTTTATCAATCATGGTGAAGCATCTTCTGCTGACAGTTTTGCGGAAAAATTAAGGAATGAATTTGGTTTTGATGCATATGCACCTTACAGCGGTACGGAGTTCGATTTGATAAGCGGTGAAATAACCTATGAGGCACAGCCCGTCCCGATAATAAAGCATAAAGCCGCAAATAACAATCCGACCTATGACCAGCTTCTTTCAGCTTCCGAAAGGCTTTACAAGCTTATCAAGGCATCTTCGGGCAGGGCTAACGCAGATATGCGCCGTATGGCTGAAAAAATAAATAAACTCTGCGATAAATGGGAAATTTAAGATTATTTTAAGACTTATTAAATATAATAATAATCGGATTAAGTAATCCCCCAATTCCCCTTCTATATTTATCTTATTTGCGCTGTTGATTTTCACAGTAAAAAGCCCCCTTTTGCAAGGGGGATTTTTTTATTCGGTCTGATTTCCGACAGTCTGTGTAAGCTGTAAAATTACTTCACTGAAATAGCGTTCGTTTACGTCTTTCATTTTCAGCTTACCACCGTTTATTACACCTCTTGACGGAGTAAAGAAACAGAGTTTTCCGACTTCAACTTCTTCCTGCTCCATGTCATAGGCGGCTATATACATACCTGAGAAGCTTATTTCCGCATAGTAGCCCTTATAGATATTTTTGCCGTCCTTATCCTTTTCAACGGACGAAATATCGCTTCTGTAAAACTCATAGAAAGCACCTGCGTCCTGAGCGTCACCCTTATACCAGCCGAATTTGGTCATCTTGCTGAGGAGAGTATAATTCATTATATCAATTCCGTCAAAGCGCATACAGTCGGTCTGATTTTTTTCTTCATCGGTCATTCTGAAAACCTGTCTTGAAATCTGCGGGAAAGGCTGAGTTATTTCGTAGTCGGAAAGCTGTTCCTTCCATGCTTCAATTTCATCGTTTTCAAGTTCAATCGGGTGAACAAGACCTATGCTTGCATTTTCGGGGATTTCAAATTCGTCCTCATCGGAGGTTGTGAAACTTCCGTCATCGAGATAGCGGAAACTTGAAACGAGTTTGTTATTCTCATAGATTCCCCAGATAAGACCGATTGCAAAGCAGTGCATAACGGGATTCTTTACGAAAAGTTTTTCCCAGTTTTCGGCAGTCCATTTTCTGTCGCACATGAGAACATATTCAAGTCTTGCCTTCTGATTGGCGACAACGTTTTTCATTTGTTTTTTCATTTCCTTAAATTCAGCGTAAGATTTTTCAGCAATTTCGCTGTCATCATTTGCGCCGGGTTTAGGCATGGACTTGACTTTCTTTTCACCGTTGAAAATTTCTATTTCGAGGTCGGGAGTGAGATACACTTTGAACTGACGTTTTCCGTAATCAAAAACACGGCACATTTTCTCATCAAATCCCATATCGGGAACGATTCTGTCAGCGAGTTCCTCGGAAGTGATACCGAGTTTTTCGGCAGCATTATTCAGAGCGTTCTTGGCAGCACCTTTAACCTGTTTATTCTTGAATTTTCTTGCCATAGCGTCTACATTCATGAGAGCGAGGGAACTTCCGTTCAGGGCGAGAGCCATTACAGCCTCAGATGCAACAGCACCACGCATATTTTCAGACCATTCCTTTATGCAGTGCATAAGAGTATTTATCATTTCGTTTCCGCCATGAATTGCTGCGAAATAGAGAATCCATTTATCTTTTGCGGCAGCACCGCCTGCGAGCCATCTTCCGAAAGCTTCAGAGGCGAATTTTTCAACATCATCTTTGTTGAGCATATCTGCAACTGTATCTCTTGCGGGGTTTATATCTCCTGCGTTTGCGGAATAGCAGAGGAGCAGAGCCTGCAAATGTTTTTCGTCAGCAATTTCACCGTTTATAAGTCTTACGGGCTTATAAGGGTCTTTGAAAAGCCATGCGACTTTTTTATTCTTATTGTTTTTAGTGAGTTCAGTAATTATATCGACAGTTTCGGTTTCTTCGGAGAGTGATTCACCGTAGTTTATATTGAGGAGTGAAGCAATACGGGTTTTTAATTTTTCGGATTTTTCCGTTTCAAAAGCTGTTTCGAGTTCGGAACTGTAATTTTTAGTACCTTGTTTAGCCATTATGGAGACAGCCAAATCACGCAGGGCAGCTTTTTTTGATTTGAGGAAATTTATTATATCCATTTTCCAGTCCTTCTGTTTGGCGATTATATTTATGACAACATTTCTCACAGCCTGACTTGAATCGCCTGCATATTCAATGATTTTATCTTTGTATTTTTCGGGATACGCACCTATTGTAAGAACATAAATCTGACGGCAGGTTACAGGTTCTTTTCTTACGTCAAGCGGAGCGATAAGGTCTGCATATTTTCTTGTACCCTTTAAAGTATTTTCCATAGCGGAATCTTTATAATAAACCCCGTCAATCATTTCAAAAAGCACTTTCATGATGTAGTCGGCAGGGAGTTTTTCTTCAAAGAGAATTTCGACAAATTTTTCTTCATTTTCCTTGAATTTGAAACCTGTTTCTCTTTCAAGGGCTGAATTATAGCCGTTGAGTGTGGGGGAAAGTACAACAATGCATCTTCTTAAAAAGTCATCTGCACCGTATGTGGAATAGTATGAATTACTTCCGCCCCACTGGGTATATCTCGGCTTTTCCTTTACGATATCATCGAAAATGCTTTCAAGGTCTGCTTTTCCCATAAGGTATGCCTTTACATCAAGACCCTTGCTGTAAAGGGAGGCTATACTTCCTGCAATCCTGCGCCTTGCGATTTCCTTTATTTCGTCATGATTGGGGGCTGAATCGGGTTTTACTTCGCAGAGTGTCCTGTACATCATGTCAGCGACAGCCGAATCCTCAGTGACTTTCATGACATTGATATAGTGGTCTGTATATTTTTCGGCAAGTACGGCAATATGTTTCTTTGCACTTCCCTTGGCAAATGTATAAGCCCACTTTGCAACAGATGATATGTAATTTGATGAAGCGGTTACAACTTCGGGCATATCTGCGATTAAGTCAAGTATTCTGTCATGGTTAATCTGCAATGCAAAAAGTCTTTCGGTAACGGCAGGATAGGATTTTACAATTTCAGTTCTGAATATTTTCCTGAAATCATCTGAAAAATATGAACCCTCACCAATTGCAATAAGCTTTGTGGCATTATGGATAAATACACCGTTGTTTGTAGTTTTGTTGATTATATCGAGAGATTTTTTTATAATCTCTGAATTTTTGTCTGTATCAAGAGGAGTTTTATCGAGGGCGACAAGAGCGCACGTGGCAGCCGTTTCACTGCTTGATTTCATGGCATATTCTGCGGCTCTGAGGAACGTTTCAGCGGAATTGTCAAGAAAGTCCCTGAAATTTCCGTTATATCCCATATACTGTATGAATATCGAAAGATATACTGCATCTGCGTCATCACCATATTTTTCGGGGAGAGTTTCTTTTAATTTTTTCATGAGGTCGTCACGGCTTTTGACGAAATCTGTATAGATTATGAAGTTTGCGAAGTAACAGCCTGTGAGTTTGTATATGAAAAGAATGAATCTCTTGTTTAATTCTGCATCTTTTTTCTTAGCTATTTCCTTTTTGACAGCATTGTAAAAATTTTGTCTCAGTTTCCAGTCATTGTTGAATTTTGCAGGGATTTCCTGAGTTCTGACGTTTTCGAGGAGAGAATCGTCTCTTTCGTTTTCGAGGTTAAGGTAGGCAATGCCGTTTTTTACGGATTCATCGTAGAATCCAAGTTCAAGGAGAGTTTTTTCGAGTTCGTCAAAACTCATAGCACCAACATTGTAAAGCATAAAAAATTCCTTTCCGTCAGCAGTTGAACAATGCCGACAATGTTTCGAGTTTTTTTCTTGTGAAATTTATATATTCTTCAAGACTGCACATATCACGGAGGATATCTTCAATAACATTATCCGTACCGTGGCGGTAGACTTCCGCAGATGACATAAAGCCTGCCGTCAGTATGCTCAGTCCTTTAAGACCGTAATTGAATGTAAGATTTTCAAGCTTATGGTCATTTTTCAAATCCGACTGCAAACCGCACTGGAGAGTTATTTCGAGCCTGTCCTGAATCATGCCGAGAATATCGAGTATAACCGAACAGAACGGAATATTTTTTTCTGCATCGGCATATTCTTCGGGGAGTTCATAATCTTCCGATTCATAGGTATCTATGAAGTCATAAATATCTATGGGGAAAAGTTTCAGTTTTCCGTCAGATATATATGCAGAGGCGAGGATAGTATAATTCTTTTCGGGATTTTCGAGCATAGATTTTGCAGTTTTTTCGAGGAGGTCTATAAATTTTTCAGTTTCGGCACGGTACTGGGCGGATACTGTAACCTGTCTGCCGTTGAAGTCCTCAATTATCATATTGTAAGTCTGGGAATACTTGTCGAAATCAGCGGATACGCATTTGGCAGGGTGTACGAAAACCAATGATTCAGCTTCATTCTGCGGATTTGCTTCGTAGATGTCAATTATTATCTTTCTGAAATCCATATAGGTTATATTTCTGATTTCGTTGCAGTTGAGGTCAGCTTTTGTCTGCATTAAAAGCTGAGTTTCCTGAGAAGTAGAAATTTTGCCCTTATTTATTTTAGCGTTTCCGAGAACCATTTTTGAACGCATCATACTGCTGAGGGGATTTCCCATTCCCCACGGTGTAACTCTTGGGGTAAACCGTCTGTATGCGGATACTTCATAGAAAGTCGGTCTTAAATCCGATACAGTGAGAAATCTCTGTTCCGAATTTTCGTCCATATTGAGAAAATAATATATTTCGCCCTCATATTCACCGCCTGCGACAGTTCTCTGACCTATGGGGAGGATAGTTAAATTTCCCTTGTATGTTTCATATTTTTCACGGAACACACCGAGGTCGTCAGATGTTATATCATTTTTGGAGAGTGCAGTCAGCATTTTAATGCAGTTGCAGAATTTTTCGGTAAACAATTTCATGCTGAAAGAAGCACGTCTTTCAATGCAGTCGCTCAGTCTGCCGCCGAGGTCACGCAAGGCACGTTCTGCATCAGCCATTTTGAGGGAATGGCACTGTACCGCAGCGATTTCAAGGTTTTCGGGGGCTGATTCGGGAATACGCACAAGACCACGTTTTATTATATCACCGAGTATATTGAGTGACTGACGGGCGCAGGCGTTTATTTTAGCGATATCCTTTTCGGAGAGTTCATCTTTTTCTGATTTTTTGTCATCTTTTTTAACCTGAGTTTCGGGGATTTCGGGGGATTTTGCATCTTCCGCAGATTCCGTGGGGGTTGTATCTTCTTCTGTTTCGGGGACGGCTTCGTCCTTGAAAGCGTCTTTCAGGAGAACTATTGCGCCTATGATATGACGGCATACCGTTCTTGAAACGCAGGAACACTGAGATTCCGAAAGCGGAGATTTGACGGTTACAGTCTCACCGCCCACTGATACGCTTATACTGTCCTGATTTTCGGTAAATTCGGGTTTAATCCCGTCAATATCCTTGCAGGCACGTTTATATATTCCCTTGTTTGCGAGGGCAATGAGGGAATCTTCATCTGCTGATATAACAGCCTTTTTAACTTCGTTCAAATTATCTCCTCCTGTCTTTTATATTTTTTGTAAGGATAAGTAAGGATAATGCCTGAAATACATATCTTTATATTATTTTTTTTTTTAAGAGAAGTAAGAATAAGGTTATATACTTACTATCCTTACAGTTTGCCTTTTGTCAGGATATTGTTCACGAAAATATTCTGCCGATATAGTCACCGAGCTGTTCGGGAGTGAGTGCGCCTACAAATGCACCCATATCAGCGAGTTTCTGTCCGAGATGACGGTCAAATGAAGCGTTAGCCTCCTCATCGAGTGCGGTAAGGTAGCTTAATTTTGCACCGCTTTCAATTATATTCTTGCTTGTATTCAGGAGATATTTTTCGGGTGCGCCCTCATACAAGTCCGTCACCACAAGCACGCAGGTATGTGCAGGAGTCTGTATAAGCTGTTCGCAGTAGGCGAGGGCTTTTCCGATATTCGTACCGCCTCCGAGCTGTACGCTCATAAGTATCTGTGCAGGGTCATCAGCCTGCTCCGAGAGGTCAACTATACTTGTATCAAAGATAACCAGTTTTATTTCCGCAAAGGGGAGGTTTGAGATTATCTGCGCCATTACGGCACTGTATATTATAGAGCCTGTCATTGAACCGCTTTCGTCAATGGCTATGATTACACGCTTGTTGTTATATTTCTTTACACGGTTGCTGAAATATATATCCTGCAAAATAATCTTATCGAGTTCGGCATTGTAGTTTTTGAGATTTCTGCGGATAGTTTTTGTTATGTCGAGATTTCTTGCGGAATGTACGGGACTGGAACTGTTGCGGTCTATACGTCCGAGAATGGAACGTCTTATATCGTTTTCGAGTTTCTGTCTGAGTTCATCGGCAACTTTCTTTGCAATCATCTTTGCAGTTTCGAGGACTTCGCCTTTCATGAGATGTTTAAGCTGGAGAACAGTTTTAAGCAAATCCATATCGGGCTTCATCTGTTCGAGGATTTTTTTATCGGTGAGAAGTTCAGTCATATTAAATTCTTCGAGGGCGTGTTTTTCGAGGACTTCGGCAGTTTGTTTCGGGAAAAGCGTTCTCACCTTTGTAATCCATTTGGCGGCTGTAAGCTGAGTTTTGTCGAGACTGCCCTTTCTGTCCTCACTTCGTACATCATCGCCCTGCGCCCTGCTGTAAAGGTAATCGAGTAGCTGTTCCATATCCCGAAAACTCTGTATATCCCTTTCACTTCCCGAAAATTCAAGCTGTCTGTCGGAAAGTCCGCCAAGAATAAGTCGCCAGCGGTTTACAGCATTAGATGAATTTATTTCGTTCATTCAAGCATACTCTCCTTTCCCATTAAAGTAAATATTTCCCTGTCGAGTTTTTCTCCGAAAAGGAAAAGCCTTTCATCAACTGCGGGCATATCGGTTATATTTTCCTTGTCGGAATCGTACATATCTGCGATAATTTCAGCGGTTGACTGAATTTCATTCGGAGTGAAATAGCTGAATGAAAGCCTTAAAGAGGGGAGTATTTCAAGGAAATCTTCATAGTCCATGCCCTGAATGAGTTCATCTGTCATTTTCAGGAATCTGTCATCAATAAGGACTATATCCCTTGCCGTACCGAAAAGACCTTTGAGATATTCCGCACCTTGTTTTTTAATATCGGGACTGCCTTTCAGATAGCCTTTCATTGCATTTTCGGCATTATCCCTCATTTCGGGTTCTATCGAATAGAGAATACCCATGACTGCACCGTATACGGAGGGTTCTTTTACATCTGATTCGGACATTGTTATAAGAGCCTGTCTGAAATATTCAAGTCTTTCGGGGAGGATATTTCCTGTTATGCCGTACATATACTTCATGATTTTTATGCAGTCGTCTGCACGGTCGGGAGGAGTATTCGCCATTGACGGGAGTGCTGATATAAGCTTGTCAAAACAGCGTGTGATATGTGCAAGCGAGGACGCATCTTCAAAGCCGTATAAATTCTGTAAGCTGTACAGTATTTCAAAACTGTGCATACCGTTGCCGACTGAAAAGAAATCACCGTCATTGATTAAAATATCTTCTATCTGCGTGAGTTCGGCATCATGCATGGGGATTCCCATAAGGAAACAGTCAACCGCAGTCTGTGCGGCAGTTTCGCAGCGTCTTTCAGCCATTAATTTTCTTGCGGCAACAGATGAACACGCTTCTTCAATGGTAAAGCCGTCCGTTGTATGGTCGATAAGGCAGGAATCAACATGGGGAGTTCTTCTGTATTTCCATTCCTCACGCACACGGCTTCTGTCCTTATTGTTATGCAGGTCAGGACCTTTTGTCATTCTTGCGAACTCCGTTTCAAGAAATTCCATTCTGTGCAGGAAACGGCTTGTCTCCATGCCCTTTGCAGAAGTGAAAAGAGAAAGTTCAACATCTTTCGGAACGGCAGTTTCATATTTTATGCCGAGTTTTTTGCAGTTCTTTTCAAAATCCGTGATAAGGGGCGGAACATGGGATTTGTCACCTATTTCGCCTATTTTATTTCCTGTTGCGAGTTTTGCGAGTATATCGAGGGGTATTGATGAAGATACAGTTTTTTCGCCCTTTATGAAAGTGCTTGTCACACCGTCAAAGAGTTCGGATATTCCACATTCTCTTGTATTTCTCAGAGCCGCAAGACCGTTCATGAGAGTATGTGCGGAAGTTATATCGGAGATTGTTACGGGGATATCTTTCTTTACAGTTGCTTTCTGGGTCTTTACAAGGAAATCAAGGGTTGTGCTGTTGTAGACGTTTTCGGGATTATTGGTTTCAAGGAGTTTCTGAGTTATGCAGTCATAAAAGTAAGGGTAACTCATTCCCGATGCATAGCCGTGAAGTGCATCAGCCGCTTCATATGAATATGCCATGGGGAAACAGCCGTGATTTGTTTCGGGCAGTTTATGCAGGCGGGGAGATTTTATTTTTTTACCGCTGTTCACAAGTTCATATAATCCCTTGCTGTGGAAACCTCCTGTCACAACAAGTACACGCTTATATTCCTGCATACTTTCGAGAATCCTTACAGCCATATGGCTTTCACGGGCGGAAGTGCCGTCAGCCTTCATTTCTTCTTCCTTTACGTCATTTCTTGTAAGTATGCAGTAAGTATGCATCTGTTTTATAAATTCCTGCGGAGTTTTGAAAATTCCTGCTGTTTCAAAATATTTCTCCCAAAATTCCTCAAATGACCTTAAACCTGTCTTTTCGCATACTTTTTCATAGAAACGGTTTTTTTTCAGATATGAGTCATCTGCATAGCTGTGCTTGTCGGAATCCTTACGCAGACCGTTATTTTCCGCTGTCGCTATGAGAATTTCGCAGTAGGGCAAATCAATGAATTTTGCAGGGATATTTAATTTCTTAGCCTCAATAAGCGCATTGTATTCGGGAGAAGAATATAAGAAAGGATAATAGCATTTATAATCTTCTGCATCATCGCTTACAAGTTTTTTGACATCTTTGTAAAAATAATAGATTGCCGCAGGGAGTTTTGTATTTTCATCTGTAAGGACGGGGATAAGTTCGTTTGCATTTTCAGGACCTTCTATAAGAATTATATCGGGCTTGTATTCTTCTATCGTCCTTACAAGCTGGAACGAACACGCAGGGCTGTGGTGACGTATGGGATAAAATAAAAGCGGTGCGGAAAAATCACAGGGGATTATTTCAGGATTTTCGCTGTTTCGGAGTATTCTTTCCATAATCCACCAACCTTGCTGCTTTTTTCCTTTACTGCGGTTCTGAAATATGCCTTTAATTTTTCGAGGTCATCTTTGTTTTCCTTGCATACCGCACCGAGAAGATTTTCGGTGAGTATTTTTACATCTGTCTTTCCGTCACCGTAATACCATGCATGGCTTATGGTCTGATAGAATACGGATACAGCTTCAGCGGTACTCATAACTGCGGAGGGCTTTTCAACAATAGTTCCCTCAGAGGTAACGCCCTCTCTGAGTTCATGATATGTAACTGCAAGGAGTTCAGCGGCATCTGTATCAATCGGCATATCTATATGACCTGCGGCAGCAAGATTCTGAGCCTCTCTGATAATGATTTCCTTTTCAAGTCTTACGTCCTTTACGGGTTCAACGGTTTCAAAGTTGAAACGTCTTTTCAAAGCTCCCGACATTTCGTTTACGCCCTTGTCACGGGTATTTGCAGTACCGATTATATTGAATCCCGAACGTGCAAGCACAAGTCCGTCATCACCAAGTTCAGGGATATTTAGAATCTGGTCACTCATTACGGAAATTAAGCTGTCCTGAATTTCGGCAGGTGTACGGGTTATTTCCTCGAAACGTGCGAAAATTCCCTTTTCCATTCCTATAAGAAGCGGTGAGGGGACAAGTGCTTCCCTGCACGGTCCTTTTGAAAGGAGCAGGGCATAGTTCCAGCTATATTTTATCATATCCTCGGTAGTTCCTGCCGTACCTTGAACAGTGTTGGTACTTGTTCCGCAGCAGGCGGCTGAAAGAAGTTCTGAAAGCATAGTCTTTGCAGTACCCGGTTCTCCGACAAGCATAAGTCCACGGCTGCCTGCAAGAGTAATTATACAGCGTTCAACGAGAGCATCATTTCCGTAGAATTTTCTTGCGATTTCCTTTGTACCGTCAGGGGTTTTGATTTTTCCGCCAAGAATGAAAGTTCTTACAGCTTTCGGGGAAAGTATCCAGTTTTCGGGCTTTTTACCCGTATCTGCGGCTTTGAGTGCGGCAAGTTCATCGGCATAGCGTACTTCAACGGGCGGTTTAATAGATTTCTGTTCCATAATATTCTCCTTTAAGAAAAAAATGTTACTCATATTATATCACAAATCATATAAAAATACAATATTTTTTTACAATATATTAAAGTTTTTTTATTTTTTTTGAAGAATTTATATTTTGAGTAAATTATTATAACAATCTTTATTTGTATGAATTATACATTTTAAAGTACTTGCATTTGTCGGAAAGATGTGTTATAATATGTTTCGGAAACTTTTTTGAAAGTGAAAGGTTATTATGAAAAGAATTACAATTATTACAGGGCATTACGGCTCAGGCAAAACAAACCTCTCCATAAACCTCGCCCTAAAAGCCGCAGCAGAAGGAAAATCTGCCGCTGTCGTTGACCTCGATTTGGTTAATCCTTATTTCCGTACCACGGATTTCCGAAACCTCTTTGAAGAAAACAATATAAAATTAATCGCCCCCGATTTCGCAAATACCAACCTCGATGTCCCCTCCATTCAGTTCGATGTCGAACAGCTCGCAAAAAGTGAGGACTGCCTTATAATTGATGTCGGCGGTGATGATGCAGGTGCGGCTGCCCTTGGAAGATATTCGGGCGCACTCCTCAGTATGTGGGATAATGTCGATATGCTCTATGTCATAAATCAGCGCAGATATTTAACAGATAATCCTGATTCCGCCATAACTCTTATGTACGAGATAGAAGCCGCTGCCCGTATGAAACATACCGCAATTGTAAATAATACCAACCTCGGAAACGAAACAGATGCCGAAATTATCGACAGCTCTGCTGACTTTGCAAGGGAAATTTCCGAAAAAACAGGTCTGCCCCTTGAATTTACCACCTGCCCCGAAAATATCGCCATGCAGGTGAAAACAAAAGATATTTTCCCCGTGAGAGTTTATGTCAAACCCTTGTGGGAAAGATAAATCATAATCTTGAATCATGCCGAAAGGAAGTGTGAAAATGGCTAAGATGACAGTTATCACCGAACGCTGCAAGGGCTGCGCTCTCTGTACAACAGCCTGTCCGAAAAATATAGTATCTCTCCAGAAAGAGAAACGCAACAAAAAAGGATATTTCTATGCTGTTTGTACAGATGAGGAAAAATGCATCGGCTGCGCTATGTGTGCTATGATGTGTCCCGACTGCGCTATTACTGTTGAAAAATAAATTTTGAAAGGATTGTTAAGTTTTGGAAAGAAATCTTATGAAGGGTAACGAAGCCCTTGCCGAAGCCGCTATAAGAGCAGGCTGCAAATGTTTCTTCGGCTACCCCATTACACCTCAGACTGAACTTGCCGCTTATATGGCTAAACGTATGCATAAGGCAGGCGGTGTATTCTTACAGGCAGAATCAGAAATCGCTGCTATAAATATGGTTCTCGGTGCAGCTTCAACAGGCGTGAGAGCTATGACATCTTCATCTTCCCCCGGAGTATCACTCAAAAGCGAGGGCGTTTCCTATATAGCAGGTTCAGACCTCCCCGCAGTTATCATCAACGTTCAGAGAGGCGGTCCGGGTCTCGGCGGCATACAGCCCTCTCAGGCTGATTACTGGCAGGCTACAAAGGCTCTCGGTCACGGAGATTTCCAGCTCCTTGTATACGCTCCCGCATCTGTTCAGGAAATGGTTGACTACGTTGTAAAGGCTTTCGACCGTGCCGATAAATACCGTATGCCTGCTATGATTCTCGCTGACGGTCTGCTCGGTCAGATGATGGAACCTGTATCATTCCCCGAAATAAATCCCGATGCCTACGACAAAAGCGGCTGGGCTGCAAACGGTCACAAGAACAAGAGAGAACACCATATCATAAATTCCCTCTACCTTAAACCCGATGAACTCGAAAAATCTATCGTTGACAGATATAAGAGATATGATATAATCAAGGAAACTGAAACAGAAGCTGAACTCTATCTCACTGAGGACTGCGATATTCTTCTCTGTGCTTTCGGTGCAACCGCAAGAGTTGTAAAATCTGCCGTAAATTCCGCAAGAGAACTCGGTATAAAGGCAGGTCTTTTCCGCCCCAAGACTTTATGGCCTTTCCCCGTAAAGGAAATTAACGAGGCTGCAAAATCCGCTAAGAAACTCCTCAGCGTCGAAATGTCTATGGGTCAGATGGTTGACGATGTAAGACTTGCTATAAACTGCTCAAAGCCCGTTGAATTTTACGGAAGAACAGGCGGCGTTATTCCCACACCTGTTGAAGTTCTTGAACAAATCAAGAAGTTAGGAGGTACACTTTAATGGCTGTTGTATTTGAAAGACCCAAGGCTCTTATAGATATTCCCACCCACTACTGCCCCGGCTGTACTCACGGTATCGTACACCGCATACTCTGCGAAGTAATTGACGAAATGGGCATAGAGGGCGATACAATCGGAGTATGTCCCGTTGGCTGTTCGGTTATGGCTTATGATTATTTTAACTGCGATATGATTGAGGCTGCTCACGGCCGTGCGCCCGCAGTTGCCACAGGCGTAAAGAGAACCAATCCCGATAAGTTTGTATTTACATATCAGGGTGACGGCGACCTCGCCGCTATCGGTACTGCCGAAACTGTTCACGTTGCCACAAGAGGCGAAAATATCGTTGTTATCTTCATAAACAATACTATCTACGGCATGACAGGCGGTCAGATGGCTCCCACCACTCTCCCCGGTCAGGTAACTCAGACAACTCCTTTCGGAAGAAGTCCCGAACTCGCAGGCTATCCCGTTAAAGTCTGTGAAATGCTCTCACAGCTTACAGGTACTGCCTATGCGGAAAGAGTTGCCGTTGACAGCGTTCCACATATCAGAAACGCTAAAAAAGCTATCCGCAAAGCCTTTGAAAACCAGAAAGCAGGCAAGGGCTTCTCAATAGTCGAAGTTCTCTCAACCTGTCCCACAAACTGGGGTCTTACTCCTATTGAGGCTATAAAGAGACTTCAGGACGAAATGATACCTTACTATCCTCTCGGCGTTTACAAGGACGTTGAAGAAGGAGTATTCCCGAAAAAGGAAGGAGGAGAGGAATAATGGCTACTACTGAAATACTTCTCGCAGGATTCGGCGGACAGGGTATCCTTTTCGCAGGAAAAATCCTCGCATACTGCGGTCTTATGGACAATAAGGAGCTTTCATGGCTTCCCTCCTACGGTCCTGAAATGCGTGGCGGTACTTGTAACTGTTCCGTATGTATTTCTGATGAACCGATAGGCTCTCCGCTCGTACTCACTCCCGATATACTCATTGTTATGAATCAGCCCTCATTTGATAAATTCGTACCCGAAGTCCGTGCAGGCGGAAAAGTATTTTTCGACAGCACCCTTATTGAGGCGGCTACTGACAGAACTGATATACAGCTTTTCGGTATTCCCTCACAGCAGCTCGCTGACGATAACGCTTTAAAGGGCGGTTCAAATATTATCCTCCTCGGAAAACTCCTCAAAGAAACTGAAATATGCTCCCTCGATACCATGAAGAAAGCTATCGAAAAAGTTGTTCCCCCCAAAAAGGCTGCGCTTATCCCCAACAATTTCAAGGCTATCGAAATCGGTATGAACAGCTGACAATTATATCAATAAAAATTCAGTCCCGAAACCAAAGTGTTTCGGGACTTTTTTATTTATTCGGCTGAAATCTGCGGATAATATCCTTTTCGCAGTCAAGCAGTATCTTTTCTGTATCTGCGCCTTCAATGTCAAGTCCTGATGCCTTAATCAGTTCAACGTCTTTAATTCCGTAGAAATTTTCCGCAAGAGCCTTTATATAGCCGAAACCATAGATTTCAGGGAAAAAATCCCCTCCTATTGTCGTAACATAATAAAGTCTGTCTGCCCTGCACAGCCCCTCAGGTATACCCTGCGGTGTATATCTGAAAGTTATTCCCACAGCGTTTATCTGTTCAATATATGTTTTCAGGACAGCGGGAAATGATAAATCCCAGAAAGGTGCGGCAATAACAATTTTATCAGCTTCGGCAAACTGTTTTGCATATTTAAGCTTTTCAAAATCTCCTTGTTTTAAAATTTCATCTCTTTTACTGAGAAAATTTTCATCGGCTCTGTCAAATTCACATTCTGTAATTTTTAATTCTTCATAAGGCAAGCCGAGCGTTTTCAGCAGACAGTCTGCAAGTCTTTTCGTCCTTGAATTTTTTCTTGTACAGGCATTTACAAACAATAACATATAAAATTTCCTTTCTCTATATTATTCCGCAAAACGGCATAAATTAGCCTCCCCTGAGCCGAGATGCATAATTTTTCCGTCTGAAAGTCTTACTATAAGATTTGCATTGTCGTCAATTCCTTCTGCAATACCTTCTATGCAGGTATTTCCCGTATTTGCAGTTATTTTGTGACCTGTAAGAATTTCACGCCTGCGGTATTCCCTGAGATATTCACGGCTTTCAATATTTTCGAGGTAAATGTCAGTCTGGCGGAGTATTTCAGCGCAAAGACGGTTGCGGTCTATTTTTCTGCCTGTACATTCTTCAATTGAAGATGCCCTCTGACGGAGTTCGTCATCAAATTCATAATTTTTTCTGACATTTACGCCTATGCCTATTACGGCATAGTCGAGGGATTTCATTTCAAGACCCATTGAAGCTTCTGTTAATATTCCGCATATTTTCTTGCCGTTCATGTACAAATCATTTACCCATTTTACATTGACTCTTTCACCGCAGAGATTTTCAACAGCGTTTGCGACTGCACAGGCGGCGGCTGATGTTATGAGGGAAGCGGTTTCTATGCCGAATTTTGGTCTTGTTATTATGCTTATATAGACTCCGCAGCCTGAGGGAGATACAAAATTCCTGCCCATTCTGCCTTTTCCTGCGGTCTGGCGGTCAGCTATCACGGCAGTACCGTTTTCTGCATTTTGCGAGGCGAGTTTTTTTGCATAGTCGTTTGTTGAATCGACTTCATTGAGTACGATAATATTTCTGTCTGATTTTTCAAAGGACTTTATTATTTCTTCATTGAGTTTATTGTTATGTTCTGAAAGTCTGTAACCTTTTGAAGTGACGGATTCTATCAGAAATCCGTCATTTTCGAGACTTTTGACGGTTTTCCACACGGCATTCCTGCTTACGTTCATATTTCGTGCGAGGGCTGCGCCTGAAATATATTCTCCCTCTGAAACAGCTAACTGTTTCAGAAAAGCTTTTTTAATGTCCATAATTTCCTCCTGAAAATAAATACAAAAAAGGACGGTATTACCCCGTCCTTTTTTCTTTCGTCCCCGTCAGGGGTGATGTACGATTCATATAACGTAAATGTGAAATATGAAAAAAATGTGTTTGTATGATAATTTTCGCTGTCGTCCCCTTGCAGGGAGAAAGACACAACACATTCACATTTAAAATTATAGACTGTTTTTTCTGATTTGTCAAGTATTATTCTGAATAATTTACAAAAATTTTCATATTTTCATTGACAAATGCCTGAATTTGCGTTATCATCATATAGGCAAATAAAAGGAGATATGATATATGATTAAAAAAATAAAATTATTTTTCAAGGCACAGCCTGTTCTTGTTATAGCTTTTATTGCAGCGGTGATTACTATGTTCATTGTACCGCCTGACGGTGAATATGCAGGATACTGCAACAGGACGGTGCTTATACAACTTTTTTCGCTTATGCTTGCCGTTGCAGGTCTGAGAAGTACGGGAATTTTTGAAAGGCTTACTGATATTATTCTGAAAAAAGCAGGAAATATAAGAAAATTATGCCTGATGTTCATAATAATATGTTTTTTCTCGTCAATGCTTGTGACAAATGACGTTGCACTTATAACATTCGTACCGCTTACAATTCTCACCTTTGAACACATAAAGGACGAAAAATCCCGTATTGTTACAATCGTACTCGAAACTGCGGCGGCAAATCTCGGAAGTATGCTGACACCTGTCGGAAATCCGCAGAATCTTTATTTATACGATACATACCGCCTTACAGCATATGAATTTGTTAAAACTATGCTGCCCGCAGGTGTACTGGGAATTATACTGCTGATTCTTTTTACTTTTATATTGCCGAAAACTTCATGCCGTACCCATGAGGGAAGTATTTCCGAGATAAATATAAAAAATACCGCTGTATATGCAGTATTGTTTGCTGTATGCCTTATGACGGTATTCAGATTCATACCTGATTATATATGTCTGATTGCGGCGGTCATGGTCGGTCTGGTATGCGACAGAAAACTTCTGGTAAAAGTAGACTATGCACTCTTGTTTACATTTGTATGTTTCTTTGTATTTGTGGGAAATATTGCAAGAATAGAGGCTGTAAGCACTTTCTTTTCGGGAGTTCTTTCGGGAAGGGAAGTATTGGTTTCGGCACTTCTTTCGCAGATAATAAGCAATGTTCCTGCGGCGGTAATGCTTTCGGGATTCACAGATGAGGGAACAAGACTTCTGCTGGGCGTGAATATAGGCGGACTCGGTACTATTATCGCATCACTTGCAAGTCTTATATCCTATCAGTTTTACAGAAAATCGGAAAATGCTCAGTCAGGCAGATATATGCTTACGTTTTCGGCAATCAATTTCTCGATGTTTGCGGTTATGCTGGTATTCGGGATTGTAATGCAAAAAACCGTCTGACGTAAATCAGACGGCTGAAAAGCTTGTGACGGGACTCGAACCTGCGACCTGCTCATTACGAATGAGCTGCACTACCAACTGTGCTACACAAGCATAACTTACGGATATTATTATATCATTTCAAGAAACAATTGTCAAGTATTTTTTATCAAATAAAAATTATATTTTTTGATGATATGTGAAAAATCAGGAATATTGTTGACAGGAAATAATTTTGGAGATATACTATTATTAATAGTATAATATAGTTGAAGCGGAGATGAACATGAGGAAATTTTTCAGCTCTTTAAGCACATTTTTCCGTGCTTTTCCACATTTTATGGGATTTGAACTTATATACCGCCTGCTCCTGACGGCAATAGGAACACCTGTTCTTGCACTTCTGATAAAGCTTGCAATGAAAGTATCGGGAATAAAATATCTTTCCGATGAAAGAATGAGTGTTTACCTTAAACACCCTGTAACAATTGTATTTATATTTATCCTGCTTTTCTGCATGGGATTCTTTTCATTTGTTGAACTTTCCGCACTGGCAGGCTGTTTTTCCGCATTCAAAAGCAGAGGAAAACTGACCTCTGACGGAATGCTGAGGACGGGTCTGAGTTCGTTTAAAAAGGCTTTCAGGGGAACGGGAATATTCAAATTTTTTCTTTTCATGATATATATGCCTCTGGCACAGTTTACGATTTCATCGGGTGTATTTGTAGCTCCGCTCATGCCTGCACTGAAAAGATTATTCCGCTCCCTTGACGGCAGTGTGGCAATAGCCGCATATATAGCTATACAGATGATTTTCGTGGCTGTAATGGTAAGCCGCTGTTACAGTCTGCATTTTCTTGTGCTTACGGACAGGAATTTCATAGACTGTACAAAGCAAAGCAAAAAAATTCTTTCAAAAAAGAAATTCAAAACCGCAGTTTCAATAATTTTCTGGAGCGTTGCCATGTTTGCGGCTGCGGCAATAATTACATTTATTATAAGCTTTATTATATTTCTCATGATAAAGGGATTTTCAAAACCGCAGAAAGCACTTTTATCATCTCTTAAAGTATTGCAGTATGAGGGGCGGATATTTTCATCAGTTTCGGCATTTATTTCCGCTCCTGTCATAATGTTCAGAATAACAGAGGGATTTTTTGAAGACGTTTCGCCTTTTGAAAAAATTATCCTCCCTGATACGGGACACAAAAAATGGAATAAAAGGCAGAAAATTATTTTTGCTTCTGTTGCCGTAATTATCGGCATATGTCTGAATACTTCATATTTTTCAGCACTCTATGAGGGAAATATAAATCTCAATTCGGGAATACTCACAAAAACTAAAATTACAGCTCACAGAGGATTTTCAATAGCTGCACCTGAAAATACTATGTACGCCTTTGAAGCCGCCCTCGACAGCGGTGCAGATTATATCGAACTCGATGTACAGCTTACAAAAGATGCACAGCTTGTCGTTTTCCATGACAAGACCATTGAACGCACTACTGACGGAAAAGGTAAGATTAGCGACTATACATATGATGAACTTCAGCAGTTTTCCGCAGGAAGCTGGTTCGGGAAAAATAATGAGTTTGCTGATGCAAAAATAGTCCTCCTTTCAGATGTTTTTGAAAATTTCAGCAATGACATAAATTTCAACATCGAAATTAAAGATGTCGGAAACGTAAAACTTGCCGCTGAAAAAACGGCTGAACTGATTGAAGAATATGGTATTGAAAATTCATGCTATGTTACATCATTTTCCTATAATGCCCTTAAATATGTCAAAAAGGCAGATTCCGACATCAAAACGGGTATTATTGCAAATGTCGCCACTACAATAGCTTTTACTCAGCTTAAATATATAGATGCTGTGAGTATGAACTATATTTTTGTGAATCATACAGTGGTAAACAATGCCCACCATAACGGAAAAAGAATTTTCGTCTGGACTGTCGATACAAAATCGGATATCGAAAAAATGATATCCCTCGGAGTTGACAATATCATCACTAACCGCCCCGATAAAACTGCTGAAATAGTCTATTCCGACAAGGTAAGCGACAAAATATTAACTGTACTGAAAACAGTTTTCGGACAGTAATATTGCAGGGGGAAAATGTATCACTCCTCGGAAAAATTTATATCACCGTTTTCGGCTTTTCTTCTGTACTGCGTGGGGGTACAGCCTTTATGCCTGCGGAACTGCTGCATAAAATATGAATCGCTTTCGTAACCGCATTTTTCAGCTATCTCGCTTATGGACAAATCTGTCGATACAAGAAAATCAGATGCCATGAGAAGTCTGCTTTCGATTACGTCCTGTTTGAATGTGACTCCGAATGCGGCGGAATATATTCTGTGAAAATAAGTTCTGCTTATGCATAATCTTTTGCATATTGTTTCAATATTCCACGGTCTGAGAGGATTTTCATAGACCTGTTCACGCAGGGATTTTAGTTTTGCATATTTTGGTATATCTGTTTTGGGGGATATTTCATCACCCTCCGCAGGTTCAGCCTCGCTGAGACATATGAATATCATACGCATGGAAAGTTCAAGAAATTCGTTCAGATACTTTCTGTTTTTTGTAAATTCCGCTTTCATGTTCTTGAATACAGATGATATTACAAAATCATCATCTATTATAATAGGTATGTCAAAATTTATATTTTTAGATGACATATAATGTCTTTCCGCTGCTGTCAGTCTGAAACGTACATAATCAAATTTTATATTCGTTCCGTTGAGAGAGCGTATATTTATTTTTACTTTCGGGCTGTATAAAATTACGGAAATATTTTCGGATTTTATTTCTTTTCCGCTGAGCATATATATTACGGGAGTTTTGAAGAAATAAAGCATCATATCTTCTTTTGCATCTTCAAAGAGCGAAAAGCTTCTGCGGCAGTTTATTTCAACTTCTGATATCTTCATACAAATCACCTCTTACAGATTATAGCATAAATATAATACTTAATCAAGCAAAAAAAGAAACCTGCATCAGATGCAGGTCAGAGAGGGATATATAAAATAAGAGGGGAATTGGGGGATTGATTAAATCCATGTATAAATAATAAAGCTTTTCTCTTAAAATAATCTTAAAATATAAAGTTAAATAATAAAAATATCTCTGCCGATGACAGAGATATTTTTTATGCTGTAATTACATGAGTTCGCAGATAAGATTTGAAAATTCAACAGGGTCGTCAATGTTGATTCCTTCAATGAGAAGTGCCTGAGTATAGAGGAGTTTTGCATATTTTGCAAGTTTCTCGCTGTCTCCGCTTTCGCTTATGGCTTTAAGCTTTCCGAAAATTTCGTGTTCGGGATTTATTTCAAGGACTCTCTTTGCATGGACTTTCTGGTCTGTGGGCATGGCATTGAGAACTTTCTCCATTTCAAGGGTAATTTCTCCCTCGCTGGTAAGGCATACGGGGTGGGATTTAAGTCTCTGGGAGAGGATAACCTTTTCAACTTTTCCGTCAAGGGCAGAGGCAAGATTTTTGAGCATATCGGAATTTTCTTCTTCCTTAGCCTTTATTTCTTCCTTTTTGCCTGTATCTTCGATACCGAGGTCATCAGCGGAAACGTTCTTAAATTCTTTGTCCTTGTACTTATTAAGGGATTTTATTGCAAATTCATCTACATTGTCGGTAAGGTAGAGAATTTCGTATCCTTTGTCCTTTAAGAGTTCGGTCTGCGGGAGATGTTCAATTCTTGCGATATTTTCGCCTGTTGCGTAGTAGATGTATTTCTGTTCTTCCCTCATGGCTGTGACGTATTCGTCAAGTGTAACGAGCTTGCTCTCATTTGAAGATGTGAACATGAGCAAATCCTGAAGCTTGTCCTTATTAATTCCGAAATCGCTGTAAACTCCGAATTTAATCTGCAAGCCGAATGCTTTCCAAAATTCCTCATATTTTTCACGGTCATTTTTGAGCATTTTTTTGAGTTCGGCTGTTATGGTCTTTTCGATGCTTTTTGCGATAGCTTTGAGCTGTCTGTCGTGCTGGAG
>DGRR01000217.1 GCA_002389995.1 Ruminococcus sp. UBA4383 | reverse complement strand
TGCCGTGTTGTCCGTGCCGTCAAGGCAATGCACCTGTAAGCGGTATCTGTTAGCACTCTCCCACGCTCTGAAAGTTGCGTCAATGTATCCGCCGATTCCTGAGACTTTGCGCCCCTGTGCCTGCATTTGCCACGCAGGAACGGTATAATTTCGCAGATATTCACGGCTCGGACAGTTTTCAAGCAATAAGACTGCACCGCCTGTAAGCCTAAATAAGCCGTCAATTTCTTTTTCAAATCGTTCTCTGTCGGTTGTGATGTTTCCCCACACTTCATTTAAGCCGCTTTTGCGCTCTATGATACATGACAAAGTGAAATCCTCTCCACTGTCAAGCCTGAAAGAATAGTCTCCGAAATGCAACTTTCGGGCTTCGTGCTTAATGCCCATATCGTCAAGGGCTTTCAGAATATGACTGTTCTGCTGCTCTCTGGTGTCGGTGATGATTGTCAGAGACTTGCAAAACCTTTTCTTTTCCGCTGAAATTGATTCGCTTTTCATTGTTTTACCTCGATGCACTTTCCAACGCTTCCTTGACCTCTAAATAGAATTTGTCGTTTGTTCCGTCAAGTCGACCAATGACTTCCGCAGCAAGACAGAGTATGAAGTGAATATCTTTATTTGCCCTGATATCTTTCAAAATCTGCTCTTTGCAGCCTGCGGCAATTTTTCTGTTGACATGGTAATTGTTAATTATTCTTTCAGCTATTGTTATTTTTTCTTCGTTTGTGAGTTCCGATGTAGCTTTTTCTACTTTCACAGGCTTATTTTTGCATATCTGATTAAGTTTATCAAAATTTATTTCCATTTACAACTCCTTTTACAATCTTGCTTGCTTTTTTAATGCCTTCTTCTCCTGAAAATAATTGAATTTCGGGAAATATTCATATCCGATTTTCTGACCTGTTTTGCCGTTTCTGTTTTTCAGAATCACAAGTTCAATTTCCCGTGGTTCTTTTGCCTTTGCGGCATCAACATCAAAACTTTTACTGCCTGCTCCTGCCAATTGCAGACCAATAAGAATGTCAGAACTATACTCAATCGCCCCTGATTCTTTGAAACTGGCATAACTTACAGCGGATTTATAGCTTTCACGATTGAATGATGATATTGCGAGAACTGGAATTTTGAAGTCTCTGGAGATTCTTTTTAGTTCCAGTGTTGATTTATCCATGTTTTGCTTGTCGGTTGCCCTTACATCTGTCGGGCTTAAAATCTGAATGTAGTCAATGAGAATGACAGGTTTTTTGCCTGTAATGCGGATATGTTCGGCAATAGTTTTCCTCACTTGAGATACACCAATATCGCCAATTCCCTCATGAATATAAACATTTTTTGCGAATTTACCATAGTTTCCGATAGCTCTTTGAATTATTTCGTTTTCCATCGCTGAATATTTTGCATATCTTGACCCTGTTGTAATTCCTCGTGCCGTCTTTGCGTTTCGAATATCTCCGCTATTGGTGAGAACGTCAAGCAAAGTCAATCGTGATATACTTTTTGCTATAAGCTCATATTTTGACATTTCCAACGAAAATATAAGTATATCGTTTCCGCTTTTTGCAATATTGTCACAAATTTGAAGTGCAAATGTTGTTTTCCCTAAGCTGCTGATTGCTCCGATAATATACAAGCCCTCGTAAAGTCCACCGTCAAGAGCATTATCAAATTCAGGAAATCCCGTTGCTATGTAGGGAGTGTCAACAGCACTTTCAGCAATTGTATTAACAAAATCCTGTAAAAAAGAAAAATTGCTGTGATTTGCCTGATATATTGCTTTTTCGGGATTCTCGTTGACCGCTGCCACCTTATCTGCAAAGCCTTTTCTGTCCTGCATCAGAAATTCATTTGCATCTTTATAAGGTTTTGTAAAATTATAAACCAAATAAGGAGTATTCAGTTTGTCAAGCCCTTCCGAGAGTTTCACTGCTGCCGCCTGTCCGCTTTTATCATCATCAAGAGCAATAATAAGCGGTTTTTTGGGCTTTTGCGTTGTATTCTGCAAAATTTCAAGCAGTCGGTTCACCATTGAAACACTTCCGAGACCTACCGCTTCACCGCCAGCATCAATGATTGACAAAGCATCTATTTCGCCTTCGACCACAAAAACAGGCTTTTCAGACAGCAAAAGAGCATCGATATTGAATATACTCATGTTGCCGACCTTGCTTTTAGCGTATTGTTTCAATATGTCGCTGAGATTTTCTCTTGTATCCCTCGCAAGATAGCTGTTTTTTGAAGTTGGTATTATCAGGCGTGGGCTTGTCGGTACGCTGTCAGGGGCTTTCGGGTGCCGCCATTCCTGCACGAACCCGACCTTAAACTGATTAAGCGTATCAAGACTGATTCCTCGGTGATAATCTGTTAATTTCAAGTTTTTGTTAGCTTGTAAAAAGAAATTGCTGTAATCTGTCTGCTGAAATTCTTCTTTTACAGGCTTTTCAGGGGTGCTATTTTCTACAATGCCGTTTAAAGTGCTTTTAATGCCGTTTTTTAAGCCGTTTGAATTTGGTGGTATACTTATACCTGTTTTTCCTTTGCGTGGCTCTACGGGCTTGCTAAGTGCCTTTTCGGGCATATCACCCACAATTATTCCAAAATGACTATAAGCAGTTGTAAATGCTTCGTTATCATCTGTTAAATTATTTGCTTTTTTCCATAGTTCAACAACGTCACCATACAGACCGCAGTTGAAACACTTCCAATGCGGAAATATTGACTTGCTTGATATATCAAGGCAAATTCCTGTGCCGTCCTTGCCGCTGCCGTTGCCGCATACAGGACAGATATAAGTCTGATGACCGTTCACTTTTTTCTTCGCCTTTGTAAGGAAATCGGGCTGTTGCTGTAACAATTCTTCTTTAGCTGCTAATCTGTCTGTGTCCATTTTGTTCATTCTCCAAATATTTCATTATCTTTTCGGGTAAGTCAGTTGTGAGAGCATCTAAAACCCCTTGACGGTAAGCTTCTTGTCTGCCTGCCTCTGCATGTTCAACAAGTTTGGCTATGAGTTCTTCGTTCTCCTCGTAGCTTATCGGCAAAGCTCTGATAACCTTGCTTACTTCTTCCGCTGTCCTTAAAAACTCAGGACCTTTTTCCAATATGATAAATTCCATTGATAAACCTCTGTTTTTTCCTGCTCCTTTCAGCCTTTAAGTAAAAATATTTTCTTTTATAGGCTTGTGGGGCTGCGATTTTCCTAATTATAGTCCTGTCCGCCCACCCCGTCAAGGGGGGGTGGGCAGGCGTTATATATCTTATATATTATTGCGTTTTTGGGTGTGTCTGTTTAAGGCTATATATAGCCTTTTGCGGACACCCCCTGTTTCAATAAGTCGTAAGTAAAGTTTCAATAAGTCGTAAGTAAAGTTTCAATAAGTCGTAAGTCATGACATTTTTTTAACAATCTTCGGGGCAAAAAAAGACAGTTCAATTCACATTAAAAGTGTGAAGAACTGTCTTTCTTTTTATGTAATTATCGTGATGCCGTCTGTTCTCTCTTTGTATTTTTCAATAAGTTTTGTATTTTGGTAGTGTTTCAGCAAGATTCTTAATTTTTCAGTGGTTCGACTGCGTTTGACCTTGTTATCTATTCCACAATTTTCGTAAATGGTGGAGTATAATATTTTACCGTTGTACGATTGGCTTATTTTCTTTTCTCTTTTCATTCTTGCAATTCTTTTCTTCAAATAATCATCAAGTAGTAAATTATCATCTGTGATTCTCATTTTGTCTGGTAAAGCGGCTTGTTCAAGTGTAAACAATGCTATTTGCTTGTGTTTCATGGCATAAGTTAAGAGCGGGGGTTCTCTGTAAAGCCGTAAACAATAATCGAGAATTTTCCCGTTCATTTCAATACTTCTGTTTGTAATGGATTCCGATGGTAACAAATATGTGCGTCCTGATTGAAAAAGTGGATAGTTATAAGCCTCTGCTTCCTTTCTGTTATCTATTTCAATTCTGATCGCAGCCATTTTTTCAGCACTTTCACGAATTTTCTGAGCTTGTTTTGCGTTTGGTGTGCCTGCTTTTTGTTCCATTCCTCGGTAGATTTGTGCAAGACTTATATGTGTGTTGCCTGCTTTCCATAAGCTGCAAACGACATTATAAAGCCGTTTGTCATACGGTGTCAGCGGTTTGCTGAGTTTTAATGTTTGACTTTGTTCAATTTCACTAAAATCAATATCAAGGATAGTGCTGATTTCTTTTTTTCCTTTGTCTTTGTGGCTTTCAACAGCAATTTCATACTCTCCTGTTTTTGATATTTTTCCAGAGAATATTAATGTTGACAGTTTATCAATAAGTTGTGTATGTGTTTCGGGTCTTTTGGCTGATATTTTGGCTTTGTTAATTTCTTCAATGAAAGTTTTTGTAATAATGTTTGATTTCCGAGTGAAATTTTTACATACATAATATTTGCGGCTGAAAGTTTTTGTATTGTGGCTTGGCGGCTTTGAAGTTATTTCCGGTGAAATTAAGAAATATTTGTTTTCTGTACCATCTTCTTTTCCTGATTCTTTGCGGATATATCCCTTTTCTTCAAGGCTTTTGACTGCACTTGCTATGCTCCTTCTTGAACAGCCGAGACTCTTTGCAAGTTCGTTTTGTTTCGTTGTTATCGGCTTATTTAAGGGGAATTTCCGAAAATATTCAAGAAGTAACTTCTCTGTTTTTGTTAATTTTTCTGTCATAAAAATTTTCCTTTCAAAAAATTTTCACACCTAAAACAAATGTTTTTTTTGTTATTATATCATAAAATTCTTTTCATGTCAAGAAAAATTTCACACCTAAAACAAATGTTTCTGAAAAATGTCACACTAAGAACAAATGTTTCTGAAAAATGTTACACCTAAAACAAATGTTTCTGAAAAATGTCACGCTAAGAACAAATGTTCTGCTTAAAGTTCCTGCTTTCCTGTTTGCGTTTGCCCTTGTTGCGTTGTTGAGGTTATGCAGTCTTACCGCTGTCTGTTGGTTAATCGCTTTCGGGCGGCACTCAGCGCAATACTTCGCCTTGATGATAGCAAAATAACTTTTTTCTCCGTCAGGGGTCTCGCCTGTATTATGGTTACCAATCCATGCACCACACCATGAGCAGTAATGATTTCCGTTGCTGTCAACTTTGTTTCCGTTACTCATACAAAACGCTCCTTTCTGCGTATGCGTATTGTTGCATACGGCTATTTTTTTGAATCCTGCAAGGGGAAAATATTCATTTTTAAAGGCTCTCCCCTGCCTGTAACGCTCTTATTTGCCTTTGAAGTTCACGCTTTAAGCGGTCACATTCTGATTGTGCAGCCGTCTTAAATCCGCTTGTATCCGTTTTGGAAGAAATAAAGCTGTATTCTGTTGAACTTCCTGAAATGCTCGGAACTGATAAAGAAATACCCTTTTCGGCATTGTCAGTTATTAAGTCAAGGTCTGTCAAGATGTTTTCAAGCTGTCGTATTCTTTCGGCAGTCACTTTCAATTCGTCAATCCTCTGCAACGTCAACAGCAAATCTTTATCAGGCTTGTAAGGCTCTTGACGGTCTGGCGGTTCTCTGGTTTTGCCGTACCGATACCACATAAAGCCCACGAAACACCAAAAAGCGCAAAGAAATATAATTCCGTCCATACTGTCACACTCCTTTTTTTCGTTTTCGTTTCGTTAGTGTTGCATTTGATAATTATAATATATCATAGTGATACACTTTTGTCAAGAGTTTTTTCAAAAATTATCACTTGACTACATTAATTTGATATGTTATAATAATTAAAAAACAGCAAAGGAGCGTTAATATGGCAGTTTCAAAAGAAAACACAAGAATAATAATCACATTACCAAAACAACTAAAAGAAGATGCTGAAAGAATAGCCGAAAAGGAAACACGAACTTTAAGCAATTTGGCAATTGTCGCCTTGAAAGAGTATATCGAACGCCACAAAGAAAAAAATAGCTGAATCCAAAAAAAGCCGCCTGCGATAATGCAAGCGGTTTTCTTTATGCTGTCCCTCGGAACTCTTAATACCAGTCTTCAAGCTGTAATCCTTCAACACGTTCAAACTCCCTTGTGTTATGAGTAACTACAATGAGATTTTCAGCCCTTGCATGAGCAGCAATAAGCATATCCATTGTGCCGATTGGAGTGCCTTTTTTTCGCAAATCTGCACATATCTTGCCATATTCAACCGCTGCTCCGCTGTCGAACGGAAGAACATCTACAATTGACAGAAATTTTAACAAAGAAACTGCATTCTTCTCGATATTTGAACTTGCCTGAACTCCATACTCCAACTCGGCAAGAGTTATTGAAGAAATTGAAAGTCCCTGCTGAAAGTTCTGTTTTATTTTTGCGATTACATTCGGATTGTTTTTCTGGGCATAGATACACATATTGGTGTCAAGCATATACTTCATA
>DGRR01000087.1 GCA_002389995.1 Ruminococcus sp. UBA4383 | reverse complement strand
GTCGAACTTGTCAGTCAGAATTTAAATGACAATATTGTTGAACTGAATTTTAAAAGTATCGGAAAATCAGGAAAAACTTTTGTTGAAGTCACAAGCAATGAATTTTCAGCCGTCCGTGTACTGTATGTGCATAAATTCGGAATAATTACTGTAAATGAATTTTTGGGACGCTGTAACGGGGATATAATGTTTTTCCTTTCGGAAATGCTTGTAATCCTTGCGGCACTTGTTATTCTTGCGGGCAGATACAGAAAAAGCATGAGGAGAAGTATTTGCAGATATGCCAATATAGGACTTCTCGGACTGATTATATTTTTCGGATTTGCGCTTGTATGGCAGATTTTCTTCATGGCTTACGATACATATTACGGCTTTCAGAGGACAAGCATATCAGAAATCCTCAGTGATATGAAATCTCTGGGCGGAATGTTCTCTCTTGTAATGCTTCCTCTTGCTTCCCTGACTGCAATAATCGTAACATTCAGCAATATAATTCTCTTAAAGCGTGAGGGGAAAAGCTGGAGAAATATGCTCGGTGTTTTTCTCGGAGCAGTCATATGCTTTTCAACGATATTCCCGTTTCTGGGAGATATGATTTTTAATTTGCTTGGAATTGATACATATAACGAACAGGGTCTCGGTCTTGCCTTTCTCGATATTTTCCAGAACTGTTCATCAATGCTTGTGGCATACTTTGAATGTCTGCTGATTGGAACTATAATTTCAGGATTCATAGCCGCAAAACATATCCCTGCATTTGACAAGGACTATATTCTTATCCTCGGCTGTCAGATTAATAATGACGGCTCTCTCACAAAACTCCTGCAGTCAAGAACTGACAGGGCAGTTGAATTTGCTCAGATGCAGAAAAATTATAACGGAAAAGATATTATTTTCGTCCCCTCAGGCGGTCAGGGCAGTGATGAAGTTATGCCCGAAGCTGATGCCATTAAAAATTACCTCCTCTCAAAAGGTATCAGCGAAGATAAAATTCTTGTCGAAAATAAATCAGTAAATACTTTCCAGAATATCACCTTCTCCAAAAATCTCATAAATCAACAGAAAAATAACGCAAATATCGCCTTCTCAACTACCAATTACCACGTTTTCAGAGCAGGCTGTATCGCTGATGATGAAGGTATTAAAATCGAGGGAATAGGTGCTAAAACTAAATCATATTTCTGGATAAACGCTTTCATAAGAGAATTTATCGCAACTCTCTATAACGAAAAACGAAATCATCTGCGAATGATAACCGCTATTATTCTTTCTTCATTGATTATTGAAACTCTTGTATATATTTCAAGAATTATGTGATACTTCTCCATGTATGCTTTTTATTTTCAGGAATATATCAGTTCACGGAAAAATATACTCAAAATAAAAATCATGAGATTTCAAAAAAATATTGATTTTTTCACGCAGTTATGTTATAATATAACAGCAGAATTTTTATCGAATGGAGATACATATGATATATAACAATATTCTTGAAGCAATGGGTCATACACCTATGATCAGACTTAACAGAATGAATAAACCCGAAAATGCAGAGGTTCTCGTGAAATTTGAAGGACTTAATGTAGGCGGTTCAATCAAAACAAGAACCGCTTTCAATATGATTAAAAGTGCAGAAAAACAAGGTCTTATTAAGCCGAATACCATAATAGTCGAGCCTACAAGCGGAAATCAGGGCATCGGTCTCGCCCTTGTCGGTGCTGTAAGAGGATATAAAACTATTATAATTATGCCCGACTCCGTAAGCGAGGAAAGAAGAAAACTCGTGAGACATTACGGTGCAGAAGTAATCCTCATACACGATGACGGCGATATCGGAAAATGTATTCAGCAATGCCTCGATACCGCCCTCGAAATGGCTGCAAATAATCCCGATGTATTCGTGCCTCAGCAGTTTGAAAACCCAAATAATACCTTTGCACACAAATATTATACCGCCCTCGAAATCCTCGAACAGACCGCAGGAAAAATTGACGGCTTCTGTTCGGGTATAGGTACAGGCGGAACTATAACAGGTATAGGCGAAACCCTTAAATCACAGTACCCGGATATGGAAATATGGGCTGTTGAACCTGAACACGCCGCAATCCTCGCAGGCGGTACTATCGGCACTCATCTGCAAATGGGTATCGGTGACGGCATAATCCCGCCTATACTCAATATGAATATCTATAACCATATCCACATAGTAACTGACGAGGACGCTGTGAAAACTGCACAGCAGCTCGCATCTATGGAGGGTATAATGTGCGGTATATCAAGCGGAACTAATGTTGCGGCAGCTCTTAAACTTGCGGAAAAACTCGGCAAGGGGAAAACTGTTGTAACTATTCTTCCCGATACGGCAGAAAGATATTTCTCAACACCTTTATTTGATGAATAATAAAAAACCTCCGCAACGGAGGCTTTTTTTCATGTATTCTTATCAACTTCGTGGAATTTTTTAAGATTTCCTATTTTTTCATTTCTCTCATCGAGGACTTTTTCAACATCAGACCATTCAAGACCCTGATTCGCACAAAGTACCATTACATGATAAAGCAAATCATTTATTTCGTTTTTCAGTTCATCGTTATCTCCGTTTTTAGCGGCAATAACTGTCTCAGTAGCTTCTTCACCGACTTTTTTGCAAATCTTGTCAACGCCCTTGTCAAAAAGATAGCAGGTGTATGAATTTTCGGCAGCAGTACCGTTTTCATACTGCTTTTTTCTTTCTTTGATTACTTCAAAAATTTCCTCATAAACTGTCATTGTCTTACTCCTCATTATAAATTTCATTGAAAAAACAACTGTAACTTCCCGTATGACAGGCAACGCCTGTCTGTTCAACATTCACTAAAAGCGTATCGTTATCGCAGTCACCATAGATAGATACAACTTTCTGAACGTGTCCTGACGTTGCGCCCTTGTTCCAGTATTCCTGCCTTGACCTGCTCCAGAACCATGTATAGCCTGTTTCAAGGGTTTTTCTAAGGCTTTCCTTGTTCATATACGCAAGCATAAGGACAGTTTTTGTATTGACCTCATAGCAAATTGCAGGTATCAAATCTCCCTTGACAAAAAATTTATCCAAATCATTCAAATCTATCTTAATCATTATATCCTCCTGTTATGTCCACAATGATGTTATAAACATGGGTGAACTTACATCAGACTTTGTGAATCCGCAGTTTTCATAGAAATTCATCTCATTATTGTAAGCTATGACAATTATTCTCATATAATCCTTATAGTGTTCCTTTATCATTTCAACAAGATGTCTGCCTATTTTTCTGCCGTGATATTCGGGATTTACAAGCAGATAGTGAACATATGCGTTCATAATTCCGTCGTCCATAGCGCATATCATTCCTATAAGCTTATCACCGTCCCATGCGGAATAGACAGTTTCAAAATTTTTCATGGCAACTGCGAGTTTTTCAGGAAAATGCCCTGATGACCATTCAACCGAAAGAAAAAGCTTTTCAAGTTCTTTTTCCGAAAAATCGTGAATATCCTTATATTCTATACTCATAATTACCTCATGATGACATTTCTCTCACGGCAATAATTTTTAACTTCCTGAACGGTGAGTTCCCTGAAATGAAAAAGTGATGCCGCAAGTGCCGCAGTAGCACCTGTTTTCTCGAAAACTTCATAGAAATCGTTTATTTTTCCTGCTCCTCCGCTTGCGATTACGGGGAGTGAACAGTTATCACATACAGCTTTCAGCATGGGAATATCAAAGCCGTTTTTAGTGCCGTCAGCATCTATTGAATTGAGACATATTTCACCTGCACCGAGTTTTTCAATAGTATGAACCCATTCTATCAGGTCAAGACCCATATCGACACGACCGCCGTTTATATAGACAGTCCATTTGTTATCTGCGATTTTTTTCGCATCAATTCCGACACATATGCACTGACTGCCGAAAATATC
>DGRR01000086.1 GCA_002389995.1 Ruminococcus sp. UBA4383 | reverse complement strand
ATTTCGTTTTCCATTTTCATAGCTTCGAGGATAACGAGTATCTGACCGGCTTTTACGGTGTCACCCTGTTTAACGTCTACTCTTATGATATTGCCGGGCATGGGTGAATTTACGGTTTCGCCTGCTGCGATATTGACGGGTGCGGCAGGAGCAGGGGCAGGTGCAGCGGCAGGAGCGGGAGCAGCAGGTGCAGCCGCAGCAGGAGCGGCAGGAGCAGGTGCGAGAGCCTCATATTCATCGAGAAGAACGGCTTTTCCGTGTTCAACTTCAACCTCATAGGTTTTGCCGTTGAGAGTTACTTTATATTTCATTATTTTTTGACCTCCTTAATGGAAATAAAATGAAGTTCGTTAAGTGGTTTCTGCATTTTATCTGCAACGATAGCCATAATCATAGCGGCTTCCTTGTCGGAAACATTATAAATTTTAACATGACCGGCAGAACCGGGGGCAAGTTTTTTGGGAGCAGGAGTAATGGGGAGGGGATTTTCCTCGACTTGTTTTTTAGTATCCTCCATAGCCTTTTTAGCTTCTGCGGCAGCTTTTTCGTCTTTTCCCCTGAAATATGCGCCTGTACCATAGAGTACGCACATAAGGAGAATAAGTCCGAAGAATACGACACAGTATCCGAAAATGGCAGTACCGCCAGCCTCACCGATAGAGAGTTCACGGAGGAGATAAGTATATTCGGGTAACATATTAAACCTCCTTACATAGCCTCAATAGTATAAACGGCTTCATTTTCCTCTTTAGCCTTGCGGTCTTTAAGGAATTTAAGAGTCTGGTCGGGATAGCAGATATAGCTCATGATATCTTCCTCACTGCGGCAGAGTTCCCCGAGTTTTTCCTTAGCATCGGTAAATTCTTCGCCTGTACGTTTGCAGTCCTCGATACGGCAGTCAACGGGCTGGGCATCACCGAGGACTTTTTTGCTGAGAGCCTCATCAATGGGAGCGGGGGGATTACCGTATTCGCCCTTGATGTAGTTCTTTACTTCTTTGGAGATATTCTTGTATCTTTCACCGACAAGGACATTTGTAACAGCCTGATTTCCGACCATCTGTGAGAGGGGAGTAACAAGCGGAGGATATCCGAGGTCAGCTCTTACTTTGGGGATTTCAGCGAGAGCGGCATCGAACTTGTCCATAGCGTGCATATCTGTAAGGTTTGCAATCATATTTGAGAGCATACCGCCGGGGACTTTGTATACAAGAGCCTGAGCATCGGTAGCAAGACTTTTGGGGTTAATCTGACCGTTGTCGATGTATTTCTGCTTGACGGGTTTGAAGAAATCATTTACTTTATTGATAATTTCCTCATTAAGACCTGTATCAATGCCATACTGTCTGAGAGCATAGAACATTGTTTCGGTAGAAGGCTGGGAAGTACCGCCTGAGAAACATGAAGCAGCGCAGTCGATAACGTCAATACCTGATTCAATAGCCTTGGTGAGAGTCATATAAGCCATACCTGTTGTGCAGTGGGTATGGAGAATGAGAGTCATATCACCGATAGCGTCTTTTATGCCCTTGATAAGATGTTCAGCCTCATAGGGGGACATAGTACCTGCCATATCTTTGAGACAGATTGTATCGAATCCCATATTTTTGAGTTCCTTGCACATTTCGATATATTTATCAACAGTATGTACAGGGCTTTGAGTATAGGAGATACAGCCCGAAGCGACAGTATTTTTTGTGGCATATTTTTTAGTTGCAGCGAGAGCGGTTTCGATATTTCTGAAATCGTTGAGAGCATCAAAGATACGGATAACATCAATACCGTTTTTGATTGAGAGCTGTATAAATTTTTCTACAACGTCATCATGATAGTGTTTGTAGCCGAGAAGGTTCTGACCACGCAGAAGCATTTGGAGTTTTGTATTTGGGAGATTTTTGCGGAGATTGCGAAGTCTTTCCCAAGGGTCCTCACCGAGATATCTGAGACATGAGTCGAATGTAGCACCGCCCCAGCACTCTATTGAGTAGTAGCCTGCCTTATCCATATCGGAGAGGATATCCTCATAATCCTTGTAGGGCAGTCGTGTTGCCATAAGTGACTGCTGGGCATCACGCAGAACGGTTTCGGTCAATTGAACTTTTTTCATGAACAAGCCTCCTGAATAATAAATATTTGTAGCTGAGAGTAAAACACTCCATAAATCCATACATTTTCTATTATATCACAATAAAATACAAATTTCTACTGTTTTTTAAAAAAATTATTTTTTACTTATATATTTCATATCTGTATTTTATGATTCAATTTTTCTGCAATGCGGAAAATGTTTACAGATTGGTAAAAACAGGTTAAATTTCGGAATTTCCCTTGACAAATGCGTATAAAATATTTATAATTAACCCATACTGATAAGAAAGGAAGGTGAATTTCATGTTCGCAATAAGTAAAAATCTCACGACAATTTTATACGCACAAAAACCAAAGCATGAAGTTTGCCTGCATATCGTTTAGGATTTACTATTCGTAGTTACGGGACTGGTGCATATTGGTGCATCAGTCTTTTTTTATGCAGGCATTGAAAGGAGAATTTTCATGATAATCCTTAACGGAAAATATAATTCCGCAGAAGTTTTCACTGAAGTTATTGACCAGTCTGCAATTTCACAGATAATCGAACTCTGTAACCAGCCCTTTTCACAAGGTGCAAGAATCCGCATAATGCCCGATGTCCACGCAGGCGCAGGCTGTACAATAGGCACTACCATGACCATAACCGACAAAGCTGTTCCGAATCTTGTCGGCGTTGATATCGGCTGCGGAATGGAAACCATTCGCATAAAAGAAAAACATATCGAACTGCAAAAACTTGACAAGCTTATCTATGAGAAAATCCCCTCAGGATTTGATATCCGTGAAAAGCCCCACAGATACAATGAGAAAATAGACCTCACAAAGCTTTACTGCTACGAACATATAAATCCAATCCGTGCGGAAAGAAGCATAGGCACTCTCGGCGGCGGAAATCATTTCATAGAGGCTGACAAGGGAAGTGACGGAAGTATATATATCGTCATTCATTCGGGTTCGAGACATCTCGGTGTCGAAACAGCTAAATATTATCAGGAGGAGGCTTATAAGCGGCTGAATAAGTCCTCAAAGAAAGATATTGACGAACTCATCGCAAAGATGAAAGCAGAAGGCAGACAAAAGCAAATCCAGTCAGAAATCAAAAAAATCCAGAATACAAAGAATACGGACGTTCCCAAACATCTCGCCTATACAGAGGGCGAACTCTTTGAACAGTATATCCATGATATGAAAATCGTTCAGGAATTTGCCGTCCTCAACCGTCAGGCAATGATGGACGAAATAATCAAGGGTATGGGCATACACGTTCTTGAATGTTTCACAACGATTCACAATTATATAGATACTGAAAACATGATACTCCGAAAAGGTGCAGTTTCCGCACAGAAAGGCGAAAAACTCCTTATTCCGATAAATATGCGTGACGGAAGCCTTATCTGTACAGGAAAGGGAAATCCCGACTGGAACTGTTCCGCACCGCACGGAGCAGGGCGCATAATGTCACGTTCACAGGCTAAACAGAGCTTTACAGTATCAGAGTTCAAAAAGCAGATGCAGGGCATTTATACAACTTCTGTAAGCGCACAGACTCTTGATGAATGCCCCATGGTATACAAATCAGTAGAGGATATTGTCGGAAATATAGGCGATACCGTTGAAGTAAACGAAATCATAAAGCCCATATATAATTTCAAGGCAGGAGAAGAATAATATAATCGGGGGACGTATAAGTCCCCCCAAGAGGAAAATTGCGCCCTTGTGTTGAGAGTGAACGAAA
>DGRR01000061.1 GCA_002389995.1 Ruminococcus sp. UBA4383 | reverse complement strand
GAGATGAGTGAGAAAAATCCCTGATTTCCGAGGTAGTTAATCCAGGGGTAGGGTGTTTTTGGGGAATTGATGACATATTCCTTATTAGCATCGTCAAAAAATCCGAACTTCATAATTTGTACTCCTTTTGTAATATACATTAAAGCAAGTGTTCGTCACAGCGAATCAACTGCGTTAAGAATATTATAACACATATACAAAAATATTACAATAGATTATTGAAAATTAAGAGTGTAGGTATTTTTAATGTTTTTTTGTGCATTTTTTACAAAATAATAGTTCTTGTATATTTTAAAATATTTATCAGAATTTAAAGAAACATTACTTAATTGACATTTTTGATATTATCTTTCTCACATATTTTTCTGTATCTGTAATGCTGTCTGATTTTTCCTCTTTTATGATATACAGATCCCCAGATTGCGGTGAGGGAAAACAAGATGATTTTTGATTGGTTTCTGCGTTGGATTTTAAAGCTTAGTGAAGAATCTCTGATGAGTATGGAAAGTTTCAGAGGGCTTTACTTCTTTGTAGCCTGTCATTTCGGCAGGAAGTGAAAGGTTTGGAGCATCAATCATAGCAGTCATAGGTTCGGGGCAGAAATAGTGGTTGAAGCCTCTGTCATTCCAGATAATCCAGAAATTATACTCCTTTGAAACTTCGTAGCAGAGTTTTTTACCGCTTGCAATATCCTCAGCAATGACACCGTGGAATTTTTCGCCGTTTATGTCGATATATTCACCGAAATACATATCATTGTCGCATACCTGCAAAACAGGGCATTTAGTACCGTTTTTATATTCCAGATCCCATTCGGTGAGTTCCCTGAACTGTTCGGTAGGCAGACAGCGTTCATTGAGTTCGCACTTGTTGCCTGCGGGGACGGTAAGGCGGATATTCTCTTCTTTTCCGCCTACTGCAAAGGGAGCATTTATAGTGGTATGTGATGCAAGTGACATGGGAAGAACTTTATCGGCTGAATTATTTGTGAAATTTATATCCTGTTCAAGACCTTCGGCAGAGAGCGTGAAAGTATATTCAGCAGTGAATGGTACAGGGAGATACCGGAAAAATTCGTCATTTTCGTCATATACATATCTTGTCTTAACCCATGCACAATTGCTGTCCGAATTAAATTCAACAACTTCATGTTTTCTCTTATGGAGAAAACCGTGAATATGGTTGTTATAGGGGGCTTTTTCGTTTACGGGGAGATGATAGACTGCATCGGAGGTTTTCAGGATACCGTCAGCGAATCTGTTGGGGAGATAGAGGGTAGGCAGACCCCATACTTCTGCGGACTGTTTTATAACATCAGCGGTATTTTCGGGGTTGAAGCGGAAAAACTCCATACCGTTTTTAATGTCCTGAAGCCTGATTACGTTTGAGCCGATTTCATAGGCGATTAAAGCCTTGTATCCTCCTGCGGAAAGCTCTATGCAGGGGATATCGTTGAAGGTGGTTTTCTGAGCAGAATTATTCATTTAAAACATTCCTTTCTGTTTAAAATTTTATTATTTATCCGTGAGGATTTTAATTAAATAGATTACAGCGTGATGTGCAGGATAAAATGCATAAAAGAACCATTTTGCAAAAACAGGGTTTTTTCCCTTTTTTCCGTTGTAAAGGACAGTCATGCAGGCATATGCCGCCATGAATACCGAAATCATCACAATAATGCTTACAATAATCTTATACGCAGGTACTTTTCCGATTGAAAAAATATTCGGCACAAACTGCAAAAGCGTAAGAATTATGTATGCAATAAATCTTTTTTTGGGCTGTTCACGGAAAATATAAAGGAAAAGTATAAAAGGCACTCCCATTAAAAGCCAGTCGGAATATATGGCAATTGTTGCCATATCGCAGAGGATTATCAATAATATTTTCTGCCATAATTTATACCTGCTTTCCCATGCCATTATTGAAAGCAGCCCGAAAAACAGCGTGAACATTACATTTGTACTCCGCCAGCCGTTGACGGGCTGAAACAGAAGCCAGTGAAAAGGCTGGGTTATGCAGGCGAATACAAATAATCTCAGAGCATATTTTTTCCTGTCCCTTGTATATTTGTAGCCGTCCCCTATGAAAAAGAACATCACAGGCGGACAGAAAAGTGACATGAAACTAAGAATAATCAGTCCGACAGGGAGTTTGTATGCAGCATAGTCATCATGCGGATTATTCATCAGGTTTATCCATGCAACAGTATGACCGACAAACATGAGAGCTATTGCAATATATTTTACAGTATCACGGTCAAGTATTTTATATTTATCCTGATTATTCATAACATACGGATTATTTCATAGGCGGTCTGCCGTACTGATTTTCTGTCGGGACGCTGGGCTGACAGAGTATAACTATATTATATATAGCTATGCCGAGAGTCACGATTCCTGCAACAAATAAAAGCAGAATCATTCCTCCTGCCGCACCGACAGCACTTCTTGAACCACCGAATCCTGCAACAAGTGCCGAGCCGAATGTTGCGAAGGCGAGTACTATATCAATTAAATAAGCCGCATACATGATTATAAGAGGGGTTACATTTTTGCCTGCATCATGGAATCTTCTGAAACATATTGCAAGTGACGGGATAAAGGTTGCAAGTGTGAAAAGTCTGGATATAAACTGCATTTTTTCGCCCATAAGACCGAGTACAAGTCCGACAAGGAACATGAAAAGAACTGTATACCAGTATTCGCTTCTTGTTGAACGTCCCGAAAAGTTGATATAGTTTTTGAAAAACAGGCTTATAGCCTCACCGAAATCGACATATTTCGGAGATTCACCGGCAGAGGTATTATTAACGCTGTTTGTATTGAGATTATTATTCATATTTATGGGGTTATTGATACTTTTGTCGATATTATCCTCAGGTTTTTTCAGGTTGACGGTATTATTCTGCTGTATGGCAGCACCGCATGAGTTGCAGAATCTTGCGCTGTCTGATAATTCTTTTCCACAATAATTACATTTCATAAAAAACACTCCTATTATTTAAAATTCAGTCCATTCTGTTTTCCATATCGGTATATTCACGCATGGGGGATATAGCCTTGTAAGCAGGACGGATTATTTTGTTTGAATTGATAAGCTCCTCGATTCTGTGTGCAGACCAGCCTGCAATTCTTGATATTGCGAAAAGAGGCGTGAAAAGCTCATCGGGTATGCCTAACATTCTGTAAACGAAACCGCTGTAAAAGTCAACATTTGCACACACTCCCTTGTATATGCGTCTTTCCTCGGCAATAACTTCGGGTGCAAGCCTTTCAACAAGTGAATACAGTGCAAATTCGTCATGTCTGTTCTTTTCGGAACTTAATTTCTC
>DGRR01000123.1 GCA_002389995.1 Ruminococcus sp. UBA4383 | reverse complement strand
CCGTCCGATTTTGCATAAATCAGGCGGCTTTCCCGAAAGGAAGTACAATATGTCAATCCAACAGTATGGTAATATTTTATCATAAATCAAATAAAAAGTCAAGAAAAAAGGAGGAAGAAATTTTTGTATATTATTTATCTCAGAAAATCAAGGCTCGATTCAGGCGCAGGGACTGTCAGCGAGGTGCTGGAACGTCATGAAAAAATTTTACAGGAGTATGCAAAAAGCAATTTCGGCTGTGAAATTCAGGAAAATTGCATATACCGTGAAATAGTCTCAGGCGAAACGATAAAAGACAGACCTGTTATACAAGCTGTTCTGAACCGAATACAGGAAGAAGATGTTGACGGAGTGCTTGTAGTAGACCCGCAAAGACTGAGCAGGGGAGATTTAAGCGACTGCGGCACAATAATCCGTGCTTTCCGCTACACAAGCACGCTCATCATAACACCCACGAAAACATATGACCTTTCAGAAAAATTTGACCGCAAATTTTTTGAATCTGAACTTATGAGGGGAAATGATTATCTTGAATACGTCAAGGAAATAATGCTCAGAGGGAGACTCGCTTCTGTCAGTGAGGGAAATTTTATCGGTTCTGTGCCGCCTTACGGATATGACAAGGTAATGGTTGACAAAAAGCCGACACTTGTAATAAATTCTGCGGAGGCAGATGTAGTCAGACTCATCTTTGTTTTAAGTATAAAAGAATCAATAGGAGCAGGCGCAATTGCTTCAAGGCTTAATTCTCTCGGATTTTTGCCGAGAAAAAAAGATTTCTGGACTGCATCAAGCATAACGGAAATTTTGCGTAATCCCGTATATATCGGTAAAATCCGCTGGAACTGGCGAAAAACTGTAAAAAAATATGAAAACGGCGAAATAATAACAAGCCGTCCGAAATCAGACAGCGGAACATGGACGGTCACACAGGGCAAACATCAGCCAATAATTTCAGAAGAAACTTTTAACAAGGTTCAGTCGGGAATAAAAAATCACCCGAGAATCCATAAGTCAAAAAAGCTGGTGAATCCTTTTGCCGGAGTTCTGCGCTGTGAGTGTGGTACGGCTATGAGCTATCAGCCGCAGGGGAAGTCCGAGCCGAGACTGCATTGTCCTCATCAGCAGCATTGCGGCAACAAGTCCGCAACTTACAAAGAAGTGGAAGATGCTGTAATTCAGTCAATAGGAACTGTAATAGCAGAGTTAAAAGCCAAATCCATGAAAACAAAAAAGGATTTTAGCTTCAATGACGCTGTTAAAAAAATCGAATCTGAACTGAAAACAGTTGAATCACAGCAGGATAAACTCTATGACCTTTTGGAGCAGGGGATATATACCAATGAGATTTTCATGCAAAGGAACGGGAAATTAAAAGCAAAACAGCAACAGCTTGAAAAGTCTCTCAAAAATGCAAAGGCTTTATCCGTACCGGAAATTGACTATGAAGAAAAAATTTTAGCACTACATGAAGTTTTGGACATTTTGAAAAATCCCGATGCAGATGCAGGTACAAAAAATACTCTGCTGAAAAAATCAGTGAAAGAAATACGCTATACACGCCATACAGAAAATCATACCAAGTGGGACAACACGCCATTTACACTTGAGGTTTTTTTAAAACTTTAATTTATATCATCAACGTGCGGAAGAACTCGCACATTTTGAGATGATTTCGGCTATACTCTATCAGCTTACGAAGAATCTCACGATTGATGAAATCAAGAAAAGTGGTTTTGACACATATTTTGTTGACCACACAACGGGAATATATCCGATAGCCGCATCAGGCGCACCTCTTACGGCGGCATATTTCCAGTCGAAAGGCGATGTAATAACAGACCTTCATGAAGATTTAGCGGCTGAACAGAAGGCAAGAACGACCTATGACAATATTCTCCGCTTTGCAGATGACCCTGATGTAAGAGAGCCGATAAAATTTCTGCGTGAGAGGGAAATTGTCCATTATCAGCGGTTTGGGGAGGCACTCAGAATCGCACAGGATAACTTAAATTCAAAGAATTTCTATGCCTGCAACCCTGTATTTGACAAAAACTGCGGAAAAAGAAGATAAATAAAAAAATCCGTCCGATGAAAATTCGGGCGGATTTTAAATTATTCCTTGTTTTGCTTGTTTATATTTGCGAGCGGATTATTTTCGACAGCATTTCTAACTCTTTCGTCATTCAGGTGGGTATAAATTTCGGTAGTTGCGGTACTTGAATGACCGAGGAGTTCTTTAAGTGTGAGGACATCTGCATCGCCGTACTGATACATAAGAGTAGCGGCAGTATGGCGGAGTTTATGTGTTGAAAGACCTTTGCCGTCAAGACCTGCGAGTTTGAGAGTTTCTTCAACGATTTGCTGGACACGTCTTTTAGAGATTCTTGTACCTCTGTTGCTTATGAAAAGAGCGGGTTCAGACTTAGCTTTCTGATTTTCATTTCTGACAGCGAGGTAATTATTGATAGATTCGACGCAGGCGTTATTGAGGTAGACCATGCGTTCTTTTCGACCTTTGCCGAGGACTCTCATGCGGTTTTCGTAGAAATCCACATCAGAAACATTTATGCCGACAAGTTCGCTCAGACGCATACCGCAGTTGAGAAAAAGCGTTATAATGCAGTAATTTCTGACAGATTCGCTGTTATTTGATGCATTGAGCAGTCGCATACTTTCGTTGAGTGAAAGAAATCTCGGCATAGATGATTTAGGTGACGGGACTTCAATATCTCTCATGGGGTCGGCATCAACGAGATGAGCGACTTTTGTAAGGTATTTGAAAAAGCTTCTCAGGGCAGAAATTTTCCTGTATCTTGCACGGTCCTTATTATGTCTTTCATCGGAGGTATAGAAGATGAAATTATAGATATCCGTGACGGAGATTTTTTTCAGGTCATCAGGGGCGACATCTGATATTTTCATATCTTCAATGTCGAGGTCAGTATTGGTCTGTACGGCACGGATATATTTCAGGAAAAGCCTTATATCGAAATAATACTCTTCAATAGTTCTTTCCGACAGCATTTTGACGACACGCAGATGAACGAGATATTCGTTTATATATTCGGGATTGTCCGAGGTATTATAATTAGCCATACACCCTCCCTGCAAAATTTACAGTTATGATTAAACCACAATATTTACAAGTCTGTTCTTGATGACAATGACTTTTTTCACGGGCTTGTCGCCTATGAAAGATTTAACTTTATCGAGGGCGAGAGCGGAGGCTTTTATTTCGTCCTCACTGCTGTCAGCGGAAACCATCATTTTATCCTTGATTTTTCCGCATACCTGAACGGCAACTTCAAACTGATTCATGACGATTTTGGATTCATCGCACACGCACCATTTCTGATTGAAGAGAGAATATTCATTGCCGAGGGCTTCCCAGAGTTCCTCACCGTAATGGGGGGCGAAAATGCCTATCATCTTGACGAAATCCTCAATAAGAGAGCGTTCAAAGGCAGGATTTCTGTCACTGCCCGACTGATATTTGATAATTGCGTTTACAAATTCCATAAGTCTTGCGATAGCTGTATTGAAATGGAAAGCCTCGACATCATTGGTAACAGCCTTTATAGTTTTATGGCGGATTCTGTCGGTTTCCTCATCAATAGCTGTACCTGTGAGATTTTTTTCATTTTCGATAAATGATTCAATCATACGGGTAAATCTTCTGAAGAAAGAAGATATTCCCTCGATACCGCTGTCCTTCCATGCACCGCCTGCGGTATATTCAAATCCGAAAGCGAGGTATGTACGGAAAACGTCAGAGCCGTACTTGCTTACATACTCATCGGGAGCGACAGTATTTCCACGGGTTTTGCTCATTCTTGCGCCGTCAGGTCCGAAGATAACGCCCTGATGAACGAGTGAGGGATAAGGTTCATCGCCCTTTACATAGCCCATATCACGGAGAGCCTTATAAATGAATCTGCAATAGAGGAGATGCATGGCAGCGTGTTCGATACCGCCTACATATTTATCAACGGGCATGAACTTATTTACGGTATCCTCACCGAAAGGAACATCATCTCTTGTGTTTTCGGGGTATCTGAGCTGATACCATGATGAACAAACAAAAGTATCAAGAGTATCGGTTTCTCTTTTAGCTTTTCCACCGCAGCAGGGGCAGGTAGTATTTACATATTCCTCGCAGGATTTAAGCGGAGATTCGCCTGTGGGCATAAATTCAACATCATAAGGAAGTTCAACGGGAAGCTGTTCTTCGGGAACGGGTACAACACCGCACTTGTCGCAGTAAATTACGGGAATCGGACAGCCCCAGTATCTCTGACGGGAAACAGACCAGTCTCTTAAACGGTAAGTAACTTTTTCACTTCCCATACCCATAGCGGAGAGGTCATCAGTCATAGCCTTTTTGGCGGCAGCGAAGTCCATGCCGTCATATTTGCCGCTGTTTATGAGGATACCTTTTTCGCAGTAGGGGAGTTCTTCATCACCGTTCTTTGCGGTAATAACTCTGTTAATCGGGAGGTTGAATTTTGTTGCAAACTCGAAATCTCTTTCGTCATGTGCAGGAACAGCCATAACTGCGCCTGTGCCGTAGCTTGCGATAACGTAATCGCTTATCCATACCTGAACAGTTTTTCCCGTAAGGGGGTGAACAGCATAAGAACCTGTGAAAACGCCTGTTTTTTCGTAATCTGCGGAGGTGCTTGAACGTTCGATTTCGTTCTTTTTCATAGCCTCTCTGATGTAGTTTTCGACAGCATCTTTCTGTTCGGGAGTTGTGAGTTTGAGTGCGAGGGGAGATTCAGGGGCGAGAACGATATATGAAAGACCCATAAGGGTATCAACTCTTGTTGTGAATACAGAAATAACTTCCTCTGAATTTTCCACTTTGAAAGAAACTTCCGTACCTGTACTTCTTCCAATCCAGTTTTTCTGGATACTCTTTGTACGTTCGGGCCAGTCGAGTTTATCGTGACCGCTGAGGAGTTCTTCAGCGTAGTCAGTAATTTTGAAGAACCACTGGCTCATATTTCTCTGTTCAACGGTACTTCCGCATCTTTCGCAGACACCGCCCGCAGCCTGTTCGTTTGCGAGGACGGTATTGCATTTCGGACACCAGTTGACGAGGGCTTCTTTTTTGTAGGCGAGACCGTGCTTATAGAGCTGAATGAAAAGCCACTGAGTCCATTTATAGTATGAGGGGTCACAGGTTTTTATTTCATGTGACCAGTCATAGGTACAGCCGATAGATGCAAGCTGCTGTTCCATGGTTGCGATATTTTCGTTAGTTGAATCCTTTGGGTGAATACCTGTCTTAATGGCATAGTTTTCGGCAGGGAGACCGAAAGCATCGAATCCCATGGGGTGGAAAACGTTGAATCCCTGCATACGTTTCATGCGTCCCCAACTGTCGGGGAGACTGTAATTCCACCAGTGACCCATATGGAGTTTGCTTGCGGAGGGATATGAAAACATCTCAAGGAGATATATTTTTTTCTTGTCTGAATTTACATCGAAGCGGTACAAATCAGTATCTTTCCATTTTTTCTGCCATTTGGAATCAATACTGCTGCTGTATCTTAAATTACCCATTTTAATTCCTCATTTCAAAAAGATTTTTTACCCAATAATTATACCACAATGAAAAATAAATGTCAAGAATCATATTGAATAAGTTGACAAAAAATAAATAATGCATTATAATGTAGTAATATGACATGAAAGGAGATAAAAAATGAAAATATTTGACGAAATACCATATATTGAAAGTGAAAGGATAGTTGTTAAAAAAATTGAAAAATCCGATGCACAGGGGCTTTCCGCACTTATAAACAACGACAATGTATATAAATATCTGCCGACATTTTTGTTTGAGAAAAAATATTCCGATATAGATTATGTAACAGACAAAATATATGACGAATGTTTTAAAAATAAAGAATCGGTGATAATGGGAATATATCTGCGTAAAAGCGGAGATTTCTGTGGTATTGCGGAATTTTACGGCTTTAACGACAGTATGCACAAGATAAGCGTGGGATACAGGCTCAGGGAGGAATACTGGGGACAGGGCATAGCAAGCGAAACAGTATCGCTCATGGTTAATTATTTATACAGTAAAACCGATACCGAGATAATAACAGCAAGCACAATGATTGAAAACAAAGCCTCTGCAAATGTGCTTGCAAAAAATAATTTCATAATGACAGCCCATGCTGTACCTGAGGACTGGGGATATGAAAATCCTACAATTGCAGATAAATGGTTCAGATAAAAAATGCTCCCGAAACGGGAGCGTTTTTTTATTCTGTTCTGAGGGCTTCAACGGGGTCTTTTTTCGAGGCAACTCTTGACGGGATAAGTCCTGCAATAAGCGTCAGAATCATGCTTATCGCAACGAGTGTGACTGCACCGAGTACGGGTACACGGGCATTGAGAGTATCAAGGCTTGTGACGTTGTGGATAATAATATTTATCGGTATTGTTAAAAGATATGATATTCCTATGCCTATAAGACCTGCCGTCAGTCCTACGAGTAAAGTTTCGGCATTGAATACGGTTGAGACATCTCTTTTTGATGCGCCTATTGCACGGAGTATACCGATTTCCCTTGTTCTTTCGAGAACTGAAATATATGTGATAATTCCAATCATTATAGAAGAAACGACAAGTGAAATTCCGACAAAGGCTATAAGCAGATACGAAATACCGCTTATAATGCTTGTTACAGATGACATAAGAAGTGCAACATAATCAGTGAAGTGAATGAAATCCTTTTCGCTTGCATTTTCGTTATAAGCGTCAATTCTTGCGGAAATTTCGTCTTTATCCTCAAAAGTTTTCGCATATATTCTTATTTGTGAGGGGTCGGATTCATCGGCTTTTCCGAGAAGTCTGAGGTTATCCTCATAGTTTGAATCAGAAATCTGTTCAGGGGTATATTCTTCAAAGAGCAGGAGATAATTTGCATCTGAAACGGGGGTTTTATCGAATTGTGCGGCAAGCTGTTCATTCGTCATCGAGGAGAGTTTTTTCTCAGCCTCCTGAGCGAACTGTTCAGAAATCTGAGCTTTTGCGGCTTCCTCGGCATACTGTTTTATTTCCTCATCGCTCATCTGGTCGATATATGCAGTAACCTGAGAAGCATCAACGCCGAGTTCAGCGGAATACATATCGGTAATCTGTTTGATAAATTCTTCCTTCTTGAAATTCTTCATAGCCTCATTTACCTGAGTTTCAAGCATGGCAGGGTCGGGCTGACGGGAAACGAATCTGAACATATCGGCTTTTGTATCATTATCGGCTGTTTTTATAAATTCCTTTACTGTATTGATTTTCTCCTCGTCCGAGGGTTCTTTATAGTCATCGGTCATAAATTTAGTACCTGTAAGAATATCATTTTCCTTGTCGCTGACCTGTTCTTTGACAATATCGCTTTCATTGGTTTTATTGATGATATACTGAGTTAGTTTGTTTGTATAGCCCATATAGCTTGTAATCATGGAGGCTTTAACGTCCTCATTTGGTCTTATGAAACCGACAATTTTAAGGTTTGTGCCTATATCGGAGGATTTAAAGAGATATTCAAGACCCGTATCGGTTGCAGTGAGGTCAACACAGCCCTTGCCGTTTTCATTTTTGGTATAGTATTCGCATGGAAGGATTAATTTAAATTCCTTATTCATTATATCGTCAAAACTCCATTCAAGCTGACCGTAATTTTCGATAATTTCATCATTCATTACAGCTTTGAGGTTTTCGGAGAATCCCTCCATATCTTTAAGACCGAGGGAATAGGCGATAATATCGGGGATTTCGTTCTTTTTGGTGAGTACAACGACAACTTCATCGTAATTTTCGGGGAATTTGCCGTAAACGAGGTCATACTGACTTTTTATTAATTCGTTTACGGGGTCACCGTTTTCGGCTGGGAGGAGTTCCTCCATGACATTCAGACCGAAAGCCTGAACCTCCATGCCTGCCATGGGGTTATTCATAGCCTGCGTCATGTATTCTGATTCATTCACACCGAGGGCTTTTGAATACATATCCATGAAATCGACTTTTATAATATCGCCTGACGGGG
>DGRR01000108.1 GCA_002389995.1 Ruminococcus sp. UBA4383 | reverse complement strand
GATATTTTCACGGTAAATATTCTGAATGAAGTTTTTACCTATGAGGTCGAGAAAATACTTGTCATTTTGCCGACTGAAACGCAGGAACTTTCTATTATCCCGAATAAAGACTATGTAACGCTTATGACCTGCACGCCCTACGGCATAAACAGTCACAGATTACTGATAAGGGCGCACCGCATAGCGACTGTTTATGACAGACAGGTAAAAGTTTCCGCTGATGCAATGCAGGTTGATAATATGAAAGTTTTTGGAATAGTTCTTGCAATACTTGTGGCTTTCCTGCTGATTTACTGGAATATCAACGGAAGATACAGAAAAAATATAACGATTGACAGATATATAATAAATAAATTACCAAAGGAAAGGCGTGATAATGACAATGAAAGTTAAAAATATTATATTTGTTTGTATCATGGCATTTTTCGCCTGTCTTTTACCGCTTTCAGATGAAGTTTTTGCGGCTGATACGGTTGTAACGCTTTCTTGTGTTGATGAAAACGTCAAGATTCCTGATATGAAATGGAATATTTACCGTGTGGGCGAGAGAATTGACGGGCAGATTGTCCTTACAGGCGATTTCAAAAGATATTCCGTGGATTTGCGGGATTTGTCCGCTGAAAATTTAAGGTCATCTGCAACTGTCCTTGAAGGTTATGCAATGGCTTTTCAGTATACTCCGATTGTTTCGGGAGTTACCGATGAAAACGGAGATGTTTCTTTCAGAGGGCTTGAAAAGGGAGTTTATCTTGCAAGCGGCAAAAGAGTACAGCGTGGAAATTATTCTTACAGACCTTCACCTGTTATTATTGAAATTGCAGATTCTTCTGAACAGACTGTTTTTCCGAAGTTTTACAGGACATCAGTTTTCAGTGCGAGTGATGTTGCATATGAAGTGAAAAAAGTCTGGATTGATAATGATGATGCTTATGAAATGCGCCCTGTCGATATAACAGTCGATTTGTACAGGGACGGGGAATTTGTCGAAACAGTTATTCTCAGTGAGGAAAATGACTGGGAATACAGTTGGGTATCAAATGACCCGTTGGCTTCATGGAATGTTGTTGAACGTAAAATTCCGAGAAAATATGTTGTCAGCATTGAATTTAATTCAAAGCAGTACCTTATAAAAAATACATATAATCCCGACATCTCTATCGACTGGGACGATGACCAGATAACTACTTCAACAACAACTACTACCACTCAGACACCTGATGTCGGCGGTGATGATGATTCAGATACCACTACAACTGCTACAACTCAGACTACAAATGATAAGGACAATTCAACGGATACACAGACTACTTCTACCGAAATTGTTTCCAACAACACAGATGTTTCGTCTTCGAGTACCGAAGAATCTGGAAGTTCAGGCAGTACCACATCATCTTCAACCACAACAACAGTTACAACTTCTGTAAGCGGAGGCGGAAACAATTCAGGCGGAGGAAGTCTCCCTCAGACGGGTCAGTTATGGTGGCCTGTAATTCCCTTGTCGCTGGGCGGAGTAATATTCATATTCATGGGAATAAAATTAAAGCCGAAAAAGGAAAACAATGAGACTATATAAAATATTTATAGCAACAGGAACAATGCTGATAATTTCGGCATTGTTCCTTTGTTTGCATAATTTCATGGAAAGCGAAAAGGCGTATAAAATATCACAGGAAAATTTATCTGAACTGAAAAAATTAATACCTGAACCACCCGATGAAAATGTCAGCGTTTTTGATTATGATATTCCCGAAGAAGATATTTTCAAGCCATATGATGAGGATAAAAACGAAAATCCCGAAGAAAAAGAAAAAATTTACGGCGAAGATGCACAGTCAGAATATCCCGAAATCACCTACATAACCGTCAATGAATATTATTATGTCGGTTATATTTCGCTTCCCTCACTTGGGATTGAACTGCCTGTTCTGGACGGCTGGAGTTATCCGAGTTTGCAGATTTCGCCCTGTCTTTACAGCGGAAATCCGCAGGATAATAATATGATAATAGCTGCACATAATTATAATAACCATTTCGGACAAATCGGAAATCTTAATTCAGGTGACGAAATTTATTTCACCGACTGTGACGGGAAAACCTATGGCTATAATGTGGTAAATACGCAATATATAAGCGGTTATGACGCTGACAGTATGTTCAGGGGAAGTGAAAACGAATGGGATTTGACACTTTTCACCTGTACACTTGACGGCAGAACAAGAGTTACTGTCAGGGCGCAGAGAATTGATTAGGAGGAAAAATGCGAAAATTAATATATTTAACAGTTTGTTTTCTTGCATTTTCTCTTGTCGGCTGTTCGGAAATTTCAGAAAATGCTCTTTCACCCTTAATGGGTCTTGAATGGTTTGGAAATTATGACGAAATTAAAAATCAATTAACCGATAACGGCAAAAAATTAGTCGCAGAACGTGAAAAGAATGAACAGAAAATCAAGCAGAATATGCAGGATTATGAGGATATTTCTCTTTTTGAAACGGACTGCGATTTGACGCTTTGCTTTACGGAGAACGGGCTTGTCGGATTCAATTATCATGACATTGATAAAAATAAAAATTATAAAGACTGGTTCAGCGTTCTCGAAAACGAATACGGCTACCCCACAGAGGAAAGCAGCGGAATGGCTTCATGGTATGAAAATCCGCTCGGCAAGGATACGGCTGTCTATCTTTTTAACCTTGAAGAGGGCGTACAGGTATCATTTTATGCATCTGCGGATTCGCCTGATAAATCCTATGGCGGAAATATCCCCGCACCCGAAATCCGTACCCCGATAGTTCCCGTAACTCCTTCGGATTATTCGCAGAATTACAGTTCCACGACTGTTTCTTCAAATCAGGTCAGTGAACAGACAAGTACAACTGTTTCAACAGATAATTTTTCTGTCGTAACCGATGAAAACGGGACTGTAATTTATAGTTCCGATAATCCGAATAATAATGATAATCCAAATAATAATACAAACAATGAAGTGCAGGGAAGTATTTTCGGCAGTACATCAACTGTAACGGCAGTTACAAATAATTCTTCAACAGTTTCAACGGCTTTGACTGCCTCGGTTACAACTGCGGTCACTGAAATTCAAACTGTTGAAGAAGATAATTCGGAAGATTATTTAATTAACGGACTTGAATTTTACGGCAGTCCCGAAAGTGAACGTGCGAAAATGTCACGCTATTCTCAGCTTTATGAGTACCGCACAGAAGAATCGGGTCAGCCGTGGGAATTAATCATGGAATATGAAAATGTCCGCTATTTAGGCAAAAATTGTGACAGTGTGCTTTGCTTTACAAGTCTCGGACTTGTGGGAATAAATTACTTTGATTCAGATGTAAACAATTATGATTTCTGGATAAATAAATTATCCGAAATGTATGGCAGTCCAGATGAAACGCAGTATGATTATGCAGTATGGAGCGGAAATCCTGTCGGCGAGGGTACTATGATTTACGTTTTTGCTTTGGAGGACGGTGTGCAGATATCATTTTTTGCAGACGATACAGGTTCAGAACTGGCATAAATTATTTTTAGAAAGAGAGTGTGAATACTATGATTTATGAAATCAAAAATGAAAATATTTCAATTTCGGCTGATACTTTTGGTGCTGAACTTCATTCACTGAAATTTAATGGAATTGAATATCTCTGGCAGTGCGGAGATGCATGGAAACGCTATGCACCGATTCTTTTTCCGTTTATATGTTCTCCGAAAGATAAAAAATATCTTGTTGACGGGAAAGAATACATGATGAAGGCAAATCACGGCTTTGCCCGTGATATGGAGTTTTCTTTTGTGCGTAAAACTGAAAATGAAATTGCCTTTGAACTGAAAGACAATGATGAAACTATGTCGCAGTATCCGTTTAAATTCCGTCTGGAAGTTGCATATCAGATTTATGATGACGGTGTTGAGGTAAGGAATACTGTTGAAAATACTGATGATAAGCCGATATATTTTTATCTTGGCGGACACCCTGCATTCAATTGTCCGATAAATAATGAGGGCGAATTTTCGGATTATTATATCGAATATGAAAAATCAGAAAAGTTAAATCATCAGAACGGTATGGAGGTAAAGGAACTTGTTGACGGTCACATACTCCCTGTAAGCAGGTCACTTTTTGACTATGATTCCATAATTCAGCCGTCCCCTGATTCGCATATAATCTCCCTTAAATCTGAAAAGTCAGAACACGCTGTAATTCTTGAATTTCCGCAGTCAGACTGTATAACTGTATGGTCTGCGACAGGAAACAATGATGCTGAATTTATATGCCTTGAACCGTGGACATCTGTACCGACAGATTTTGATAACGATGAACCTGAACTCTCAAAAAAATCCCATGCGGTTAAGCTTGAAAGCGGAAAAAGTTTTGACTATGCATACAGAATAAAATTGAAATAAAGGCTGTACGGAATGAACAGCACCGATTTTTTAATGTTAATCATTATGCTGTATGTGACTGTAATTTCTTGCCATAACAAAGCCTCCTATGGTTTCTATTATACCATGGGAGGCTCTTTTTTCACTTTATGTTAATCAAGCGTGACTTTATTACTATTAGAAATACTGAGCATCTTGTTATGAAAGTTTAGCCATTACATCTGAGTAGCTTGAAAGAATGTCATATACATTTATGGCATTGTTATTAGTTGTCTGTATGAAATTATCATAGACGTATTTGCTTACCTGAACATTGTCAATGTAATATTTTTCTGTACCGCTCCAACCGTCATAATTGGCTGTCTGAACTCTCTGACCTGAACCGTCCTCAAGAATTTTGTTTATGCTTGTATAAGTAATTGACCATGAGCTTGGACACGCAAATGTTATGAACATATTCTGCTTTTCCATATAACGTTCAATGGAAGCATCTCTTGAATATTCCCAGTAGTGAACCTGTCTCAAAGCAGGAATGCCACGTTCATCATTGACAACAGTGTATAGAACACCTGCACCTGACTGACTGTTTGTGACAAGCAGTTCGGGTATATTGTCATTGTTGATGAAGATGAGGGCATATTTGTTGTATGCTTTACTGAATAATCCGCTGCTTGAACCTCTTGTTGTACTGCTGTTATAACTTGCAACCAAATCTCTGTAAAACATTTTATATTCCTGACCTGTCACAGTTATTTTTTCGGGGAACTGGTATGTTACAGTTTCTCCTGCTTTTCCTGATGAAAAATAAGGAGTAACATCTGCAAAAAGATATTTACTTTCAGACATTCCCAGAGCATTTGAAGTCATGGTTATAGGGTCAGATTCTCCCTTGTTTGAACGAACAGAACTGTAAAAACTGTTTTTGTCACCACCGTAAGTACTATAAGCATTAACTTCAACATAGTCATAGTTTCCGTCAATATAAAGCAAACTCTTAGTGCCTTCAACATCACGGTAAGTCTTTACATATCCCAATGTAACTTCAGGCTTTGCAGTCATTTCGGCGGGAATTGTTACAATCTTTGAAGAACCTGCTGTTCCGTCATTGAAATAAGGTGTTATTTTTGCATACCATGTGATATCAGATGTATTGAAATCTTCAATGGGACTTAATTGTATATTGGACAAATTTCCCGAACCGTTAAAACTGTTGCTGTCATTGTTGTTATAAATTTTGTACTCAACATAATCATAATTACCTGAAATGTATATAGTCCCTACACTGGCGGAAGCTTCAACGGAAGAACTTGTAATTTTCGGATATTTCATATCATATTCGGGGTTATTGAGATATTCCTCAAAGTTAATGCTGCCGCCTGCTGACTGATAGGCATAGTAACTAAGAATTTTTGAAGCGTCTACAGAGTCAATAAAGCCGTCATTGTTTATGTCTGATATATTTTTCTGTTCCAAAGTTAATATAGATTCTTTTCCTGTGGACAGAGCAGCATATTCACTAAGCACAAGTGATGCATCTGATGCATTGATAATTTCGTTACCGTCCAAATCACCAATTTTAAAATCGGCATTTGAATTTAGTGTAATAAGTTCAGAGACTGCAAGTGAAACTGAAATTATTGCTGTCATAATTCTGATAAATTTCATTTTAATTCCTCCTGAAAAT
>DGRR01000054.1 GCA_002389995.1 Ruminococcus sp. UBA4383 | reverse complement strand
GTTCAGCTTGTCGAAACAGCTCTGAAAAAAACTATCCCGTCACTTTACAAGTCCCTCGGTGTGTATCTTCCGCTTATCACAACAAACTGTGCCGTACTCGGTGTAACTGTACTCAACATAGATAACGGATATACATTTTTGCAGTCGGTAGTAAACGCACTCGGAGGCGGTCTCGGATTCATGCTCTCACTGGTTATTTTCTCAGGAGTACGCAAAAAAATGGAATATGCGGATATCCCTGAAACATTCAAGGGAGTACCTGCAACTTTAATTGCCGCTTCAATAGTTTCTGTAAGCTTTATGGGCTTTTCGGGACTTTTCAGCTAAGGAGGTATTTTCATGACTTATGTAATTCCTGCCCTGATACTCGGAGTATGCGGAATACTCGCAGGCGTGCTTTTAACGGTCGCTTCAAAGGTATTCTATGTTGAAGTTGATGAGAGAATCGAAAAAATAGGAGAATCACTTCCGCAGGCAAACTGCGGTGCGTGCGGATTCGCAGGCTGTGCAGACTATGCGGACGCTATAATAAACAAAGGTGCTGCCCCGAATCTGTGCCGCCCCGGAGGTGCTGATGCCGCTGAAAAAATTGCCGCAATATTAGGTACTTCCGCAGGCGAAATAGTTCCCATGACTGCCGTTGTCCACTGTAACGGTGACTGCAACGCAACTCAGACTCAATTTAATTTTGACGGTGTTCAGTCCTGCAAAGCTGTAAAAAGATTTTACAGCGGCAACGGTATGTGCAAATACGGCTGTATGGGTCTGGGCGACTGCGCTGCTGTATGCGAACATGATGCGATTAAAATTCAGAACGGTGTCGCTAAAATTATCCCTCAGTTATGTAAAGCCTGCGGACAGTGTGCGGCTGTCTGTCCGAATAAACTAATATCAATACGCCCGCTTGCAAATAAAGTTGATGTCCTCTGTTCGTCAGCCGATAACGGCAAAATCACAAAAACCAACTGCAAAAACGGCTGTATAGGCTGTAAAATGTGTGAGAAAAAATGCCCGAACGGTGCTATAACCGTCAAGGATTTTCATGCATCTATTGATTACGATAAATGTACTTCATGCGGAGAATGTGCCGCTGTATGTCCTGTAAAGGCTATTCACTGATATTTTTATCCGTCAGAATATTCTGGCGGATATTTTTTTAAATCTATTGCATTTCCCGTTTTTAAGTGGTATAATATCACTATATTAAAGATATGGGGAATTGCTTATGAAATTTATTAAAAAATTTATTGTTTCAGCCGTGTGCCTTGTTTCAATGTGCGGCTGTGAAATGAGAACGGATATTATTCCGCAGTATAACCTTTCAAATTCGCAGACTGAACAGGAATATGCCGAAATATCCGCTGAAACTGTCTGTCAGGGTATGCAGGAACAGCTTTCTGTCGAAAATTTTGATGCATATTTCGATATGCGTATAGATTCCGAAATGATAAAGGACGGTGTTGCACTGTTCAAAAATAAAAATCCCGATTTTTTCTGGCTTAACGGCTATACTATCGTTACAGACAACAAATCCACAAAAATAAAATTCAATATCCTGAATAATTACTCTCCCGATGAAATCAGAACCATGCACGATGAACTTATCGCAGCCGCAGATAATATAACCGCTCTCGCTCAGAATTATGAAAGCAGTTATGAAAAGATTCTCTTCGTCCATGACTATATAATCAATAATACCGACTATGACTTTGCAGGTGCGGATTCAGGTCAGAACGGCATATGGGGTACGTCTTACGGCTGTATTGTGAACGGTCACGCAGTATGTCAGGGCTATTCGGAAGCTTTTCTGATGATTATGAATAATCTCGGAATAGAATGCGGAGTCTGTGCAGGAGATTCCGACAGGGGCAGGCACGCATGGAATTATGTCTGCCTTGACGGAAAATATTACTGGCTCGATATAACTTGGGACGACCCTGAAAGCGATGAAAATGAAGAGGGAAACCTCGAACACAAGTATTTTCTTATAGATGATGAAATGCTTTTCCGCACAAGAACTCTTGACGAAAATCAGATTTTCATTCCCAAATGTAACTCCCTCGATGATAATTATTTCGTGAGAAACAACTGCTTTATGGATTATTACAGTGCTGACGAAACAGGCGAAAAAATGCTTGAATATGCCGAAAATCATGAGATAAGCATTATGTTTCCTTCATATGGTGCTTACAGTGAGGCTGTATATTCACTCTTTGAGGACGGCGACATATGGTCTGCACTGTCATATGTGGGAGAGTTCAGTGAAATAAAATATTCAACAGATGATATAATGTATGTCATAACAATAACTTTCTGATAAGCAATGCCTGTCTTTTCCGACAGGCATTTTTATTGAAAAACAACAAAAAATCAGAGAGATTTTTTATGTGCATTTTTACCGTGAATATACGTTCTTTTTTGTCGGATTATGTCGCTTTTCAAGAGAAATTATTACATTAATGTTACCAATTTCAAAAAAATCAGAGAGGGAAATATTTCAAAAAAATTGCCGAAAATTCTTGACTTATTGTATATTTAAGAATCTATTACACTGATTGTAGTTGAGAAAAATTATCTTTTTTTGTAATGTTTTTGTAATTTTTAATAGCTTTTACTTTTTATTTATTAATATAATATTAACTAAATATCTTTATTTTGTACATTTAATATGTGTCATTTTCACCAAAGGAAATATTATGTATAAGGTTTTTTTGTTCGTAAAATGGAAATCTTTCCAAAAGTGTTGCCATTTTCGTCCAAATATGTTATCATTATTTCAGTTCTTGATGAACATACAGTCTGTAAAGGAATTATGAAAAGAGAATATTCATAATAACACGAAAGGAATTGAGTTAATGAGTAAAATCAAAGCAGCGGCGATGATATTCGGAGGCTTGACCACCTGTATGGTCGGTGTTGTCCTCGCAGGATATGTCGTATCCCCCACGGTAGGCACTGCTGCCTCAAGGAGCATTAGCACAGTAAGCGAAAATATGAACGGTGCTGCGTCCTATGTTCACCTTGAAAATACCGTAATCACTGATTCAAGCAAGAAAAAAACAGATGCCACTGTCATCAGATTAAACAACGACAGCGGAAATAATGTGGAGAACATCAGAGAAACAGCGAATACCTCAGAAATAAAACAAAACGAGGAGTATAAATTCGCAGTCACAAACATAACACCCGCTTCCTATGAAGAACCTGTTTTCGTTCCCGTTCAGGAATCTTCCGTGGATATATATTCACAGTATAAGGGCGAAACCCCTGCTAATGTAAGTTATGCAGGTGGGGAAGTTCCCGCTGATGAAAATTCGGATAATCTCAGCGAGTTCGTGAATAATGCATCTGCTTCCGACGATGCCGTATCCAACGAAGAAACCAAAAAGCACGAAACTTTTGACTTCACTATCGAGGAAATCACCGAACCTGAAACGGAAGAAGTTACTGAACCTGTAACGGAGGAAGTTACAGAACCCGAAACGGAAGAAGTTACTGAACCCGAAACAGAAGAAGTTGCTGAACCTGTAACAGAGGAAGTCACCGAACCCGTAACAGAAGAAGTTACTGAACCCGAAACGGAAGAAGTTACTGAACCCGTAACGGAAGAAGTTACCGAACCCGAAACGGAAGAAGTTACTGAACCCGTAACAGAATATGTCGCTCCCGTAACTACTCAGTATGTCGTTGAGATTACTCCTACTGTAACAACTCAGTATGTAGCTCAGCCTGCTGAACCCGAAACTACTCAGCCTCAGGAAACACAGACTTCTTCAACACCTGCAATACCGCTCTCCGACAGCGAATATATCGCCCTTTGCAATGCCGTTGCACATGAAGCAGGCTGCAACTGGATTAGTACCCGTGACAAGGCTAATGTCGTTGAGGTTATTATGAACCGTGTTTACAGCAGCCTTTTCCCCAACTCCGTAATTGAAGTTCTCACTCAGCAGAACCAGTTTACAGGTGCGGAAAGCTACGCTTACCTCGGATACTTCACAAGTGACGTAAGTCAGGACGTTCTCGATGCCGTAGCACTTTATTTCAGTGACCAGTCATCATTCAATGAAGGTTATCTTTACTTCTACGGTGACGGTTATCAGAATCACTTCTCGCAAGGCGGCTGGTGGTAAAAATATAACGCTGCATTAATTTGCAGCGTTTTTTTATTATGGAGGTATTATGAAAAAAGAATTTATGAAATATGCCATTGATGAGGCTTATATCGGTATAAATCAGGGTCACGGAGGTCCTTTCGGCTGTGTAATCGTCAGGGACGGAAATATCATCGGAAAAGGTCATAACTGCGTACTTCTCAAAAAAGACCCCACCTGCCACGGCGAAATGGAGGCTATACGAGATGCCTGCCGTAATCTCAATACTTACGATTTAAGCGACTGCGAACTCTATACAACCGCCCAGCCCTGCCCTATGTGCATGGGTGCGGCTTTATGGGCTAATATCAAAAAAATTTACTACGGCTGTAATACCAAAGATACCGAAAATATCGGTTTCCGTGACGATATCTTTTACAGATTTCTCGACGGTGAGGGCGATATTGCCGATGTAACAGAATTTGAAAGAGATTCATGCCTTGAACTATTTGCCGACTACTCAAAAGACAAAAACAGAAAAATATATTAAAATTAAAATTCTCTCAAAGAAAATACTTGACATTCCCATAAAAATCCGTTATAATATTATTGTACGGCAATAACAGTTATTTGTGTTTAACGGAAAAACTTGGGAAGTTGTACGAAAGCCTTCGTCCCATATCGGGCAGGGGCTTTTTTGTTTATGTGCCGTGGCTCAATGGCAGAGCAGCTATCTTGAAAAAAATAGTGTCAGCAACTTCAACTTTGCAGGTTCGATTCCCGCACGGCACACACTATGCGCTGTTAGTTTAATGGTAAAACGCAGGGGAATAATACTGTCTTGCAAAAGACAGTAACAGCAGTTTTCCTCCAATCGGGTTTCTGAAAAGCAGGTTCGATTCCTGCACAGCGCACCTCTTTATGTGCCGTTAGCTCAGTGGTAGAGCAGTAAAATTCTGTCTTGTGCAAGACAGTAACAGCAATTGTTCACCTCATAAGTGACTTGTCGCAGGTTCAAATCCTGCACGGCACACTCATGTACCGTTAGCTTATTGGTAAAAGCCCTTGCTATGGGAAAATCCCGTCTTGAAAAACACGGTAACAGCAACGCCTCGGGGCGCAAGTGAAGCAGGTTCGATTCCTGCACGGTACACTATATTTTATTTATCAAAAGGAGATAATACCTATGCAGTGGACAGGACTTAATGTTCTTCGTGAAAAATATCTTTCATTCTTTGAGAGCAAAAACCATACCCGTATGGCAAGTGCATCTCTCGTTCCGCAGGGAGATAAAAGCCTGCTCCTGATTAATTCAGGAATGGCTCCCCTTAAAAAATATTTCCTCGGTCAGGCTGTCCCCCCGAATGTGAGAGTTACTACCTGTCAGAAATGTATCCGCACTCCCGATATTGAAAGTGTCGGAAAAACTGCCCGTCACGGTACTTATTTCGAGATGCTCGGAAATTTCTCCTTCGGTGACTACTTCAAAAATGAAGCTATCGAATGGGCTTGGGAATTTCTTACCAAAACTCTCGAAATCCCTGCCGACCGCCTTTGGATTACCATTTATGAAAGCGATGACGAGGCTGAACAGATATGGGAAAATAAAATCGGTATCCCTCACGACAGAATTATCCGCCTCGGCAAAAAAGATAATTTCTGGGAACATGGCTCAGGTCCGTGCGGTCCATGCTCCGAAATACATTTCGACCGTGGCGAGGCTTACGGTCCTTTTGAAAACTTTGAACAGGCAAGCGACTGCGACCGTGTTATCGAAATCTGGAATCTCGTTTTCAGCCAGTTCGACAGCGACGGAAACGGTAACTATGCCGAAATGAAAAATAAAAATATCGACACAGGTATGGGTCTTGAAAGACTTGCCTGCGTTATGCAGGGCGTTGACAATATCTTTGAAGTAGATACCGTCCAGAATATCATGAAACATATCTCAAAATTTGCAGGCGTTGAGTATAAGACAGATGCTAAAAAAGATGTCTCCCTGCGTGTAATTACTGACCATATCAGAAGTACCACTTTCATGGTAGGTGACGGAATACTCCCTTCAAATGAAGGTCGTGGCTACGTCCTCAGACGACTTTTAAGACGTGCTGCCCGTCACGGAAGATTACTGGGAATCACTAAGCCTTTCCTCCATGAAGTCTGTGATACTGTCATAAATGAAAATGCTGACGCTTACCCCGAACTCGCTGAAAAAAGAGATTACATAAAGAAAATTATCAGCGTTGAAGAAGAAGCTTTCGCTAAAACTATTGACAAAGGTACTGAACTCCTCAGCCAGTTCATAAATAAATTAAATTCCGAAAACAATAAAACTCTTTCAGGCGATGACGCTTTCAAACTCGCTGATACTTATGGTTTCCCCATTGATTTGACTATCGAAATATGTGAGGAAAAAGGTCTTTCCGTTGATGTCGAAAGATTCAAGGCTCTCGCCCTCGAACAGAGAAATAAGGCTAAGATTGACCACCTCGCAAAAGCAGGTTCTTCATGGGCTGACAACAGCATTAAAATTGATGCTCC
>DGRR01000040.1 GCA_002389995.1 Ruminococcus sp. UBA4383 | reverse complement strand
ACATTCGGGTCAAGAGTACAGTAAAGCCTTACAAATCCGCCCATGAAATATGAACCGCCTGCGACTACAAAGGCAAAGAGCGTTGAAATTACTGCACCTTTTTTGATAGCCTGTTCGTCTTTTATTGCATAGAATTTCTGAACCATCTGAGGAAGTCCCCATGTTCCGAGCGAAGTAAGAATTACAACTCCGAAAAGGTTAAGCGGGTCAGGACCGAAAAGCGTACCGAGTTTTCCGCTTTCATCGATATTTTTGAGCTGCTGGACAGCCTCCGAGAAACCGTTTTTCTTCTGGACTGTGAGTGCTACAACGGTAGCAATTCCGATAAGCATAATAATACCCTGAACGAAGTCATTGAGGGCAGTAGCCTTATATCCTCCGAGTGTGACATATACAGCCGAGAGCAGAGCCATTAATATAATTATAATAGTTGCGCCGTTTTCTCCGAGGTCAAAGACCATTCCGAAAAGTCTTGAAAGACCGTTATAAACCGATGCCGTATAAGGGATAAGGAAAACAAATACAATAACAGCCGAAACGGTTTTCAATTTTTTTGAATCGAAACGGTGTTCAAAGTATTCAGGCATAGTTTTTGCACCGAGGTGATTGGTCATAAGTCTTGTTCTTCTTCCGAGAACGAAAAAAGGGATAAGACTTCCGAGAATTGCATTTCCTATGCCGACCCATGAAGCGGAAATACCGTAGCTCCACCCGAACTGCCCTGCATATCCTATGAATACAACTGCTGAAAAGTAAGTAGTACCATATGAAAAAGCCGTAAGCCATGAGCCTACATTACGGCCTCCGAGCATGAAATCCGCTGTTGATTTGGTTTTTTTTGAGGTATAAAAGCCAATAGTTATCATTACTGCAACATAGATAAACAGAATGACAAAAGTTGCCGCTTTTGAACCCATAAACGTCACTCCTTTTTTTATGTAAACCTGTAAAGCTTTAAATGATTAAAGCAATAAAATAATTATACTATATCTGCAATAAAATGTCAACGGTTTTTTATTTATTTTGTTTTTTTAATAAAAATAAAAACCGCCCCTTTACGGAGCGGTTCGTATTTATTAAAGCTGGTTGAGATAGCGATAATATTCCTGTTTGTCCTGACATTTTTCAAGAGCATCTTTTTCGTTGATGACACCTGATTTTGTATATCTTGCAAGTTCCATATCGAGGCTCATCATGCCGTCCTGCTTACCTGTCTGGATAGCTGACTGGATAAGGTGAATCTTGTTGTCACGAATCTGTGCGGCGATAGCGTCTGTAACGTTAAGGATTTCCATAACGGCAACTCGTCCTGTGTTGTCTCTTTTGGGGATAAGGGTCTGGGAGATAACGCCTACGAGGTTATTTGCGAGCTGTGTACGAATCTGCTGCTGCTGGTGTTCGGGGTAAACGTCGATGATACGGTTGATAGTATCAGCGGCACTGGTTGTATGGAGGGTGGACATAACAAGGTGTCCTGTTTCGGCAGCGGTTACGGCAGCCTGAATAGTTTCAAAGTCACGCATTTCTCCTACGAGGATAACATCGGGGTCTTCACGGAGGGCGGCTCTGAGTGCGAGAGCGAAACTTCCTACATCATCACCGATTTCTCTCTGGTTTACCATACATCTTTTATGTTCATGAACATATTCGATAGGGTCTTCAACAGTGATGATATGTGCGCTCTTGTTGAGGTTTACATAGTCAATCATACCTGCGAGTGTAGTGGATTTACCTGAACCTGTCGGACCTGTAACGAGAACGAGTCCACGGGGGCGCATTGCGAAATCTTCGAGTATCTCAGGGAGATTGAGGTCACGGAGGGTAGGAATATCATTTCTGAGAAGACGTATAGCGATAGCGGGCTTGCCTTTCTGGAAGTAAACGTTTACACGGTGACGGTAACCGCTTCTTGTCTGGAAAGAAAAGTCGGTGTCAAGGTGCTGGTTTACATGGGTCTGCTGTGCATCATTGGTCATCTGGTTTACTATGCTGAGGATTTCCTCCTCGTCCATTTCGGGGTACTGTGAACGCATAGTTCTGAGCGAACCGTTAAGGCGTACAACGGGTGCGATACCATAAGTAAAATGAAGGTCAGAGCAGCCGAGAAGTCTTACTTCGTCGAGTATTCTGTTAATTTCAATAGCCATATTATATTCCTCCCAATATATAGATTATCAGCATTAAACTGTGAAAGTTGTTCTTACAACTTCATCAATTGAAGTCTTGCCCTGTATGCAAAGCTGTGCAGCGTTGTCACGAAGGAGCTTTGTACCGTTGGCTCTTGCGGCTTCTTCGATCTCTTCCTTGCCGCCGCCTGCTGCGATGATAGATGAAACCTTTGCGGTACAGTGGATAATTTCATGAATGGCAGTTCTTCCACGGTAGCCTGTGTTATTGCACATAGGGCAGCCGCCTGCATCGAAAATCTGTATAGAAGATTCAACGCCGAGGAGGTCATTTTCTTCTTCAGTAGTCATTCTGGGGACTTTACATTCGGGGCAGAGAACTTTTACAAGTCGCTGTGCTATAACACCGATAAGAGAAGTAGCAACCATATAGGGAGCAACACCCATATCTATAAGACGTACAACGGTAGATGCGGCATCATTTGTATGGAGTGTTGAAAGAACCAAGTGTCCTGTGATAGCGGCACGGATACCGATATCTGCGGTTTCCGAGTCACGCATTTCTCCGACCATTACGATATCAGGGTCCTGACGGAGAATAGAACGGAGGGCAGCGGCGAAAGTCATACCTGCCTTGGCATTAACCTGACACTGATTTATACCATCGATAGCTTTTTCGACAGGGTCTTCAACTGTGATAACGTTTACATTAGGTTTAGCGAGTTCACCGAGTGCGGCATAAAGGGTAGTTGTTTTACCTGAACCGGTAGGACCTGTAACGAGGATAACCCCGTGGGGAACTCTGAGCATTGATTCAAAGAGCTGGTAGTTATATTCCGACATACCGAGGTCGGTAATTTTACGCAGGGCGATTTGACCTGTTGAAAGAATACGGATAACTATTTTCTCGCCGTTTACCATAGGAAGTGAGGACACACGGACATCGAGTGTAGTGCCGTCAACGACCTGAGTGAAACGTCCGTCCTGCGGGATTCTCTTTTCGGCGATATTCATACCGCTGATAAGTTTGAGACGGGTAGCGAGTGCGCTGTGAACCGCACTTGATATATTCATAAGTTCAACGAGGTCACCGTTTACACGGATACGGATTCTCGTATAGGTTTTGAACGGCTCGATATGAATATCGGTAGCGTCTGCTCTGTAAGAGTTTTCTATGATAGTAGTAGCGAGCTTAACGATAGGTGCGCTTTCAACTCTGTCCTTGGATTCTTCGTCCTCAGCGCTTCCGAGGTCATTATTCATGGCAGCGATACTGTCAACAACGCTGTCAACATTCTGCATTGAATAATTCTTACCGATAGCCTTATTGATTGCACTTGTGGTAGCGAGTACAGGAACTGTATCCATACCTGTTGAAACCTTGATATCTTCAAGAACTATGAAGTTTACAGGGTCATTTGTAGCGACAGTAAGTCTTTTGCCTGTAATGGCAATAGCGATTACCGTATGTTTTCTTGCAAGAGCCTCAGGCACTTTCTGTACAGCCTCAGTATTGATTTCAATAGAATCGAGGTCAACATATTTTACTTTAAGTTTTCCTGCGAGTGACTTTGTGAAAGCGACTTCGGACATAAATCCAAGTTCAACAACAATGTCACCGAATTTTTTTGACCCGTTGGATTCTCTCTGAGCCTCAAGAACTTTCTGAAGCTGTTCCGGTGTGATTTGTCCCTGATTGACAAGGTAATCGCCAATTCTCTCGTTTCTCATAACATACCTCCGATATTCCAGAGCCTTATTAGTATTTTTTTGAACGGCTCTTAATTTATACTTGAAATTTCTTTAAATTATGCTATAATATTATTGTAATAAACGGCATAATGTTCTGTCTTGTGACAGGGAAAAATCCTGTCGTTTAATATAATCTTTATGAAAGGAGGATAAATACAATGTCTGAATTTGAAGGTATGCTTCACAGTGAATTTACCGACTTGCCTTTCAAAATAATGTTTCTTGCTGTCATATTCCTTTACGGCATATGCATAGGGAGCTTTCTCAATGTAGTCATACTCAGGCTGCCGAAACACGAATCCATACTCGGATTTTCGAGAACCAAAGAAGAAAAGGAAGAAGCCTCACACTGCATGACCTGCGGAGCAAAGATAAGACCCATAGACCTTATCCCTGTATTCAGCTGGATAATGCTCAAAGGAAAATGTCACAGCTGCGGAGCGAAGATATCCGCCCGCTATCCCATAGTTGAAAGTCTCAACGGCTTTCTCTATGTACTTACATTTATTGTTCTGGATATAAATGCTGAATCCATAATAACCTGTGTTCTCATGTCCCTGCTTATAATAGTGGGATTCATGGACTGGGACACAATGGAAATCGACATGATAATTGTCGGACTCATATTTCTGCTTGCTGTTCCGCTTGCGATATTCACGGACGAAATCCCGATAAAGCACAGGATAATAGGTGCGCTTGCAATAAGTATTCCGTTCTTTGTAATCGGTGAAGTGAGCCGTGGATTTATAAAGAAGAAATACGGTGAAGATTTCCGTGCGATAGAACTTGGCGACACGATACTGATGATTGCCGCAGGTGCGGTTCTCGGAACGCAGGCTGTTATCGTTTCAACATTACTTGGCATAATAATTGCCGCAGCCGCAGGCATACTTTACAAGAAAGTCACAGGCGAATCAAAATTTGCATTCGGACCGTTTCTTTCGATAGGAATTGCCATAGGCGCATTGTGGGGAAATGAGATAGCACAATGGTATCTCGGATTCTTTGCGGATAAACAGTAAATAAATTACAGGCAGCAGCACTTGACTGCTGCCTGTTTTTTTTATTTTATTCGAGGTCTGTTGCGTATGAATAGATGAAATAAATATCATCACTGAAATTTACGTCATAATCTCCCGAAGGATTGGAGTTCCACGGGAAAGCATAGAATCCTTTTACAGAAGTTCTGTCAGCCTCAGAGGGGATAGGGGTTGCGTGTTCATTACCCCATGTAATTATCTGAGGTATAGGAGTACTCATAGCGTCCATAGCGGAGGTATTTACATAATTTCTGCCGATAACCTTACCGTTATGGTAGTTGATGTTTATGAGGGGGATATTTGCAACGGAAATCTGTGAAGGATTTCTGAAACGTCTGTAACCTGCGCTGTCATCGACAGCACCTGTATTGAGTATAATTGAAACAGCGAGGTCATTATAGTCCTTGATAACGGCTTTTTCACCGTTTTTCTGTTCGGGAACGGCTTTATAGGTTTCTGTCCCGCTGCCGCCGTCACCCTCAAGGTCATAAGCACCGAGAGCATAGCTGAATGAATAATCCTTTGCATCATATGCATTGAAATAAGCTTCATTTATTGCAAGTTCTTCTGAAGTTCTTGATACTTCGCTGATACCTGAGGGAGAATCATATGCACCGCTGTAAGAGTCAAATGTATACGACCTGAGAGTTACCTGACCTGCCTTGAAAGTTCCGTCATCATGGTTTACAAGGCGCAGTACATTTACAATGCCTCTCATAGGTCTTATGTCAAATTCTGAACTGCCTGAACCGCTGTAAGTTACAGTTCCAAAATAGTTCTCGTCAAAGAAGTCATAAACGGCATCATCGAGGTCATCGAGTTCAACAGTAGTAACTGCACCGCTGACAGGCGGATGGCGCATACTTATAAATGATGCCGAACCGAACTGACTTTCAGGCACTACCCACAAAGCATCTGCATATTCAAGCTGAGCCTGCAAATATGAGCGTATATTGTCGGTATATCCGTAAGTCTTTTCAGAGTTGGCAGTATTGTTCATAATCTTTATAGCGGGCTGTGATACCTTCATAACTGCGAGCATGAGTATCGAAACGATAGCCATAACGATTATAAGTTCAATGAGCGTAAAACCCTTGAGGGCTTTTTTCTTCTCGTTTTCCATATCACTGCCTCCCCATCAGTTTGACCATGCTACAATCTTCATTTTATCATCAAGACTGTTGCCGTCGGGGTCGATGTTATCGACTCTGCTGTCATAGATGAAGCTTATATCGGAGCGGCCGTTCGCCTGAGATTTCTTTGCAGTAATTTCCGTATCGGAATATCCTTCGGAACGGAGTGACTCGTCATAAACTTTCTCTGTATCGTATATTGTTACTTCAAATGTTTCAGAGGGGTCATTGTAACTTGTGGGAGTATCCCTGAGACCGTTTTCGGGGTGGTCGGGGTCTATATACTCATAGAATGAGCCGCTTCTGTCAGACATAGTGATAACTATTTCAGCCTTCTGACTGTCGAGGCATTCATCTCCTGAGCCGTCAGCTTTTTTATACTTTACATTTTTTGAAGATGCGTAGTGGGTTTCCTCAACGACCTTATCCTTGAGAGTTCTTGTAGCCTTTGAGGTATTGTCAACATATGCCCCGTAGCCGAGGAGAATTGCCGAGAGCATAGCGAATACTGCGAGTGCAACGAGTACTTCAACGAGGGTCATGCCTTTGAGACTTTTTTTATTATTTTTCATAAGACATACCTCCTTAATATTCTGCGAAATAGCTCAACTCGTAGTCACCGAGAGCGGTTTTGAGTGTGGAAGAATCGCTGTCATCGCCTGCGAGAGTGTAAGCGATTCTAAAGTTATTCTGATTTTCAAATTTTTTGAAAAGGGCATTTCCTATCCATGATGTAACCATATCTTCTTCAGTTGTATATTTTCCTACATAGTCAATCTTCATTATATTATCACTACCATCTGCTTTAAGAGTAGTTTTAGGAGCTCTTGCTGCACCGCATATCGTACCTCCGTTATACAAATGTACCATTGATCCTTCTGCACCATACCATTCAATGTTCATCTTGTCTGTCCAGTTCACTGTACAGCCATCAGTAATATTGTCAGGTCTTATATGTGATTTCTCGCATTTAAATTCACCCTCTACAAAGAATTTTACAGAACCTGTTGCACTACTGTCTACAACTATTTCTTTCTCTGATCCAAATGTACAATTTCTAAGGATAACCCATATATCATTTGCACCTTGTTCAATTCTTATATTATGATCTAAAGAACCCTGTATAACACAACTTTCGGTTATGACATTGGGAACATTTCCGTTGTATGTATGAGCCGCATCTGGAGTTTCAGGGCAGGCTGTTATATATGTGGGAGTATCTCCGTTAGGAAGCATACCTACCTTTTTCTGCATATCGGTTATATTTTTTACAATCTGAGTATTGGAGTCACATGTAACAACAACCGTTGGATTTCCTTCAGAATCAAGACAAGTGTAATCGAGAGAAGTATCACCGTAAATTTTCTCACGCTTCATATTTTCGGGGTAGATTTCGCCTGTTGCAGGTGCTATACCTGAGAGTGTCATTGCAACGCTTGAATCAACCTTATTGCCTGAACCGTCAAAGAAACTTACAGTTTCGGTAGTTATATGGTCTTCCGGAGGGGTAAGGGGATTTCCGCTTGAATCGACTTCAACCCATACTTCCTCAACTGCGTTGCCCATATTCCATGAATCAACTTTATTACCAGATGAATCATAAGCCGTAAAAGCCTGTGATGTAAGAGTTTCTGTTTCATTTCCGTGGGAATCTGTCTCTAAATAATATCCATTAGAATAATGACCTACTGGTGTATATTCTCCGTACTCATTTCCAAACTTATCTTTATATTTAGTTTCAATCCAGTAAGTATGATCAATAATTACTTCCTCAAAATCGTAATGGTTGTTGTTATAGACGGTATATCCGGGTTTTGCAACGCCCATTCTTGCATTATCCTGTTTTGTATAGCCGGGGTTAAGTTCTATTGTAGGATTTATGTCGGAACCGTGTACTTTGATATTGCTGTTCTTTACAAGTTTGTTTGCCTCAAGTGAAGTACCTACTTCCAAATTATCATCTACCTTGAGTGTGCCACCAACAGTAAGACTTCCGTCTATTACAGTTTTCTGGCTTATTGTAAGGTTTCCTTTTACTCTCACATCTCCGCCTATATGAGTTCCACCAATTTTAAGATTTCCATTACAGAAAATACTTCCACCATTGGATGCAAAAGGATTCTGTGCTGTACCTGTAACTACCGAGTTAGCCCAGCTGATTAGTTTTCCGTTTTCGTAACCAGTACTTGTCAGCACATTATCGCCTCCGTCATCCATAAGATACAGGTCAACTCCGGGAAAATCAAACGAAACTGTTTTTGGAATGTTAATAGTACCTGCAAACATATTAAAAGGGCTGTCTTGGTTGTTCACAATCTTACCCTGACTTTCAAAGCTTAATTTTCCATCAACATACAGATAGGGTATTTCTTTTTGTTCAGGAGTAGTACTCGCAGGAGCATAGTCAACAATTATCCAGTTATCATTCTGAACTCTATAATTTCCCGTAACAACCATGCCAAAATCATTTGAATTAACATGAATTCTTGTTTGTCCGGGCGAATAAAGATCTCCGTTAATAAATGTCATATAGGTGTTTAAATCTACTGTATTATTAATTGAATACTCATGAGATGCATCAGTATTTTCGAGACCTATAACAAGCGCACCAGAGTAATTTTGACCATCTGTTGGAGGTAATTCAGAACCACCGACAGTCTGGAGACCTTCAATTGACTCGCTTACAGAATTCTGTATAGGTTTAGCAGTCATATAGAGGGAAACTGTCTTTTCGTCCTTACTGCCGAGTCTTGCGGTAGCAGTAATTCTGTATCTGTCGGGCTGGAACCATACGGGGTCCTCATCAACTTTTTTCTTGCCGAAAACGTATTCATCTGCGGCACCGAGGTTTTCAACCTTGATTCTGTTTGGAACCCAGCCGTCAGCCTCCTGTTCGGCAGGGAAAACGTTATCGACATCATAGAAGCCGATTCTGCCTATTGAAGTATTGTTTATTACTACATTCGGATAAGCAGCACCGCTTAACTGTTGTACAGCAGCCATCATAGTAGGAGGAATATCGTTGCCGTCCTCATCTTTCCTGGCTTCGAGAGCAGTTGTAAACGCTTTGATAGCTGCCTGTGCGGTATATTCTGCCTGAGTAGTTGCATAGGTTTTATGCGCACGGTTATTAGCCGCACTTGCGAGAACCAATGTCGTACCCATAAAGATTATGAGCAGAGCCATTGTGGCAACAACGGCAAGCAGAACGGTACCTTTTAATTTTCTATTCTTTTCCGTTTTCATTTTCTGACCGCCTTTCTAAGGTATATATCTCTTTTACCTACAGCGTGAACAAACTTAATCTGCTTCTGTGTCCGGTTTTGCCATTTCATATACTGAGTAGAATGATACGATGAAATCTACTTCTGTCTCGCCTTCGCCCTCAGCTACTGTATCGTCCATGAGTTCACCGAAACTGTAATCCTGGAACTTAACTGAGCTTATAATTCTTGTATCGCCTATGTCTTCGATAGCCTTCATATATGCCCATATATTTTCTCTTGTACCCTGTACCTTTACAGCGTACTGAGTGCCGACAACTTCCTCTTCGGTTCTTTCGGAGAGAGAATTGCTTTCTGCGCTTAATTGGTCAAAAGCAGTCTGAGCGTCGCCGTTGAGGTCAGAAGCTGCAAAGAGGTCTTCTGAAAGAACTTCGGGAGTGAAGTAATAATATTTAAGTACCTGTGAATTGAGTTCCTCAAGCTGGAGGTCAAGGATTTTAACTTCGCTTTCATCAGCATATTCTCTCATATACTGGTCGAGCATATATGTATCGTTTATTTCTTCCATAGGAACGAAATCTTCTGCGAGTTTGTTTGTTTCCTGATAAGTTGCGTCTATTTTCTTTTTGAGTGGTTCAATCTGGTCAATTTTGTCCTGAACTTCCTGCTGTTCAGTGCGTTTGGTTTCTCTGAGTGCGGTATCGTCTTCGATATCCTGAGACTTAGGCTTTACAAGTCCGACAAATCCTGCTATGAGGATAATCACGGCGAGGAGAATACCAAGAATAACCTTTTCTCTGTAATTCAGTTTCATTTCAATCAGCCTCCCTTATTATTCCTTTGCAGGTGCATCAGCATCTTCTGCACCGGATTCTTCCTCATGATATGCGCTCTTATTGACTTTAAGGGCAACAGTAACATCGAAGGTAACTTTTTCGGATTCTTCAACAGTAACTCTTGATGAAGATGATTCTTCCCCTTCCTCTTCCTCATCATCGCCGCTTCTTGCGCCGGGGATTTCTGTTGTAATTGTTGAAATTGAAAGCTTATATCCTTCATAAGCGGCATTTTCAAAAAATCCGCCATTTTCGGTAACTGACTTGTCGAGGAGATTTTCAACGTAGTCACCGGGGAGTTTCTGAGCCATATCTTCTGTGCCGTCGCAGCTTACGGTAAATTTAAGTATACCTTCAGTATAATCAGGGCTTAAAACCATAGCATCTTCAACACCGAGTTCATCTGCTGTTTTTTCGAGGGTATTTTCGAGAGCCTCATAAACCTCTCCGTCAATAACGGGCTGTGAGTAGAAAGCGTCATGGGCGTTTACTACCATTGTATTGTATGAGTCAACTTTTTCCTGAATACCGAGGAGTTTTTCCTGATGTGCGAGTTTCTTCTTAGTTTCGGGGTCATCGAGAAATTCCTGAATTTCGTCGATATCGCTCTGGATAGCGGCATCTCTTATTGACTGCACTCCCCATGCTGCGCCTACGATAATAGCGGCAACAGCGACTGCACCGAGCATAAGACCGTTTCCTGCGTTATCATTTCTTACCTTGTTTTTAATGGCAACACCGAGTTCGGTTTCGAGGAGGTTAATTTTTTCTGTATCCTTGTTTCTCTTGAACATAGCACCGATAGCGTTTGCGTACAGTGAAAATTCAAGATTTTCGTGGCCGTGTATCTGGGGCGGAACATTGATAAGGCTTGTATTGAGGTCGAGCTTTTCGAGTTCGTCCGTAAGTCTGACATATTCATGAGTATCACCGTAGAAGATTACATTTTCGATAGTTTCACCTGTGCTGCGGCTTCTGTGGAACTGGAGCATACGGAAGATATTTTCGTTTACAGCCTCGAAAACGTAGTCATCTGAACCGCCGTAGTCTGCGGCATCAATTGAAGCGAAACGTGAGAATGAAAGCTGACCGTCCTCATAGAGGTTGAGAGAGATGAAGTTGTTGTCTATCTGGACAGCGAGCAGGGGCATTTTTGATTTAATTTTTGTATCAGCGAGAAGAACCTTTGTGATACAGTTACAGCCTACCATTACCGACCTGAGAGAGATACCGAGGAGTTTGAAAACTTCTCTGTAACTGTTTACGATTTCATAGGGGCAGGCGGTAGCGAGTACCTTGTACACAGGTTCGCCCATATCGCTTTTTTCCTCTGCTTCTCCTACGATGACGTATGTAACGGAATAAGTATCATCGAGGTTAAGTTCAGCCTGCATCTGCTGTTTAACGGTTTTTGACAAATCCTGATTCTTTGATTTTGCAACATTCAGTTCCTTGAATATTGTAAGGTTTGAGGAGATGCTGACGATTGCCTCTTTGTCGGGCATTTTATTCTTTTTGAGAACGCCGTTTATGAGAGTGGCAACATTGGGAATATCCTTAACGTGACCGTTTACGATGAGTTCCTCTTCAATATTAAGGGTAGCAGCGGAGCTGATTTTTATTTTTCCGTTACTCTCAACGCCCTTAACAACTCGTATATTTCTATCGGTTATATCAAATGAAAGCATTTATTTTTTCCACCTTTCGTATTATTCGCCTTCGATGCTTTCCATTGAACCGTAGAGTGCGGGATAAATACCTACAACTACAAGACCAATGATAAGACCCATAAAGATAAGCATGATAGGCTCAACCAGACCTACAAGACGGGCAACGGCTGAGTCTGATTCTTCCTCATAGTAGTCGGAAGTTTTTTCGAGGATAGAGTCAAGCGCACCTGATTCTTCACCTACATATATAATGGAGCAGAACATACCCTCAAAGATTTCTGTTCTTGTGATAGCGTCCGAAAGGGTAGAACCCTGTTTTACCTCATCAATAACTTCCTCGAATTTCTGGTCAACGTAGGAGTTGCCGAGAACTGACGAAGCCTTTTCGAGACATTCAACCATAGGAATACCGCTTGAATAGAGTGAGGAGAGAGTTCTTGAAAAACGTCCTGTATATATTTTTGTAACGAGAGGTCCGAATCCGGGTCCCTTGATGATAAGGCGGTCGAATTTCAGACGGAAATCAGGAACTTTCATAGCGTACTTAAAGCCGAATACAAGTGCAACGATAACCGCAATGAGGATATACCATTTAGTTTTGAGGAAGTCACTGATAGCAGCGAGTACTTTTGTAAGTGCCGGCATTGTGTCGGGGTCCTCATACATTCCGATGAAGGTCGGCATGATGAAGGTAAAGAGGAAGATAACGATGACAACGCACAGTACAGCGAGAACCATAGGATAAGTCATGGCACTCTTTACAGTATTTTTTAGTTTGTTCTGTTTAGCGTAGTAGTCTGCCATACGCACCATGATAACGTCGAGAGAACCGCTTGATTCGCCTGCGCTTATCATTGAGATAAGGAAGTCGGGGAAAGAACCTGCGTGCAGTTCCATAGCAGAGGAGAAGGATTCACCTTTCTGAACGTTTTCGTAAACGTCCTGCCATATTGCCTTAGCTTTTTCGTTTTCCTGTTCTCTTGTCAGGATATCGATAGCCTTTACGAGGGTAAGACCTGACGTAAGCATGGCACTGAGCTGACGGCAGCAGAATGCGAGTTCCGTCATCTCGAATTTGTAGATAGATTTTGAGTTTTCTGAATCGTCTTCCTTATAGTCTTTAAGATACAAGCCTCTTTCCTTCATTTTCTGAAGAAATTCCTGCTCATTTTCGGCATTGGCCTTTCCTTTGACCTCTTTGCCCTTTGCATCTCTGGCGATGTAGGAATAACTTTTCATTGAGACCACCTCCATGATTTATTAAAATAAAGCCGTACAATTCACACTGCCTTAATAATAACAATTATAACATATTAAAAGATACTTTTCAATCGTTTTTTTGACATAAATAAATAGTTATTTTTTATTAATATTCACCAACTTTTATACGAGTTGTAATAAAAATGACCAAAAAGCACACATATATTTACAAAAAGCGATTTTCAAGGCAGAACAACGCACAGTATTCCCCGCAAAGCTGTACATTGTTGAACTTATACAAATATTATATCACAAAGAGTTCAAAATTGCAATAGAAGAATGAATATTTTAAGAAAATTTTATATAATTGTAAATTACAGCAAAAAATTTAACTCTCTTTTGGCAATTTTTACTTTAAAGCGGAAATAAAGGCAATTCATCTGACATACTTTTGGAAAAAGTCCGATTAAATATGAACAAATTGTAAACATTTTACTTTGCTATTGACAATTCACTTAAAAAAGTTATATACTTAATTTAGCACTCAGAGAGTGAGAGTGCTAATTTTCAAACGGAGATGTATTTTTATGGAAACAAAACAGTTTAAAGCAGAGTCCAAAAGACTTCTCGAAATGATGATTCATTCAATCTATACCCACAAGGAAATTTTCCTCAGAGAACTTATATCAAACGCAAGCGATGCCATAGACAAACTCTATTTCAAATCCCTCACAGATGACAGCGTAGGAATGAAAAAAGATGATTTCGCTATCTGGATTTCCACTGACAAGGACAGCCGTACCATTAAAATAACAGACAACGGCATAGGAATGACTGCCGAAGAACTCGAAAATAACCTCGGTACTAT